>DBKW01000087.1:7654-14826 GCA_002298665.1 Verrucomicrobia bacterium UBA740 | reverse complement strand
CCGGCGCAACGCCATCGCCGTTCCGGCGAGACGGGGTCACGCCCCGAGGACGCGTGCGAGAAAGGCGTGGTCCGACAAGACGCGCATCCCCTGGACCCGCCGCCGCGCCGCCTTCAGGTTCGCCCGCCGTCCCCACAGATCGCGCACGACGCACGCCGCGGCGCAAAAATGCCGTATCCGCCCCGTCGCGAGGCATTTCCCCAGATAACCGGCGTAAACCACCGTAAACGGAAGCAAAATGCGCAGAAATCCCTCATACGAGAAGTTCGCCAGGAACGAAAAGAAGATATTGCCCAGATACTGCCGCCAAATCGCCGCGTTGTCCATCCGTCCCGACGTCGCCCCGCAAAGGTGCTCGACCGGCTGCGTCGGCACAAACCACACTTCCGAGCCACTCAGCCAGACGCGATGGCAGAAATCCGTCTCCTCGTAGTAGCTTTTGAAGTCGTTGTAGAACAAAACGCCGCCCAAGGCGTCCAAAACGCCCCGCCGCACCATCATGAACGCCCCTTTGGCGGAAAAAACCGCCGCGGCCTCAAGCGGTCCCCGCGGCAAAGTCCGGAAGAAGCGGTGGTTCTGCAGTCCCCAGCGCGTCAGACGCGTGCCGCAATCGTCGTATGCCCCGCCGCACCGCGGCAGAATCAGCGTGCCCTGCGCGACGGCGACATGGGGGTGGGCGTCCAGAAACCGCACGAGCGGCCCGAACGAATCGCCGCGCAGACGGGTATCGTTGTTCAACAGGCAGACGTACTCCGTCTTGCAGAAGGGAAGCCCCAGATTGTTTCCGCCGGCGAACCCGAGATTGCCGGGCGCGCGGACGTAGTCCACGAAGGGGTAGCCCGCGCAAAGCGCGCGGGTGGACTCCGCCGCACCGTTGTCCACGACCACGCAGGGCGGGGGTTCGTCCAGGGCCTGCACGAGCGAATCGAGGCACGTCTTGAGGAGGTCGTCCCCGTTCCAGGTGACGACAAGGACGGTATAGCGCGGCGAAATCCCTTGCATTACTTCAGGCTCGGCAGGACGATGCCGCGCAAAATGACCTTCTGGCACACGAGAAAGACGACCGCCGTCGGAATCGACACCACGACAAAACCCGCCATCACGCACCACGGCTGGTGGGCGAACGTCTGCGAAAGCTGGTACATCCACACCGCCAGCGTCCAGTGGGACTCCTTCTGGCACACGAGAAACGCCCATTCCCACGACGAATAGGCATGGATGAAGGCGTTGAGGGCGTTTACGGCGAGGATGGGCGCCGTCAGCGGGAGGGTAATCTTCAAAAACACTGTCAGCTCGCCCGCCCCGTCAATCGCCGCGGCCTCGTAAAGTTCGCGCGGCAGGGCGTCGAAGAAGCCTTTGAGGATGAAAATGGACATTCCGTTGGCGACCGTCGGCAGAACGAGCGCGGCGAACGTGTTCAAAAGCCCCAGATCGCGTATCAGCAAAAAGCCGGGAATCGCCGTGACCGCCGCCGGGAAGGCCATCGTCGCCAGCAGGAAAAGGATGATTTTCTCCGTCCCCCCGAGCCGGAAACGCGACAGGGCGTAGGCGGCGAGCGGATTGACCGTCAAGGAAGCCAATATGGACAGCAAAACCAGTATGATCGTGTTCGCGAAGGCGCGTCCGCGCAGGAAAAGGTAGTCCCCCACGAGCCGGTAGTTGGCGAGCGCGCCCTCGAAGAAGTCGCGCCACCCGTGGTCCAGAAACTGCACCGCCAAAGCCCCCCGAACCGTCCGGGCGGTCGCGGGGTTCGCGAGGTCGGCGGGCATTGTGCGCGAAACCCAGTCCCCGCGTTCTTTCGCCCGTTGCACGTAGTCGCGCTTGAGTTCGAGCCAAGTCGCGAACTTCGGGTCGTTTTCCCGCCTTTCCCCCGGCAAGACCTTCGATTCCGCCGAGAAAGAGACCGAAAAGAACGATTTATGCGGGATGGGCCAGGCGGCGTTCAGCTTCTCCAGCGTGCCGTATTTCGCCTTCACAAAGCGGGCGACGTCCCGCGGATCGTAATGGCACACCGTGTCGGCCGGGTCCGTCCGTTCCAGATCGTCCAGGAGCGCGGCGGACTGTTTCCGCGCCGTTTCGCGTGCCGCCGGGTCGGCATAGGGCGCCAATTCCCGCGCGGCAAACGCCCGAACCGCCCCGCGATCCTGCGCCACCATCTCCCAGCTCGTCCATGCGGCCGGCGCGTCCGGATACAGTGCCCGGGGAAATGTGCGGAACCGCAGCGCGATCGAGCGCATGAAACGGTCGCCCCGGTCGAAAAGCGCGTCCACGACCGGACTGTGCCGCGCATAGTCGTAGGAAGAGGAGAAACTCGCCGAAATCATCACGGCGAACGGATAGACCATCGTCAACGCCCCGAGGGACAAAAGCGCGTAGACGACGAAGAGAAAACACCGCGCCTTCCATCCGCGGCGCTCGCTTTCGAGGACGACGCCCATGGCTTACGGCAGACGCAACCGGCCGCGTAGCTCCGCGGCGGTGCAAAGCCCGACACTGCGCCCCCGGACCTGTCCCTTCTCGAAAAGGACGATGTTGGGTATGGCATTCACCTGATAGCGCGAGGCCAGTTCCGGCGCTTCGTCGATATTCACCTTCACAACCCGGAACTTTCCGGCGCTTTTCGCCGCCAATTCGTCCAAAACCGGCGCCATCTGGCGGCAAGGACCGCACCACGGCGCCCAGAAGTCGACGATAACCGGGAGTTCCGCCCCCAAAACCTCTTTCTCGAACGCCGCGGCGGATACATTCCGGGGGCGTGCGACGGACGCCTCCTTCTCCGCGGCGGTTGTCGGCGCTTCCGCCGGGACTTTCGCCCCCGTTGCGCAGGCGGTCTGCACAATCAGGCCCGCACCGAAAAGGACGAGCAGTGCGCCGCATACGGGATTGATAACCTTATAATGATTCTTGATGACCATGAAGACCCCCTTGAGACGGTCGATGAAAAGCGCGGAAAGGACGAACGGAACCGCGAGCCCCAGCGCATAGACCGCCAAAAGCGCCGCGCCTTTCCCGACGGACGCCGAACGGGCCGCCAAAGCCAACGCCGCGCCCAAAAAGACGCCTACGCAGGGTGTAAGGGAAACCGCGTAGACCATGCCGAACAGAAAGGACCCGAGAAAACCCGCCGTCGGACTCTTCCGCGCGGCGTTTCTCCCCGCCGGCAGGCGAAAAAGCCCCAGATAGGAAAGCCCGAGCGCGACGACAATCCCGCCGCACACATACGAAATCACATGCCGGTGCGCGCCCAACAGCGCGCCGAGCGTGCCGGCAAACACGCCTAAAAGCACGAAAACGAGCGAAAAACCCGAAACAAAGGCGCACGCCCCGGTGAGCGTGCGTCTTTTGTCCGCCGCGCCGCCTGCGAAATAAATCAGGTAGACAGGCAGGAGCGGCAGTATGCAGGGCGAGATGAACGATGCGAGACCTTCCAGAAAAGTCATCACATAGTCCATCGCGCCCGCCCTTTCACTTCCGGGCCTGCGCGTCCAGATCGGCCATGGCCGCCCGGCGCGAAAGCTTGATGCGACCGCGGTCGTCCACGTCCAGGCACTTCACGCGCATCTTGTCGCCGACCTTGCAGACCGACTCCACGTTCGGCACGCGCTTGTCGCTGAGTTCCGAAATGTGGCAGAGCCCCTCGAGCCCGTGCAGAATCTCGACGAACGCGCCGAAATCCTTGACGCCCTTGACCGTGCCCTCGTAGATCTTGCCCGGCTCGGCCACCGCCGTGACGGAACCGACCGCGTTCTTCGCCGCGTTCATCGACTCCAGCGACGTCGCGAAGATGGAAACCTTGCCGTCGTCGTCGATGTCGATCTGCGCACCCGTCGTCTCGACGATGCTGCGGATGTTCGCCCCGCCCGGACCGATCAACGCGCCGATCTTGTCGACCGGAATCTGCATCTCCTCGATCCGCGGCGCGTACTTGTTGAGTTCGCCGCGCGGTGCCGGAATGACCGACTCCATGAAATCGATGATTTTAAGGCGCGCCTCGTGCGCCGCCTTGATCGCGCCCTCGACGAGATCCCACGTGAGACCACGCAGCTTCAGGTCGACCTGGAAGCCCGTGATGCCCTTGCGCGTGCCGCCGACCTTGAAGTCCATGTCGCCGCAGTGGTCTTCAGCCCCGAGAATGTCGGTGACGAGCACCTTCTGCGACTGGTCCGCGTTCGTGAAAAGGCCGATCGAAATGCCCGCGACCGTGCGCTTGAGCGGCACGCCCGCGTCCATGAGCGCCAGACACCCGTTGCAGATGGACGCCATCGACGAGGAGCCGTTCGACCCCATGATTTCCGAAACGACGCGGATCGAATAGGGGAAATCGTCCGGCAGAACCTCGGCGATGGAACGTTCCGCGAGGGCGCCATGGCCGATTTCGCGACGTCCGGTGGAACCGAGACGGCCGACTTCGCCCGTACAGTAGGGCGGGAAGTTGTAGTGCAGCATGAACCGCTTGGAGGCCTCGCCGCCCGTCACCGAGTCGAGCTCCTGCGCATCCTTCTTCGTGCCGAGCGTCACCGTCGCAAAGGACTGGGTCTCGCCGCGCGAAAAGATCGCGCTGCCGTGCAGACGCGGCAAAACGCCGACCTGCGCCGAAAGCGGACGGATCTCGTGCTGGGCGCGGCCGTCGATGCGCAGCCCCTTCTCCAGCACGTTCTTGCGCACGGTCTCGATCTCGAGCGCATCGAAAAGGTGCACGAAACCGACCGCGTCGACTTCCGGCCACTTCTCGGCGACCTTCTTGAGGAGGTCTTCCTTGATGGCCGCGACCTTGCCCTGGCGCTCCAGCTTGCCCTTGATGAGCAGGGCCGCCGCGAGAGCCTCGCCGCCTTCCTTGCGCATGAAGTCCATCTTGTCCGCCGGCTGGGGGACGTCCTTGATCACCTTGTCCGGCTTGCCCAGCGCGCGGCGCATTTCGAGCTGGAGGTCAATGATCTTGACGACCTCCTCATGCGCACGCTTGAGCGCGGCGATGAAGTCCTCATCGCTGATTTCGGAGGCGGAACCTTCCATCATCAGGAACTTGTCGCGCAACCCCGCGTACAGGAGGTCGATGTCGCTCTTCGCCTTCTGCTCGTGGGTCGGATTGATCACCCACTGTCCGTCGATGCGGCCGATGCGCACGCACCCGATCGGACCCATGAACGGAATCTCGCTGATGTGCAGCGCCGCGGACGCGGCGTTCACCGCCAGAAAGTCCGCCTCGCGCGTGCAGTCGGACTGGATCAGCGTCGAATTGACCTGCACATCGTTGTAGTACCCCTCCGGGAAGAGCGGGCGGATCGGCCGGTCGCACATGCGCGCGGTCAGGATTTCCTTGCTCGTCGGGCGCGCCTCGCGCTTGAAGAATCCGCCGGGGAACTTGCCCGCCGCGTAGAACTTCTCGCGGTATTCGCACTGCAGCGGGAAGAAATCGATCCCTTCCCGCGGCGTATCCGTATTCGTGACCGCCGTGAAGACGGTCGTGTCACCGTACGAAACGGTGACGGCCCCTGCCGCCTGCTGCGCCAGAAGCCCGGTCTCGATCACGAGGTCCGTCCCCGCGATGTCGACCTTGAACTGCTTTGTACCTTGCATTTATTTGTCTTTTCTTTTTCTGTTTGTAAAGGCAATGCGGGGCGCCGACCCCGCCCGCCGCTTAGCGGCGGATGCCGAGCTTGGCGATGAGCGCCTTGTAGCTCTCGAAGTTTTCACGCTTCAGGTAGTCCAGGAGCGTGCGGCGATTCTGCACCTTGCGCAGAAGGCCATAGCGCGAGCTGTGGTCCTTCTTGTTCGCCTTGAGGTGCGCCGTCAATGCCTCGATCTCCTTCGTGAGAATGGCAATCTGAACTTCGCTCGAACCCGTGTCACGGTCGTGACGCTGGAACTCGTTCTTGATGGCGGCTTTGTCGATCTTCATTTTCGTTATCTTTCTCTATTCTGCGGACCGGGAAGCCCCACCCTGCCACATGTCCCACCTCGAGACACGAACACCCCGCAACCCTGCGGGGCACCCGCGGCAGGGAAACCTCCTTAGACAGTCGCAGGATGTTGTAGATTATACCATAAACAGCCCTGCGTCCGCAACCCCCTCTTTTCCCGCGTGACGCGGATTTTTCGCCGCGCGAATCCCAGTCGGGGAGGGGGCGAATGCGCGTCCCACGCACAAACAGACGCGAAATATGATATAATAGTGCCGAAATGAAAAAGCGTGCAGAATCCGTGAAGTTGAGTCCGTTGCCGTTGCCGACCATTCGCCGGTACCCGATCTACATACGGGCGATCAAGGCGAAGATGGCCGGGGGCGAACTGGACGTATCCAGCGCCGTGCTGGCCGAGGAACTGGGGTTGGACCCCGTTTTGACGCGAAAGGACTTCGCCCGCACGGGCGTTCCCGGCACGCCCCGCCGGGGCTACCCGGCGAAAGAACTGTGCGAAGCCATGAACCGTGCGCTTGGCTGGGACAACGCCATGGATGCGGCGCTTATCGGCGTCGGCTCGCTCGGCCGTGCACTCTTGGGCTATTCCGGCTTCGAAGAGCAGAATCTCTCCATTCCGGTAGCATTCGACGCGAACGCGGCACTTATCGGCGAATCCTTCCATGGCGTCAAGATACGTCCCATGAGCGAACTGGGCCGGCTCATCAAGAACCTCAAGGTCAAAGTCGCCATTCTGACCGTCCCCGGCACGGCCGCGCAAGCCTGCGCGGACCAGCTTGTCGCGGCCGGAATCAAGGGAATCTGGAACTTCGCGCCCATCCAATTGAATGTGCCGCGCGGCGTAAAAGTCCAGAATATGGACCTAGCGCAGTCCCTTGCCGTCCTTTCCCACCAGGTCGCCCTGGGCGAAGGGGCGCGGGCTTAGGGAATCGCGAGCATCGCGTCAATCGCCCGCCGGGCGCGTGTGGCGACGGGTTCCGGCACCGTCACGCGCGTTTTCTCCTCGCGCAGGGCCGCGGCGAGGTTCTCGAGCGTCGTCTTTTTCATGTTCGGGCAGACGAGCGCCTCCGATACCGGCACGAACGTCTTCGTGGGGTTCTCCGTCCGCAAACGGTGCAAAATGCCGACTTCCGTGCCGACAAGGATAGTCTCCGCGGCGCTTTCGCGCGCATACCGGCACATGCCGCCCGTGGAAAGGCGCGCATCCGCCGCCTCCCGCACGTCTTTCGCGCACTCGGGATGCACCAAGACGGG
>DBKW01000087.1:0-7456 GCA_002298665.1 Verrucomicrobia bacterium UBA740 | reverse complement strand
GCCTTGACTTCCGCCGTCGAATTGACGTAGCAGACCGTCACCGCGCCCGGGTGCTTCGCCTTCAACGCGCGCAATTGTTCCGCGTCGACCATGTCCGCCATCGGACACCCCGCCGTCGGGTCGGGGATGAGGACCGTCTTGCCCGGATTCAAAATCGCCGCGGTTTCCGCCATGAAGTACACGCCGCAGAAGACGATGACGTCCGCCTCGACCTGCGTCGCACGGCGGGCGAGTTCGAGCGAGTCGCCCGTGAAATCCGCCGCGTCCTGCACCTCGGCGCGCTGGTAGTTGTGGGCCAAAATGACCGCTTTTCGCGCTTTTTTGAGGGCTTTTATCTCTTCTTTGATGTCCGACATGATTGAAATCCCTTTCATTTGGGGTCCACGCGACTCAAACTGCGGTTCCCGGGCGTGAAGATTTCCCGCGCGACCGCCTGCACTTCTTCCGCTGTGACCGCCCGCACGCCGTCTATCTCCTCTTCGGGATCGACCAGCCGCCCCCGGGAAAGGAGCATGGCGCCGTGATAGAACATTTTGGACGTGACGCGTTCGTGCGAAAGCCGGAAGTTCCCGACGAGGAACTCCTTCGTGCGCTTGAGTTCCGCCGCGCCCACCTTTTTCTCGATCAAGCGCCGCAATTCGCGGTCCACCGTGGCGAGCGTCGCCCCGGCCTGCCGCGGATCGAGCCCCGCCGTGATCGTGAACAGACCCACGTCCTGGAAGAACTGCATGCGGGAGGAAATATCGTAGCTGAGCCCGCGCTTTTCGCGTACTTCCTGGAAGAGCCGGCTCGACATCCCGCGCCCCAGAATCGCGTCCATCACCGTGGCGGCGTACCGCCGCGGATCTTCCACGCCAAACGTCCGGTATCCGAGCGCCAATTGCGTCTGCTTCACGTCTTTCGTGGCGGAAACCTCGGCCACGGGCGGGCAGTCCCAATCGATTTTCTTGAAGGAAAGCTTCCGTGCCCGGCGCGTGCGGATGGACTGGAACGCGCGCCGCACGAGATTCGTGGCGTCCTCCTCGACGAAACGCCCCGCGATGACGAGGACGGTCGTGGCCGCCGTGTAGTGCGAAGCGATATAGGCGCGCAGCGTCTCGGGCGTGAAGGTGCTCAAGGTCGCCCCAGACCCCGCGACCGGACGCCCCAGCGGATTGAGCGGGAAAAGCGCGCTCTGCAGATTTTCCGCCGCCACGGAACCCGGGTCGTCCTCGTACATCTTGATTTCTTCCAGCACGACTTCCCGCTCCCGCGCGAACTCGTCGGGGGCCAGCGCCGCGTTGAGGTACATGTCCGCCAGGATGTCCACCGCTTCGTCCAGGTATTCGCACGGCAAATGCGCGTAGTAGCACGTCGAATCCTCGCTCGTCCACGCGTTGAAATTCCCGCCGCGCCCTTCTATCGCGCGCGTAATGTCCAGCGCGGGCCGCGTGGGCGTGCCCTTGAAGAGCATGTGCTCGATGAGGTGCGAAATGCCCGCCAGTTTCGCCGGCTCGTGGCGCGAACCCGAAGCGACGAAAAGTCCCACGGCGACGCTTTCCGCCTCGCAGGGGACGAAAGCGGTGCGCAGCCCCCCGATCGTGACAAGTTTCGCGTCCATCAAACGCCCGCCAGATTCATTTCTTTCAAAGTCGTGCGCCCGTCGTAAAGCGCTTTCCCGACGATGGCCGCGTGCAGGTTCGGACGCTCCAGCGCCTTCAGGCTCGTGATGTCGAAAGGCGAACTGATGCCGCCCGAAGCCGTCACCCGGCACGTCGGCACCGCGTCGCATATCGCCGCCATCTGAGTCAAGTTGGGCCCCTTCAGCATGCCGTCCGTGGCGGTGTCCGTGTAGATGATCGTCTTGACGCCCGCTTTGGCCACGGCCACGGCGAGATCCGTCGCCTTGACCCGCGTCGTCTCGACCCAGCCGCGTGTCTGCACGAATCCATTGCGCGCGTCGATCCCCACGGCTATCTTCTCGCCGTAAAGCTCGAGCGCCGCGGAAAGGAACGCGGGGTCTTCCAGCGCGGCCGACCCGATGATGGCGCGCGCCGCGCCGGCGTCCAGAATCTCCTTCACCGTCTCGAGCGTGCGCAGGCCGCCGCCCACTTCGACCGGACGCCCGAACGCCGCGATGATGCGCGCGATGACTTCCGTATGCCGTGGCTCGCCCTCGAAAGCGCCGTCCAGATCCACGACATGAAGCTCCTCGCCGCCTTGCTCCGCCCAGTCCCGGGCCTGCTCGGCCGGATCGTCCCCGTAGACCGTCACGTCGTCCGCGCGCCCTTGGCGCAGGCGCACGCATTTGCCGTCCTTCAAATCGATTGCAGGTAGAATTATCATATCACCCCCTTGGATGAGGGCACTCCTTTCTCGTTGGGGTCGATCGCCTTGGCCTGGCGCAAAGCGCGCGCGAAACTCTTGAAGAACCCTTCGCACACGTGATGCGTCTCGTCCCCGTAAATCTGGCGCAGATGGATGTTGGCGCGCGCCTCCACGCTGACGGCGCGGAAGAACTCCTCGACCAGCTTGACCTCGAAATCCTTCACGAACATGTGCTTCATCGGACACTGCATGACGAGGAAGGGCCGCCCCCCCAGGTCCAGCGACGTCTCGCACAGCGCCTCGTCCATGGGAATGGAAGCGAAACCGTACCGCGTCAGCCCCTTGCGGTCGCCCAGCGCGGCATTCAGCGCCTGCCCCAGAACAAGCCCCGTGTCCTCCACCGTATGGTGGTAGTCGACGTCCAGATCCCCGTCGACCTTCACGTCCAGATCGACGAGCGCGTGCTTCTTGAAAAGCTCGAGCATGTGGTTGAA
This sequence comes from Verrucomicrobia bacterium UBA740, assembly GCA_002298665.1. GTDB lineage: Bacteria > Verrucomicrobiota > Kiritimatiellia > RFP12 > UBA1067 > UBA1067. The sequence continues at coordinate 4,655 of DBKW01000087.1, read as the reverse complement.
GAACCCGATGCCGGTGTCGACCGTCCCTTCGCCCGAGCCGTCCAGACCCAGGGAAAGCGTGATCTTCGTTTCTTTCGTGTCGCGGGTAATCTGTGCGCGTCTCATGTTGCCGTTCCTTCAAATGTCCTGTTCAGCCGTTCTCCCACAATTCCGCCACCCAGCGCGCCGGACGCGTCCACGTATTGAGGTGGCGCCCCTTGAACCCGGCGATCGCCTGGTCGGGGTCCGGATTGCCGTGGAAGCAGAGAATGCGCGTGCCGGGCGCGAACCGCGGCGCGAGCACATGGTTCAGCGGCCACGGCGGCACGCAGGCGCGCTTGAAACTGCGCACCCAGCCCTCCGGCCACCAGTTGACCGTCTGGCGCGACGCCACGGCATGTGTCATGAACGCCTGCTCGGTCCGGAAGAAGCGCCGGTCCATCGCCTGCGCCTTCTCGGCCAGAAACTTCTCGTACACCCAGTCCATCTGCCCCGCCTCGAAGCGGAAGCACGACGAATTGCCGACGGACGGCGCGCGCCGGAAGATGCGCTTGCGTAGCTCGATCCAGTTCCGGATGATGCAGAATGCGCCCGGCTTGTAGTCGAAAAAGCAGTCGAGGTCGCCCGTGACGATCTGGTCGATGTCCAGAAAAAGCGTAGGCCCCTTCAAGTCCGCAAACCCATCCTTGAACACCTGGAGCTTGACGAAGATGTTGGGCCACGGTTTCGTCTCCAGCCCCGGCGGCGGCGGCGGGAACGGCTCCGCGTCGATCCCGTCGTCCAGCCCCGTGGGGTCGTCCGTCACGCAGACGAACCGGAACGGACGGTGCAAATGGCGGCGGACGCCGCGGTACAGCCTGTTCACGAACGCCGCGGGATAGCGCGTGCCCCACTTCAAACACAGTACATTGACGCGTGACGGTTCCATATTGCCGACTCAGACGACGGGCTTGATGTATTTGGACTTGAGCGCGCGCCAGAACACGACGCAGAACGCCGAAAGCGGAATCGCCAGCAGCAGCCCGAGAAGCGACTGGAAGACCGCGCCCCAGAAGAAAAAGCTGAAGATGACCCCGGCGTACCCGAGCCCCGTCTTGCCGCCCTGTATCTTGGGCGTGATGAGGTACCCGTCCAGAATCTGCCCCGCGAGCCACACCGAAAGGACGCCGAAGAGGCGCAAGAGCGACCCGCCGGGCCCGAGGTAGGCCAGCGGCAGCGCAAGCGGCAGGCACGCGATCGTCCCGAAAAACGGGCACAGGTTGAGGAGCCCGAGCGCAAACCCGATGACGAACCCGTACGGCAGACCCACGAGCATGAACCCCGTCCCGTAAAGGACGCCTTCGATCAGGCAGATGACGACCTGGCACTGGAAGAAGCTGACGACGATGTCGATGAAGGTGTTGATCTGCTCCGCGACGAAATTGCGCGTATCCTCCTTCAGGAACGGCATCTCTTTCACGTAATCCTCGCCGCGCTTCACCGGGCGCGTGATGAAGTAGGCGAAAAACACGAGCGCCACAAGCCAGCTGACCGCTCCGCCCAGATAGCGGATGAATCCGGCGCCGACCTGCGTCACGCGAATCTCCGGCGATTGCAGCCAATCCTGATACGAAATGCCGAGCTTGTTCGCCAGAACTTGCACTTTGGGGAACATGCCGTGGAACCAGGTCATGAACTTGTCGGCGAGTTCCGGCGCCTGCGTCAACAAGTTGCTCGCCTGGTCCACCACAAACGAACCGAAATACCAGACCAGCAGGCCGAGCGGCAGCAGAACCGAAATCAGCATAAGCGGCAACGCCGCCCCCGGCTTCCGCACCCACCGCAGCCACCACCCGTAGTACGGCTTGAAGAAAAGCGCCAGGAAAAGCCCTAGGACGACCGGAACCAGCGCGGCGGACGCGAACGACAGAACCCGCACCCCGAACCAGACGATCGTGCCCGCGAACGCCAGAATCGCGGCCAGCGCGACGACGGTGAGACCGCAGGCAATCGTTTTTTTCTGTGCTTCTGAAAACTCAATCATGAGACAATTATACCAAATCTTGCGCCAAACCTCTACTTCTATTCGTCGGTCGCCTCGTGTCGGACCCCCCTCAGGTCGGCCAGAAATGCGTCAGCGCCGTCGCCCACGCCACGCCCGTGACCATGCCCCAGAAAACCTCCGTCCGCGTATGCCCCAGAAGCTCGCGCAGCCGCACGACCGGCTTGAACTTGAGGTCCTTGATGTCGCGCAGGATCGCGTTGAGGATGCGCGCATGCTCCCCCGCCGCGCGCCGCACCGTCGCCGCGTCGAACATGGTCAGAATCGCGAATGCCACCGCGAGCGTCGTCAGCGGCGAACCGAAACCCTCCGTGTAGCCGATGCTGGCCGCCAGCCCCGACACCGTCGCCGAATGGCTCGACGGCATCCCGCCCGTCGAGACGAGATACACGAAATCGAACGTGTGCGTCTTGCGCGCGGCCAGCAGCATCTTGATGATGCTCGCGACGATCCACCCGCCGCATCCGCTCCAGAACCAGACGTGCGTGAAAAGATTCCAGAAATCGTAATGTGCGATGACAGCCATCATGCCCGGTCTCCTTTCGTTTCGAGCGCCTGCGCCAGGCGTTCGTCCAGATCGTGCGCCGCGAGCGCATCCAAAAGCGTATCCATGTCCCCGTCGATGAAACGGTCCAGCGCGTACAAGGTCAGGTCTATCCGGTGGTCCGTCACGCGGTTCTGCGGGAAATTGTACGTGCGGATGCGCCCCGAACGGTCCCCCGACCCCCGCAAGGTCAGGCGGTCCGCCCCGATTTTCGCCTCTTCTTCGCGCCGCCTGTGGTCCAGTATGCGCGCCTTGAGCGTCGCCAGGCACTTCTCGCGGTTGCGGATCTGCGAACGCTCGTCCTGGCAGACCGCCACAAGTCCCGTCGGCAGATGGGTCATGCGCACGGCGCTCTCCGTCTTGTTCACGTGCTGCCCGCCCGCCCCGCCCGCGCAGAACAGGTCCACGCGGATGTCGCTATCGGGAATCTCCAATTCGTCCTCTTCGTCCGCCTCGGGGAACACGACCACCGTCGCCGCGGATGTGTGGATGCGCCCCTGCGCCTCCGTCGCCGGCACCCGCTGCACGCGATGCCCCCCGCTCTCGAAGCGCAACCGCCCGTAGGCACCTTCGCCGATTACGGTGAAAATGACTTCCTTGTACCCGTCCAGGGAGGTCGCGCTTGCGCTCATGACCGAAATCTTCCACCCTGTGCGCTCGGCATAGCGCGTGTACATGCGGAACAGGTCGCCCGCGAAAAGCGCCGCTTCCTCGCCGCCCGTGCCCGCCCGGATCTCCAGGACCGCGTTCCGCCCCTCGAGCGGATCCGGCGGCAGAAGTGCCGCGAGCACCCGCCGCTCCTCTTCCGGCAGCCGCGCCTCCAACTCCGCGATTTCGCGTGCCGCGTCCTCCCTGAAGTCGGGATCGTCCAGCAGTTCGCGGTTCCCTTCCAGGTCGCGCCGCGTCTTCTCGTACGCCGAAAAAGCATGCTCGAGCTTCTTGAGAGAAGCCCGCTCACGCAACTTCGACCGGTATTTCGTCCGGTCCGATAAAACTTTTGGGTCGCTTAAGTCCGCTTCAACGGACTCTAGGCGACCCAAAACCTGCCGAATCTGATTTGTATCAAGCAAGCTTACTTCTTCGCGAACTTGGCGTAGCGCTTCTTGAACGAATCAACGCGACCTTCGGTGTCGACCATCGTCTTCTGGCCCGTGAAATAGGGATGACACGCGCTGCACGTGTTGACCGTCATCTCCTTCTTCGTCGAACGGGTCTTGATGACGTTGCCGCACGCGCACGTGATTGTGGCTTCTGTGTAAGCCGGATGAATGCCTTTCTTCATTTCTGCGTCCTTTTCTCTCAAATCGCCTCTGAATGGCTCGGGTGGCTGGATTCGAACCAGCGACCAATTGATTAACAGTCAACTGCGCTACCACTGCGCCACACCCGAACAATCAAACGTGCAATAGTATACCATATTTCGGGGTTCCTTTGCAAGAGGGTTTTTTCAACTATTTTCCGCCCCCCGCCGCCGGACCCTCACAGCGCGATCAGCCGCAACTCCCGCCCGTCGAAATACCCGTACGAACGCGGCGTCCCGCCCTTCGGCAGCGAAACCGACCCCGGATTGAAGAACACCACCCCGTTCGCCAGAACCCGCTTCTCGGCCCGGTGCGTGTGCCCCTGCACGAACACCCCGCCACGCGGCAGAAACGGCAGGCGCTCCGCATTCCAGATGTGCCCGTGCGTCAGAAAGAACAGCGTCTCTTCCGCCTCCAGCAAGGCGTATTCGGACATCATCGGAAACTTCAGGAGCATCTGGTCCACTTCCGCGTCGCAATTGCCGCGGACGGCCAGAATGTACTCCCGCCGCGCATTGAGGAGTTCCACAACGCCCTGCGGGTCGTAGCCTTCGGGGACGCCGTTGCGCGGACCGTGATAGAGAAGGTCGCCTAAGAGCACAATCTTATCATAGCCCAGCGCATCGATTTCCCGAAGCGTCTGTTCAAGTGTATGGCGTACGCCATGAATGTCGCTGATAAATACGATTCTCATGTCTACTATTATAGCACGATTTCACCCGTTCGTCACCCACCCAAATCCCGTCCATCCGGACCGCCCCGCCGCGCCTTCTACATTATCTACATTTTC
>DBKW01000072.1 GCA_002298665.1 Verrucomicrobia bacterium UBA740 | reverse complement strand
CGCCGGAACGGCCACCCCGTCTCGCCGGGACCCCCGAGGGTGCAAAAACCGCGCGAAACGGCCGGAAACCGGACAAATTGCGCACTGCTTTACGGGGACAGGGACAAATCCCCGTCGTGTTTGGGTTCCGTTTCGCCTCGGGGTTCGTTTGCTTTTGGTCTGGGCACATGAAAATTTGCGGGAGACTACATTGGGAATCCGCACTAGACAAGTCGCGAAAGATTTGATACAATATTAATTATGAATAATCCAATAAAGGTTTTGATTCTGGGCTACGGCATCCGCGGGCGGACCTACGCCGCGTATGCCGCGGACCATGCCGAGGATCTGGAGATTGCCGGGCTGGCGGACCCGGTCGCCACGTTTCCCGCCGAGGCGACGTATCCGACGTGGAAGCGCTGGGAGGACGCGCTCGCGTCCGGCGCGAAGGCGGACGCCGTCATCATCGCGCTGCCGGACCATCTTCACTATGCCGCGTGCCTGAAGGCGCTGCAGGCGGGGTACCACGTGCTTTTGGAAAAGCCGATCGGGTGCAACTGGAAGGAGTGCCAGGAGATCCGCGCGGCGCAGGTCGCGTCCGGCAAGCTGGTGCTGACGGGCTACGTGCTGCGCTACACGCCGCTCTTCAAGCGTCTGCACAAGGTGCTGGAGGCGGGCGTCATCGGCAAACTCACGAGCGTGCACGTGCTCGTCGAGGTCTCGTACGGCAAATCGGCGCACGCCTACTGCCGCGGCAACTGGTCCGTCGAGGCGAACGGCACGGGCATGCTCGTCAACAAGTGCACGCACGACTTCGATCTGATCGTGTGGTGGATGCGCGGGCGCATCTGCGAAAAGGTGTCCAGTTTCGGCGCGCTGATCGAGTGCCGCCCTGAGAACAAGCCCGAGGGCGCCGCGGACCGGTGCAAGGACTGCCCGCCGCACGTGCGCCGGAAGTGTCCGTTCGACGCCTACAAGCTCTACTACGAGCACACGGATCTGCGCTACCACTTCGCCGACCCGTCCGACGCGGGGATTTTGAAGATGATCGAGACCTCGCCGTACGGGCGGTGCGTGTATGCGTGCGGGAACGACTCGGTCGACCACCAGACGGTGCTGATGCTCTACGACGGCGGGCTGACCGTCACGCTGGAGATGGAGAGCTTCTCGCAGCGCCGGGCGCGCACGGTGCATTTCTACGGCACGCGCGGCGAAATCATCGCGGACGACGAGAAGATCGTCGTGATTCCGTTCCTGGGCGACGCGCGGCGGATCGAGCCCGAGCAGCACGGCCACCACGGCGGCGGCGACCGCGAGATCATGACGTCGTTCGTGGAACTCGTGCGGGAGAATCCCTCGCCGGAGAGGTGCACGGCGATACTGGACGAGGCGCTCGAGTCGCACCGCCTGGCGTTTCTGGCCGAGGAGTCGCGCTACACCGGGCGCACGATGGACGGGCGCAGCGACCCGGATTGAGGACGCAGACATTTCAAAACGAACTAGACAATAAATAAGGAGTAGATGAAGATGGCACTGAATACGAGCAGACGAAACTTCATCCGCGGCATGGCGGGCGCGGGCGCGCTGACGGCGGCCGGCGGGTGTTTCTCGATCGGCTGCAAAGGCGACGGGCGCATCCGCCTCGCCGCCGTGGGCGTGATGGGCAAGGGCTACACGGACTGGCTGCCGATGCTCAAGTCGGGCCTCGTCAAGATCGTCGCGTTCTGCGACTGCGACTATGGCAAGCGCCGGGAGGCCCAAGAGGCGCTCATCCGCGACGGCGTCGATTTCGACATGTGTTCGGTGCCGTTCTACACCGATTACCGCAAGCTTCTGGACGACGCGGGCATCCTGGGCATCCAGGCGATCACGGTCTCGACGACGGACCATACCCACGCGCCGATCGCCGTCCGGGCGATGAAGATGGGCATCCACGTCTACGTGCAGAAGCCGCTCGTGCGCACGCTGTGGGAACTCGACTACTTCAACAAGACGGCGAAGGAATACGGCGTCGTCACGCAGATGGGCAACCAGGGCAGCTCGCTCAAGGGTTTCCGCCGCGGCGTGGAAGTCCTCAACTCGGGCATCCTTGGGGACGTGACCGAGGTGCATGTGTGGACGAACCGGCCGGTGTGGCCGCAGGGCGCGGGCGCCGCGGCGGCGACGAAAGGCGCCGCGGACGCGATCCCGGCGGGCTTCAACTGGAACACGTGGCTCGCGACGGCCGCGGACCGTCCGTTCAAGGGCGCGTACGCGCCGGGCGCGAAAGGGTACGATCCGTGGAACCTCTGCGCGAACGTGTACCATCCGTTCAGCTGGCGCGGCTTCTTCGATTTCGGCTGCGGCGCGTTCGGCGACATGGCGTGCCACACGATGAACCTGCCGTTCCGCGGACTGGAGCTCACGACCGTCGAGAAGGCCGAACTCAAATTGGTGGAGGACACCTCGGACGTGGCCTTCCCGATGAAGTCGATCGTCGTGATGACGTACAAGGCGCGCGATTCGAAGGTGCGCCCGGGCGTCAAGCTGCCGGCGGTCAAGCTGACGTGGTACGACGGCAATCTGAAGCCGTCCGCCGATCTGATGCCGCAGGTCGTCGCGGCGCAGGGCAAGGTCCCGAACACGGGCTGCCTCGTGATCGGCACGAACGGCGTGCTCTGCTCGACGAACGACTACGGTGGGGACAGCTTCATCGCGCTCAAGGGCGAGAAGAAGGTCGTCAACATCAAGGACCACGAGGCGTGCAAGGCGGTGGCGCACACGATTCCGTACCGCAGCGATTCGACGGAGGGCCTGGCGGCGTCTTCGGGCGCGGCGGCGGTTTCGGCCGACGGCCACTACATCGAGTTCCTGGACGCCATCCGCGGTATCGGGCCGGTGTTCGCCGAGACGCATTCGCGCTGCTATTCGGACGTGGACTACGCCATCCCGCAGATGGAAGGCATCCTCGTCGGCTGCGTCGCCCAGCGCATCGGCAAGACGGGCGCCGAGGGCGTCTTCCACTGGGATTCGGCGAAGCAGGCTTTCGCCGAAGCGGCCCCCAACGCATTTCTCAAACCCTACATCCGGAAAGGATTCGAATTCTAATGAACAGACGTGAGTTTTTCAAGTCCGCCGCGGCGTTCGCGGCGGTGGGCGCGATGGGCGGGCGCGGCGCTTTCGCCGGCACGCAGGGCGCGAACCGCAACAACCCGATTTGGCTGATGACCTCGGCCTTCCCGGGCGAGACGTTCGACGACGTGATGGCGCGCGCGAAGAGCGTGGGGGCGCAGGGGCTTGAACTGTGCGTGTTCCGCCGCGACTCGGACCGCACGGACCACACGGCGACGCACCTCGACTACGACCATTTCGACCTCGAGGCGGCCAAGCGCGTCGTCGCGAAGTGCAACGAGATGGGGCTGCGCGTGAGCGTGGGCGCCTACGACAACCTGATCGGCGGCGACCCCGCGCAGCAGATCAAGAACCGCAACCACATCCTGAAGCTCATCCGCATCGCGGCGCTTCTGGGCGGCGACGAGAACGACGTCGTGTGCGGCACGTTCGTGGGCTACGACCACGTCCTCGGGCGCACGGACCGCGGCTTCGAGAAGAACCTCGAGAAGTTCGACAAGGTCTTCACGCCGATCCTGCACTACGCGAAGGACCTGGGCGTGACGGTCTGCGTGGAGAACTGCCCGATGGAAGGCTGGCAGCCGGCGACGGCGCCGGATACCTACAACAACCTGCCCGGCTGTCTGGCCGCGCGCAAGCTGATGTACGCGATTCTCGACGACAAGGCGTCTTCCGCCCTGCAGGAGACGTACGACCCGTCGCACGACATCTGGCAGCACATCGACCCGTCGGACGTCATCGAGGCGATGGACTTCCGCCGCCTGCGCCGCATCCACATCAAGGGGACGCGCAACTTCACCCGCACGCCGGACGCGATCCACTGGGGCCGGCTCTATCCGGAGCAGGTCGTGGACGCCGCGCTCGCGAAGAAGGCGGGCGTGCCGATCGCCCAGAACGAGTGGGCGCGCATGAACTACGAGCCGCGCCTGCCGGGCTTCGGCGGCAGCGATTCGTGCGACTGGACGAAGTTCCTCTCGACGCTCATGGCGAAGGGTTTCAAGTACCCGTTCGTCATCGAGAACGAGGCGGTCAACTCGTCCCACACGGGCAACATGGGCGCGACGATCCAGGGCTTCCGCGCGACGATCCTCAATACGGCTCCGCAGGTCTGGCCGCTCGGCAAGAACGGCTACGCGTTCGACGAGACGCAGATGAAGGCGGACCCGATGAAGATGACGCGCACGGCTGATTTGCCGGTCGTCACGGTCGACCAGCTCGGTTGAGCAAAACGATGTTTTCCAACAAGTAAAACAATGAAAGGACAATAAATCATGAATCTCTCAAGAAGAAGTTTCCTTGGCGGTCTCGGCGCGGGCGCGGCGCTTGCCGCGATGCCCGGCTGCTGTACGGCGGCCTGTCGCGCGGCGCGTCCCGGCAAGGTGGCGCTGCAGCTCTATTCGATCCGCGGCTACATCGAGAAGAACGGCCTCGCAAAAGCGCTCGCGGACATCCGCGCGATCGGCTACGAGGGCGTAGAATTCGCCGGCTACTGGGGCTTCAAGGCCCCCGAGCTCAAGAAGATGCTGGACGACAACGGTCTTGTCGCCTGCGGCACGCACGTCGGCAAGGAAGCGTTCTCGCCCGAGAACTTCAAGGCGACGTGCGAGTTCAACCTCGCCTACGGCAACAGCTTCATCTGCTGCCCGGGCGGCGGGAACATGCCTACGGGCGTCACGTGGAGCAACCAGCGGAACACCAAGCCTTCGAAGGAAATCGACGACTTCACGAAGAAGTTGTGCGACTACTACAACAAGGCCGCGGCGGATTGCGCGACGATGGGCTGCCGGATCGGCCTCCACAACCACGAGTGGGAACACTTCGTCAAGATGACGGACGGCGTCTCGTTCTGGGACTATTTCTTCAGCCACACCGACAAGGCCGTGCTGATGGAGCAGGACGTGGGCTGGACGACCTGCGCGGGCGTCGACCCGTGCGTGCAGTACAAGAAGTATCCGGGCCGCTCCTTCACGCTTCACGCGAAGGAAAACGGCATGGGGTCCGCCAAGTTCGACGCGATTCTCGGCCAGCCGGGCGAGGGCGCCAAGGGCGTCGAGTGGGATCGTCTCTTCAAAGTGACGGACGCGGACAACGTGCAGTGGTACGTCGTCGAGTGCGAGCGCCACGACGATTCGCTCTTCGCGGTCAAACCGTCGTTCGAGTTCCTCAAGTCCAAGGGCCGCGTCTGATCGCAAAGTCCGACGATTAAGGATATAGTCATATGAAAGCGAATGTTTCCCTCAACCGCCGCAGCTTCCTGTTCGGGTCCGCCGCGGCCGTCACGCTGGCCGGGTGCGCGACCTCCAAGACGGGCGCGCGCGCCCTCAAGCCGGGCGAAAAGTTCCGCGTGGCCATGATCGGCTACGGCATCCAGATGCGCACGGCGCTTCTGCCGCAGTTCCTGGACAAGAAACTCGCGCCGAACGTGGAAGTCGTCGCGGTCTGCGACTGCGATCGCGTGCGCGCGGCGGCGGGCGCCGCGCAGGTCAACCAGGCGTACGGCAACAGCGCGTGCAAAGTCGTCTATGACTTCCGCGACGTGCTCGCCGACCCCGAAGTCGACGCGGTGTGTATCGGGACGCCGGACCACTGGCACGCCTACATCTGCGTGGAGGCGATGAAGCACGGCAAGGACGTCTACTGCGAAAAGCCGCTCACCTTCTCGATCGACGAGGCGAAGAAGGTCATCGCCGCGCAGAAGAAGTACGGGCGCGTCTTCCAGACGGGTTCCATGCAGCGCAGCTGGCGCGAATTCCGCACGGCGTGCATGATCGTGCGCAACGGGATCGTCGGCGACATCAAGTACGTGGACGCGAACTACGGCGTCGGCGGGCAGAAGCTGGGCGGTCCGTCCCACCCGGTGCGTTTCTTCGACGTGCCCGAGAAGGCGGCGACCGAGGGTGCGCCGAACCCGGACGTGGACTGGAACATGTGGCTCGGGCCGGCGGCCTGGCGTCCGTATTCGGACCAGCTCGCGCCGCGCGGCGTGAACAAGTTCTATCCGATGTTCTGGCGGTTCGACGACGACATCGGTTCGGGCTACAACGGCGA
>DBKW01000074.1 GCA_002298665.1 Verrucomicrobia bacterium UBA740 | reverse complement strand
ACGACATGATACACTTTTCGGTGGGTAATCATCATTGCCAAAGCGGTGAAAATATGTTAAAATACATTGACAGAAAAAGAGGTATTGTATCATGGATTCGCTCATATTGACCGGCTGGGGCTGGAAAGAATACGCAGTCGCCGCTGCGGTGGCGCTTCGTGCGCTTGACGGGAAGGCGGACGTTCTCGGCATGAGCAAGCGCCGGCTGCCGGAGTTCATGGAGTCCGAGGGCAGCAAGTGGAAGCGGATCTATCTAATCGGTCTTTCGCTCGGAGGGGACGAGAAGCGGCTGGCGGAGGCCTTGAAGTCGCTCGGGAAGAAAACCGTCGTCACCTGGATCAGCACCATCCCGCTGTCGGACGAGCAGCAGAAGACGCTTGCGCCGCTCCTGAACGTGCACATCCATGAAGGCGGCTTCTTCGACGGTTCGCTCGTGAAGGCCGTCGGGATCGAATTCGGCGTGGACGTGGAGCAGATCGTCCCGTATGCGATCGAGGGCAACAAGCTCCCGAAGTCCGTGCCGCCGTATCACGAGCTGATCGCCGCGGCGATGTACATGTACCGCAACTATCAGGATTCGTCGGCCTATCCGACCGCGATCGGGTATCTTGCCAACGGCGTGCCGGTGACGGCGTGGAGTTCCGAGATGAACAGGCTCGTCGAACACTATCGCCGCTACGGCAACCGCGAGATGGTCGGCAAAGGGGCGCAGATGGTGGAACTGCGCGCCTACATCGAGCGCATCGCGAAGCATCCCGACGCGCGGGTGCTGATTCTCGGCGAGTCCGGAACCGGCAAGGAGACGGTCGCTTCGCAGATCCACACGAAATCGCCACGGCGCAACGAGCCGTTCTACGCGTTCAACTGCGCCTCGGTGAATCCGGAGTTGCTGGAGAGCCGTTTCTTCGGCTACGAGAAAGGCGCGTTCACCGGCGCCGACAAGCAGACGCCCGGACTCTTCGAGCTGGCGGACGGCGGGACGCTCTTCCTGGACGAGATCGGCGAGATGCCGCTCGAGGCGCAGGGGCTGCTCCTGCGCGTTCTCGAGGGCGGGCGCTTCATGCGCGTCGGCGGCAAGGAAGAGATCAAGACGGATGTGCGTCTTGTGACGGCGACGAACCGCAATCTCCCGGCGAGGGTCCGGGAGGGCAAGTTCCGCGAGGACCTCTTCATGCGCCTCAACGTGATCCAAATCCGCGTGCCGCCGCTGCGGGAGCACAAGGAAGACATCAAGGACATCGCCGACGGCTGGTGGTTCGACCACTTCTTCAAACACCTCGAGCCGGAGCAGATCTCGGCGCTGATGGCCTATGATTATCCGGGAAACGTGCGCGAGCTTCTGAATCTTCTCGAGCGCGCCGCAGTCCTCGAGGAAACGGATTTTGTCCGGCTTGTCGACAATCACAAAGCGATGAACGCCGGGCTCTTCGAACCGTCCGCGGAGATCGCGACGCAGTCCGACGAGCTTGACGAGGTCGTGAGATCCCATGTGAAGAACGTATTCTTCAAGTACGCGCAGAATCTGTCCCGCGCCGCCGAGGCGTTGAAGATCTCGCGCCACACGCTTCGCAAATACCTGCAAGGAGAAAAACAACAATGAAAGACAGTCCGTTCGGGAAACCGTTCAGCGAAAAACTCATGAACTTGTGCGGGATGTACTGGTGGCCGCCGACGCACAACGATCCCCGGATCAAGGGTCCGCAGCCGCGTCTTGTCACGCGGCAGCAGTATGAACGTCTCATGAAGATGCGAGAAGAACACGGCGACGCCGGAGATTCTTCGTGCGTTGTCAACGAGCGAAGGGAGGACTGAACAATGAACATTTCACGCGCAGATTTCGAGAAAGGCCGTGCGAACGTATACGACGAGATCGGGAGAAAGGTCCGCTCCTTCCCGTGCGACGCCCTTGTCGGCTGGGGGCGGAAGGGGATTGTGGTGAAGCGCAACTCGCTTTACGGCATCATCGACATGGACTGCCGCCAGCGGCTCATTCCCACATTCCAGTTCAACAAGGAGAAGTACGATCTTCACGACGATTACCTGATGTTCTTGTATTGACGCGAGGGCGCCCAGTTCCGCGTGACGGGGCCGGACGCCGCATAGGACGCAAGTCTCTGGGAACACGCGTTTCCGGGGACTTGCTTGTTTTTGCTCCGGCAACGCCGCTTTTCGATTCCGAGAGCAGCCGCCAGACTGAAGACTGGAAAGCGGTCGAAACACAAGGCCTATTTTCATTCTTCGGATGGGAAGGTTTCGGGATGGGAAGGTTTCGGAGATGGAGACTTGGGGCGTTCCGATGCGCCGGGCGGGTTTGACCGGGCAGGGGCGCACAATCCGCGTCCGTTCGAGATTGTGGAAATCGACAAAGAGGGCGAGATCCTGCTTGGACAGTCTGCGAATGGGACGATATTGCCCAGGCGACTGGTAAGAGAATGGACACCGTTGCCGCGAAACAAGCGTGAAAAGCCCCGGTTTCGGACTTGGCACGGTATTTGCTAATTAGACAGGCGTAACCATGAAAGGAACAGCCATGAGCAAAGAGATGAGACGAATCGAACTTGATAGACCGCGGATGCCGCAGGAACCGGTCTTGCCGGAGCCGGGCGCGCACAACGAGGAGGAGCAGACATATGGACAAGAATGAAATGCGGGGGAAACTCTGGGAGGAGTGGACCCAAGGCGTGAAGCTTTTTGGCGATGGACTCGCCCAGGATCAGCTGGGCATCATCAACGCCGCGTGCTCGACGGTGCTCGGCGGTGAGACCTTCATCGAGAAGGCTGTCATGTTCGTGCAGCGCAAGTACTACATCTCGAAGTTCAAGGACTACAAGGCGAAGATCGCCGCGTTCGAGAAAGAGGCGGTCGACACCATCCGCCTGGCCAACGAGATGCTGGACGAGAAGAGCCGCGTCGCGTACAAGAGCACGCTCTCCGCAGTCTTCATGGACGCAGACGACAGCTTCAAAAACGAGGAATGGGGCGATCATGCAATCGAGGCGTACGAGAAACTTGTCGAGTGCGTGAACGAACTTGTGGAAGTTCTCGGCAAGGTCCTGGAAGCGCTCGAGAATCAAGACGGGAACTCCAAATGAATATGAGGAAAGGCGGGAGGAACCTGGCGCGGAAGGTCTCAACGAAAAGAGAGGCGCCGCTGCCGCGCCGGAATGTGAAGCGGCCCGGTGCGAATAAAATTTGAAAACGACAGAAAGGTGAACAACCATGAACATCAATGCTGAAGAAGAAATCAACAAACGGGCTCAAAACATGACTCGCGACGACATCGCGGACGTCCTGGGCAGGGAGGAAGAAGCGAAGCGACTCGCCGACAAGGCCGGTTTCATCAAGCAATACTGGGAGGACATCAAGACGACGTTCGCGCTGGTGCGCGACTGGATCGGCGGCTCGTACAAGACGGTTCCCACGACGACGATCTGTTCGCTTGTCGGGGCGCTCGTCTATTTCCTCTCTCCGATCGACCTGGTTCCGGACTGGCTTCCGTTGGCGGGCTTTCTCGACGATGCGGCGGTGCTGGCGTTCGCGTTCAGGATTTCGGCGGCCGACCTCGTGGCTTACCGTCAGTGGCGGCGCGCAGCCCAGTCGACGTCCGACGCGGCGAAGGGCGATGCGACGGAAGAAGACTGATTGGCGGGAAAGGTGGCTGGGATGGTGACGTTTTTGAAAGGCTTGTTGGTTCTGCCGATCGTGCTGGTCGCGGGCGTTCTGATCTATGTGATTGGCTCGCTTGTCTGCGTTCTGTTGAGTTTCCTTGTCGCCATCCTCGCCATCGCCATCCCGTTTTTGCTCAAAGCCGCATGCGTTGGCGGGGTGATAATCGGGGGAATCTACTTGCTCGGCGTATTCGTGTCAAGACTGTTTTCGTCCAAGTGAGGTCACCTGTCAAAGTAAAGGTCCCTATTTGATGGGTTTCGGGCGACTAGTGGCATTTACTTTGCCGAAAACAGTCAGGTGGATGCCCAATCGCTCCGGGAAGGGGCGCCCAAGGGGCTTTTCGACAATGCGTCCCCAGGACGTGGACAAATGTTTGTTTTTCGGAACAAGTAAATGCCCATACTCCGATTGGCCCCCATCCGTCTCCCGTCCGCGGATGGGCTGGGCAAGGGGGGCCTACCCTTGTCGCGGCGACATTCCTCGCCGGATCTCCCGGGACGGACGCGTCGTTTGTCTGCGCCAGATTCAAGAGACCAAGGTCTCCAGGGTAAAAGACCAAGGTCTCTTGAAGTCTGGTTGCGGACGGGTGCCTGAGCGGCCTGCCGTCCCCTGTGGTCTTACCCTTCGGTCCGACCGTCTGCCGCGGAGGAGTGCCTCTTCCCGCCTTTGAGGAGAACGTCCATTGCCCGGGTAAATGCCAATGCACTAGGAGCATTTACTCGGGCAATTCACAGCACGCGGCGCAACATGTAAAAGGGCGTTGACACACAATCAGCAAAGAGGTATAATGTCTGCATAAACTTCGTATGTCGGGTGTGAGCCCTCCATGGCCGGATACGACAACAAGACACGCCGTCCTTTTCTGCGTCCGCGGCGTGCCTCCGGCTGGATTCGGAGCAGAGAAAAGGACAACAGACAATGGCAAGCGGAACGGTTTCGAGCACGGTGTTTAGGATGCCGGAGGACGGAATCCCGTCTTTGGACGGCGAAGACGTCGCCGTCTTCGTCGGGGTCTGCCCGAACGAGGATTTGCCATTCTTTGAGAAGCAGATTGTCGACAAAGCGGTGTCGACCATTGTCGTCCTTTTCGACCCGACGGACGAACTGGGGGGGGGCAAAGCGGCGAAACTTGTCCAGGCCCTTCAGGAGTTTCCGCTGCCGCGGCTTCCGGTCGAACGTCGATTTTATATCTGCGATCTGGCGCACTGGAATCGGTGCCGCAAAGGCCTCCGACGCGACGGGTTTGCGCTCTCCCTCTTTCATGCGGACAAGCGTCTGCCCGTCCCGGAAGATCTCCGCCTGGCGACAGTTACGGAAGACGATTCGTTCTTCCGCGAATATGACGATATTCCGTATGTGCGGGATGACCTGCGGCGGGTTGTTCGTGCGTTTGCGTCCTCCGCGGTCGACGGTCTGTGGCCGGCCGCCCTGTTGACTGGGGAGACGGGGGTTGGCAAGTCGTTTACGGCCCGAGCGATCCGGGATGCGTTCCGTAAGATGTGCGGCGCCGGGACGTGTCCGTTCGTGCACCTGAACTGCGGTGAGTTCGGCAAGGAGGACATGAACGCCGCGCTCTTCGGGTTGCGGGGCGGCTCGTTCACCAACACGACGAGGGAGGATCGGCCGGGTGCCATCGAATGCGCAAAGGACGGCGTCCTGTTTCTCGATGAAATCGGGACGTTGCCGCTTGAGCTTCAGCCGCGGCTTTTGATGGCGCTGGACGGGCACTACCGCCTGCATGGCGGCGTCGATTCGAAGGCCGTGCAATGCCGGTTCGTCTTCGGGACGAACGAGGATCTGAGGCAGGCGGTCGCGGAAGGGCGCTTCCGCCGCGACCTCTACAGCCGGATCAACGGGCTTTCGGTCTGCTTGCCGCCCGTCCGGGTGCGCATCGGCGGACAGGGCGGGACGGTGTTCCTGGACCGGACGCTGGCGAGCCTGGGGCGGCGGTTCAACATACGGTTTTCGCGTTTGGCGCACGTGCTGTTCAGGGAATTCGCCGCGCGCCATCCTTGGCGCGGCAACTTCCGCGAGCTTCGCCGGGCCTTCCTGCTTCTGCGCACGATGGCTTCGGACGCCTCCGGCTTCGTCTCGGCGCCCGCCATTCAGGTGCTTGAGCGGCAACTCCGGGACGCGGAGGCGGATTCCGGCGCAGGGGGTTCGGCATTTTTCCATCCACTTGTGGCCGACCGCCGCGATCTGGGCGCGAACGAGAAGGTTCTGCTGTCCTGGGCGTTCTCCTGCGCGGCTCGGGTGGGGACCGCGACGGACGCCGGGAAGCTCTTCTTCGCAGGCGGGAAGGAGAAAGCCAACTGGAATTCGTCGTTCGCCTCCTGCATCGGGAAATACGGCTACAAATGGGACGCGAATGCCGACGGACATATCGTCCGGCGGACGGGAGAGGACGAGGCGGTTTAGACGAAAAAGTCTAAATCTTATACTGGGGTCTAAGGGGGCAAAATGCAAACTTGCCAAAATCCCGCGTTTCGCACGCAAAACAGGCATATGGACGGTTTGGCACGGTTATTGCTTATCTATTCTGTGGCTGCAGGGTGCGGCTAGAAAAGAGAACATGAACAGAAAGGATGTCTATCATGGCAAAAGTGCCGAATGATTATGAATTGGAGTTTCTGAAGGAATGCACGCAGGACGAGCTGGCGCCGCTTGTCGGCGCGATTCTGGGCACGGACGACAACGGCGACATCGATTGCTCGGGCCGGTTCAGCTCGGAACTCGACAAGGCGCCCGCATTCAAGGCGAACTATCCCGATCACACGAAGTACGTGGACGAGATCATCGAGGAGGTGCAGAAATTTGGCGGCAACACGTTTGCGAACATCTTCCGCGGCGACATGGGCGTCAGCTACCACGAGGTGCTATGTGATGTGGCTAAGAAAATGAAGGTCAACTTCAACCGCGCGCAGAAGACGGAGACGATCGAGAGTGCGCTTCTCGCCAAGGTCCTGGAGGACGCCTGGGAGAAGATGCCGGAAGCGGACCGGCGGAAGTTTCTCGACGAGTCGGGGTATGTATTCGGGCAGAAGTTAGGCGGACTTTCTAGCGTACTACTGCTCAAGATTCTTCAAGCCGGGGGACTCAAGACGTATCAGATTGCGTTGATTCTTGTCAATACCATCTCGAAGGCCATTCTCGGCCACGGGCTGAGATTTGCGGGGAACATCTATGTCACGCGGTTTCTGGCCGTTTTGATCGGTCCGGTCGGCTGGATTCTCACGGGGGCGTGGACGGCGTTGGACATCGCTTCGGAGGCGTATCGCGTGACGATTCCCGCCTGCATCTACATCGCCGCGCTGCGTGCGATGAAAGCGAACGAGAAGTTTGCCCAGGAGAACGGCACCGGGAACGAATAAGAAAAAACGAATAAGAAACAAGAAGGAGAAACGAAAATGAACGACAATATACTTACGTTGATCAGCTACGCCCGAGACCGGGAGACGCTGGAGAAGCGAATTGGCGAATTGGTCCGCAATCGCCAGACGTTTGAGATTGTGGACGTGAAGGCCGGCAAGCAAGGCACGGTCGTCGACCTGGTGGAGAGCCTGATCGAGGCGCAGGGCATGACGTGCCGCGTCCGCACGCATGGGCGAGGCATTGCCGCGGCGGCGTTGGCGATTCCGTCGCTGGGCTTGTCGCTTGTCGCCGGCGGAGCGATCGCCGCGCACAATCTCGCCACACGCAATCCCGATTACGAGGTGGTCAAGGAGATGTTCGGCTCCGATGTGCGCGTCGTCTACCAGAAGAGGGCGCAGGCGGAGTAACGAGACCGGCTTCGCTTCTCCGGTATTGGTAAGCATCCAAGCAGCCAAGGTTTGATAGAAGGGGGTAGAATATGGAGAATAAATCAAATGTGATTGATTATCTCTGTCGCGACAACGAGGCGGCCGACATTGCCGAGCTCAACAAAGTGAACTATGCGGAGATTGACGTCAATGCGAATCTCAACGAAGCCTTAATGCAATTGGAATCGCTCAAAAGCGAGTACAAGTCAATCGAGGTCGGCAACCTGGTTGATCAATGCAAGAACACTGTAATCGAGACTGTAGTTGGACAATTTGGTTTGGCCAGCGTATTCATCCAGTGTCAAGATGGTGGAAATGTAACCACTAGCCATAACTTCGAGAAGGGGATAACCTCTAGTGCAGACGATGCCGCCAAGTATCAGAAGTTCAAGGAGAATAACGATGGCAGTCGCAAATGGTCGGATGTCCGCGACGAGGTCGGCTATGATAATCCACTGCCTAGAATGCGCAAAGAAGCTTTCAAAACGCAAGAAGTGATTATAGACGAGTACACCGGCACCCCACTCGAGAAAAATGGTCGTGCGCATCTCGACCACATCGTTCCAGCGAAGGAGATTGAGAGCGACCCAAGGACCAATCTTTTTCAAAATCCTGAAGAACGTGCGAAGATGGCCACGGACAAAGAGAACCTTGCTTGGACAAATGGATCCATCAACCAGTCCAAAGGTGCCCATAAAATGGGAGAGTGGCTTGCCAAGGAGAAGAACGGAAAGACAAAGGCTCAGCAGTATGGAATCAATAAAGAAAGAGCGATGCAGGCAGATAAGAGGGCTCGCAAACATATAAAGAGCACAGTGAACAAAGCCGCTCTAAAGAAGTATTCCAGCGAGCTGCTTGCAACTGGCGGTAAGGATGCGGCGAAAGTGGCTGCCTACCAAGTTCTTGGAGTCTTGATGAGAGAGTTGGTCCAAGGCGTCTTCCTGGAAGTAAAGTACACGGTCAATCATTGGGGGAAAGAGAAGCTGGCAGATGTGTACAAGCGCTTTAAGGAAAGACTTTCTGCCTTAATCAAAAAACTCACGCAGGATTGGAAGGATGTGCTCGCAAATTCCGCTTGGGCGGGCATACAGGCTTTCCTTTCGAACATCGTTCTGTTTGTAATCAATCTCTTCGCTACAACGCTTAAGAAGATCGTCTCAATGATTCGCGCCGGATTTGTGTCGTTAACCGAGGCGATTAAAATCATGGTGCATCCGCCGGAGGGAATGTCGAGGGAGGAGGTCAATTATCAAGCGCTGAAGATTTTGACAGCAGGCTTGATAGGTGCTGCCTCAATGGGTTTGAGTGCAGGTATCGAGAAATTGTTGCTGTCGGTGCCCGGGTTGCAAGTTCTGATGACCTTCCCGATTCCTATGATAAACCGTACGGTTGGCGACGTGCTTTCGGTCACGCTTTCAGCGCTTGCCGGCGGTATCCTGACAACGATAGCCCTGTATTACATGGACAAGGTTTACATGGCCGAGAAGAAGAATAAATTGAGTCTTTGCATTGCAGCGCAGTCTGTAGTCGTGGGGAAGTGCCAGGTGATGGCGTCTTGGAACGTCCTGAAGGAAGGTTATGGATATGTTTACAAAGAGGCGGTACGTACAAATGATACTATTGAAGCGGTAGACCGTGAAGTTTCCGAAAGCGGGGTGAAAGCAGATGCGGCACTTGGATCAGTTGGTGCGGCACTTGAAGACCTTAGGAATCTGATCAAGAAACAAATGGAGGCAAGATGAATAATACATTTGACGTAGTCGCAATAAAACGCGAAATCGATGCGGGAAGGATTGATGTCAATGACGTTGTCAAGACGATTGATGAAAAAATAAGAGATCTTAACGCTGATATTTATATGGCGAAAGAGTTAGTGGAAGAGGCAAGGGAAACAAAAGGAGATTTTTTTGGTAAGTTTGGAAGCGAGGGGCGCGTTAAGGCATTGGCAAATGCATTGTCGAAAACAAATGAGACGATTTCCGAAACCAATGAGTTGATTCGCGGGGTTATTGGTCTGGTTCTTTGCTCGACAGCCTTTTCACTCGGTCTAATTCGGTCTGCCACAGAATTGTCTAAAGGGGAGATTAAGGATGCTAATGGGCGAATCATTAAGTTGAGCAATGAGACAACAGCGTTCATCAGGTCCGTCATCGAGATTGCGAATGGTGTGACAACAACGCAGATGGAACTTAGGAGGGAGATAAAAGAAACCAAGCATGAGATAAGGGCAACCCAAAATGACCTTGAGGAAAATCTTAACTTGAAGATGGATCAAATGCTGTTCGGGTTCAAAAAGATTGAAGATACATTAGCTCAGAAGGCCAATAAAATCCTCGAAGAGGCGAGGGAAATCGTAAAAAATCAAGATTTGGCAATAAGAGTGAACAAGGATGCCATCAAAAAGGCTGACGCGAAAAATGCGGAGCAAGATCGTCTTTTAGAGGAGAATGCGAAGGTTGACGAAGTGCAAAATGCTGAGCTGAAACGCCAGGCAGAGAAGGACGAGGAACATGATCATAAAATCGCAGAGAATGCAAAAGGAATTACTGAACAAGGGAAGGCTCTAGAGGAAGTTAGGGTTGCACATGCGAAGTTTGCAGATGAATTTCGCAAAGCAGACAACGAACAGGATGCGAAAATTGAACGTCAGGCGCAAAAGGACGTCGAGTTAGAAAAGAAGACTGAAGCAAACAAAACCCGAATCACGAGTAATGCCAAGGAGATAGAAAAGAATGCGCGTATGATCAGTGGGTTGGAGAACCGATTGAAGATTCAACGTCGCTCTATTGCCCAGGCAAAGCTTAAGCTTGGGACTGGAAAGGCGTCAATAATTATTTCGATTGTAGCATTAGTGAGTGCGCTTGCAGCTGTTGCCTTGGTGCTTTGGAAGTAACCCTAAAGTCGCTGTTGAAATTCAGGGGGTTTATCGGTTGAACAGCGTCCATCTGGGCGCGACCTGTCGCGCGTCAAAGGGAGTTGACCCTTGGATTTGCGCACGATCTACGGCTCTATCGGGTTCAGTTTGACATTCTATGCCTGCTCCTCATATTGCGCCGGAACGCCGTATTGAATGAGCGTGTTCGATTCCGCGCAGGACCTTTTGAAAATCGGACGCAACCTGTCCGGACCTTTCGCAAGACGCCTATGAAAATTCGCATATGGTAAAAGCGCGGGGGGTTTGGTATAATAGTTGCATCAGAATATGGCAAACTGTCAGCACAATCATCACAAAGGGCCGCGGGAACTCGTCACCGGCGGCGAATGGCTTTATGGACGCAATCCCGTGGAAGAGGCGCTCGCGGCGGGACGGCGCACGGCCACGGAAGTGATTCTTCCCCCGGCAACGCCGGACGAAGACGACCAGTTGCGCCGGATACGCGACGAAGCGCATGCGCGGCGGATTGTCGTGCGCACGATGGACCGTCCCCAGCTCGACAAACTGACGCGGTTCGGCCACCATCAGGGCGTGGCGCTCAAGACGTCCGGCTATCCCTACGTGGCGTTCGAGGAGATTCTCGACGCGGCGCGCGAAGACGAGAACGCGCTCGTGGTCGTGCTGGACCATCTAGAGGATCCGCAGAACGTCGGCTCGATTTTGCGGACGGCGTGCGCGGCGGGCGCGACGGGGGTGATCATCCCGGAAGACCGCGCCTGCGGCATCACCCCCGCGGCAGTCCGGGCGAGCGCGGGCGGGGCGGAGCACATCAAGGTGGCGCACGTCGTCAACATCGTCCGGGCGATGGAAGATCTGAAGGCGGTCGGCCTGTGGTTCACGGGGCTCGATTGGGGCGAAGACGCGCGGAACTACACGGACGTCGATTTCAAGGGCCGCGCCGGGCTCGTCGTGGGGGCGGAAGGCAAGGGCCTTTCGCGCCTCGTGCGCGGCACGTGCGACTTCATCGCCGAGTTGCCCATGCCGGGCGGGTTTGAGTCGCTGAACGCCGGCGTCGCCGCGGGCATTGCGCTCTACGAGATATTGCGCCAGAGGAAACGCAAGTAACCGTCCGAAGACACCTTAAAACCTTATGAACAATCCATCCGACATGCAAACCGAACAACGCACAGACGAGCCTTCCATCGTCACGGCGCTCGAAAAGATCGCCGCGCACAAGGGCGACTATTCGTGCGAGGTGGAGCGCCTCGGCGAATGCAAAATCCAGTCTCCCGTGCGCCATCACGAGTTCATCCGCGATGGCGAACGCATACTGGTGACCGAAAACGAGTCGTATTTGCGCTATATCCGCGAGAAACTCGGCCACACGCCGACGTTCGAACGGGCGGGTCCGCACGAAAAGATCTTCCACGATCCGAGCTGGACGCGCGTGGGTATCGTGACGGCGGGGGGGCTCTGTCCGGGGCTGAACAACGTCATCAAGGGCATCGTCGAGATTTTGACGTTCGACTACGGCGTCAAGAACATCTTCGGCATCCGTTTCGGCTACGCGGGGTTGAATCCGGACTACGGCTACCAGCCGATTCTGCTCGACCCGGACGTCGTGGACACGATCCACGAGAACGGCGGCACGATTCTCGGCTCCAGCCGCGGACAGCAGCCGACGGACAAGATCGTGGATACGCTCATCCGCATGAACATCAACGTCCTCTTCTGCGTGGGCGGCGACGGGTCCCTGCGGTGCGCACGCGACGTGGCGGAGGAGATCGGCCGCCGCGGACTCAAGATTTCCATCGTCGGCATCCCCAAGACGATCGACAACGACCTGCAGTTCGTCGGGCGTTCGTTCGGGTTCGAGACGGCGGTGGCGGAAGCGACGAACGTGACGCGGTGCGCCCACGTGGAGGCGAAAGGCACGGCGGGCGGCATCGGGCTCGTCAAACTGATGGGGCGCGATTCGGGCTTCATCGCCGCCTATACGTCCATCGCCAACCCGGTCGTCAACTTCTGTCTGGTGCCGGAGATGGACTTTTCGCTGGACGGTCCGCACGGACTGCTCGCGGCGCTCGAGAACCGTTTCGCGGCGGGCAAGACGCACGCCGTCATCGTGGTCGCCGAAGGCGCGGGCCAGAACCTCATACAGGGCGAACCCGAGCGGCGCGACGCCAGCGGCAACATCCTCAAGAAGGATATCGGTGAATTCCTCAAGTGCAAGATCACCGAGTATTTCACGGCGAAGAACATCAAAAGCTCGGTCAAGTACTTCGACCCGAGCTACACGATCCGTTCCGTCCCGGCGCGGGGCACGGACGCGATCCGCTGCTACATGCTCGCGCGCAACGCGGTGCACGCGGCGATGGCCGGGCGCACGAATTGCGTGGTGGGCAACCTGGGCGAGAGCTATGCGCTCGTGCCGATCAAACTCGCGACGTTCGAGCGTCAGACGCTTTCGCTCAAGAGCGACTTGTGGCGCAGCGTGATGGACGCGACCGGGCAGGAGTTCTATTTCAGCGGGGCGGAAGGCACGACGGGCTCGCTTTCGCCGCTGTTCGTGGCGCCCTGACGCCTCTTGCGGATGATGAAACTCGCCGAGATAACGGCCTGGCTCGACCGCACGCTCAACTGTGCGGCCTTCGACGACGTCTCCAACAACGGACTCCAAATCGACCGGGAAGGGGACGAAATCGAGGCCGTGGCGTTTGGCGTGGACGCCTCCGTCGCGTTTCTGGAGCGCGCGGCGAAAGCGGGGGCGCAGTTGTGCGTCGTGCACCACGGGATTTCCTGGGGCGGGGGCATCCGCCGCCTCACGGGGAGCGACTACGCCGTCGTGCACGCGGCGATGGCGCACAATCTCGCCCTTTACGCCGTCCACCTGCCCCTGGACGCCGACCCGGCCGTCGGCAACAACCGGGAACTGGCGCGCGCGTGGGGATTGGCGGACTGCGAGCCGGCGTTTTCGTACCACGGCCACATCATCGGGCTGATCGGGCAGCTCAAGGACGGGCGGCGCGTGGGGGTGTGCTCGGGCGGCGCGGGCGAATTCGCCGTCGAGGCGAAGGCGTGCGGATGCGACCTCTACGTAACCGGCGAGGCGAACTGGGGCGAGCGGATCGCCGCGCAGAACGTCGGCATGAAGATGATCTGCGCCGGACACTACGAGACCGAGACGTATGGCGTCGCGGCGCTTGCGCGTCTTTTCGCCGCCCGGCTCCCGCTTCGCGTCGTGGAAGCGCCCGTGCCGCCCCCCATTCCGCTGGAGACATGAAGCGGCCGCCTTTGCCTTTCCCCATCCTCTTCGAGGACGCCCGCGTCATTGTCATCGACAAGCCCGCCGGACTCCTCACGACGCATACGCGCCTCAAGGGCCGGCTCGCCCGCGAAACGCAGTACACGGCGGAAAACATCCTCACCGACTACGTCCGGAAGGGACAGTGGAAGAGTTCGCGCCGCGCCTGGCTCGTCCACCGGCTGGACCGCGAAACGAGCGGCGTGCTCCTGTTCGCGAAGTCGGAAGCGCTGGCGGAAGCCTTGCGCGCGGACTGGAACCAAATCGCGCAGAAAACCTACCTCGCCCGCGTGCAAGGACTGTTGCCGGAAGCGGCGGGCGTCTTCGAGTCCTATCTGCGGGACAACCCCGTGACCATGAAAGTCAAGAGCGTGGCGGACCCCCGCTTCGGCAAGTTCGCCTGCACGAGATGGCGCAAGCTTTCCGAAGAAGACGGGACGACGCTCGTCGAAGTCGATTTGAAGAGCGGACGGAAGAACCAGATACGCGTCCATTTCTCCGAAGCGGGCTACCCGATTGTCGGGGACGTGAAATACGGCGGACCGCCCGCTTCGCGCCTCTATTTGCACGCGCTCGATCTGCGTGTCCGGCTGCCCGACGGTACGATAGTGCACGCTCACGCCCCGATCGACTGGTGCTAGACATCTTCCGCGCACGGGGAGAAAAACAAAACACTACGGGGAAAAAGGAAAACCCCACGGGGATTTAGGGAAAACCCCGTGGAGTTTTGTTTCGGAGTCCGTGGACGCCCGTTTCCCGTCCGTAGGCGGGAGTCGGCCGGTTGGCTGGAATACGTCGGCGATTGCCGTCCGATGGGGATTGACTTTAGAAGCCCATAATGATATACTGCCAATACAACCAGTTCATAAAGATGTAATTTAAGAGATTTCCAAAATGATTGTCACATGCAAACATTGCAGGAAGCAGATCAATGTCGAGGGAGATATTGAGGCTGGCGATGTCGTACCCTGCCCCTATTGCGGGGGGAGTTTTGCCTTTTCTTCCCCCTGTGCGGGTAGGCTTGCCCGGTGTTCGCTCGCCTTTGCCCCCGCAAAGTTCGGACGAGGAAGCGCCGCGTCCGAAACCCGTGCTGCGGCTCAGGCGGCGGGCTTTCGGGGGGATTCTGCTCGTTGTCGCATGCCTTCTGGGCGGGGGCACGGCACTGTTCGTCGCCCTGAACCGCTTTGGATACATGGGTAGACTATCCCTCCCGTCCTGGCTGGCGTGGATACCCGCCATACAATCCCTCAATGCTGAAGAAAGAGTACATATTGACGCGTTTTCGGCAAATTTGCGCCGTTTCAAGGTCGAAAAGTTGGAACTTTGGCGCACGGCGCCCCGCGCGGTCGAACCCAAAAACGCCGTCGTCGGCGCCGCCTATCACGTGCTGGTGGAGAAGAAGGACGGCGCATGCGGGCTCTATCGGATGACTGCCAAGGGGAATGGCGTCTTCGCCGTGGCTGAATTGACGCCATTCGGGAAGCCGCTTCCGGTGAAATTGTCCGACTTCAACAAGGCGCGAAAGGGCACCCTGCAACTCATCGAGCGCGAGGGAACGGTTTATGTCTGCGGGGCGAAGAACGTCGCGGCGAGGCGGTTATTGTTGCAACGATTCATTCCCTGAAAAAGACACGTTGAAAAAGGCGTGTTCACCTTTCATCCATTGGCGCATCCAGAGCCCCGTGTCGCCCGTCCCGGGAACCGGGCTGGATACGTCTGTTATTTTCCGCCGCGATTAGACGATTTTAAGGGATTTTCGCGGCGATTTTTGGTATAATATACGAAACCGGTCATCAAAGGCGGGGCGGCGTCCATGGTGGAGGTCGTTTCAGCGGACAAAAAGAGCCGAAAACTAAAAAAATAGTCATATGAAAGCAAAAAGAGCGATAATTTGGACGCTCGCACTCGTTGTGGGCGCGGTATTGGGCAGCCTGGGCATAGGCGGGCTCGACAGGTTCATGGATTTTGTGGCCGCGGCCTATACGCGCGCCTTCCAGTTCGTCGCGGTGCCGACGGTGGCGCTGGCGATCCTGACGGCGATGGCGTCGCTGGGCGAAGGCAAGAAGATGGGTCGCGTGTTCGCCCGGACGCTGGGCTACACGGTGTTCACGTCCTTCGTCGCGGCGCTTGTCGGGTTGGGACTCTACCTCCTCGTCAAGCCGGGTGAACTTTCCGCCGACGTGATCGCGTCCGTCTCGGATGCGGCTAAGGGGACGGTTTCGCGCCTGGCCGAGACGCCGGACACGATCTACGGCCATATCCTGAACGCCATCCCGAACAATCTCGTGAATCCGTTCCTGACGGGGAACGTGTTGCCGATCGTGATCATTTCGGCGGGCATCGGCATTGCCATCGCCATTTTGGGCCGCACGAGCGAGAACGTGCGCCTTTTGCACCGGGCGATCAACGGTTTGCAGGAGATATTCTTCGGGCTCATCAAGGGGCTCATCTGGGCGCTCCCCGTGGGCATCGTCGCTTTCGCCGCGCAGCTGGCCGCGCAGATGTCCGCCGGTGTGGTGGTCGGTTCCATCGGCAAGTACGTGCTCGTGGTGCTGGCGGGCAACCTGATCCAGTTCTTCGTTATCCTGCCGCTTATCTGCTATTTGCGCGGCGTCAATGGGTACCGGGTCATGCGTGAAATGACGCCGGCGCTGCTGATGGCGCTCTTCACGAAGAGTTCCGCGGCGACCTTGCCGGTGACGATCGCCACGGCCGAGAAGAACATGAAGGCGAAACCGTGGATCGCCCGGTTCATCCTGCCGCTCTGCTGCACGATCAACATGAACGGATGCGCGGCGTTCATCCTCGTCACCTCGCTTTTCGTCATGCAGAATTCGCCGGACTGCGGCATCGTCCTCACCCTGCCGACGATGCTGGTCTGGTGCGCGATCGCCGTCATTTGCGCAATCGGCAACGCGGGCGTCCCGATGGGGTGCTACTTCCTGACGCTCTCCCTGATGGCGGGCATTGGCGGAAATCTCATGATTCTGGGCGTCATCCTGCCGATCTACACGATTATCGACATGATCGAGACGGCGGAAAACGTGTGGTCCGACTGCTGCATCTGCTCGATCGTCGACAAGTCCACGCCCGAAGCGGAGGCGTAAGGCCATGCCGAAACAAAACGCCTCATTCAAGGCGGTCATCCTGGCGGGCGGAAGCGGCGAACGCTTCTGGCCGCTTTCCACGCCGGAGAAGCCCAAGCAGTTTCTCAACGTTTTCGGCGGGGCGAGCCTTTTGCAGCAGAGCGTGCGGCGCCTGGAGACGGTGGCATCCGCGACGGACGTGTTCGTCATTACCTCCAAGAAGCATGTGGCTTTGACGCGGCAGGAGCTGCCGGAAGTCCCCGCCGCGCACATCGTGGGCGAACCCTGCCGGCGCGATACCGGCGCGGCGATCGCGCTGGGGACGGGCCTTGCCGGGACGCATGACGCGGACGTCGTCGGCTTTTTCGCGAGCGACCATCTGATCGGAGACGAAAAGGCGTTCGGCAAGACTGTGCGCCAGGCCATCCGCCTGGCGGAAAAGAAGGACGCGATCGTGGTCATCGGCATCCAGCCGATGTCGCCTTCCACGTCGTTCGGCTATGTGAACCCCGACACGGGCGCTTTCGTGGAGAAGCCGGACGCCGCGCGGGCGAAAGCCTATTTGCGCAAGGGCTATCTGTGGAACGCCGGGCTTTTCATCGCCCGCGCAGGCGTATTCCGCACGGCAATCCGGACTGCCGCGCCCGTTTTGGCGCCGTTGACGGACCCCGTGCCCCGTTCGGAAGAGGACCTCGCGCGGCTCTACGAACCCCTGCCGCGGATTTCGTTCGACTACGCCGTCATGGAGAAAACGCCCAATGTCGCGGTCGTCCGCGGCGATTTCGGCTGGGACGACGTCGGCGGCTTCCAGGCGTTCGACAAGTATTTTCCGCACGACGGCAGCGGGAACGTCTGCGAAGGACCGTGCCGGAAGGTGGACGCCGCGGGCAATATCTGCGTGGTGCGGGGGGCGCCCATCGCGCTTTTGGGCGTTTCCAACCTCGTGGTGGTCACGACCCCGCAGGGCGTGCTCGTCGCCGACAAAAGCCGTTTGGCGGAAATGAAGAAGCTTTTCCAGTCTCCCAAGTGACAGCGTGAAGAGAAAGTACAAAGTCCGCATCGCCTATGACGGCACCGCCTACTCCGGATGGCAGACGCAGGAAAATGCGCTGGGCATCCAGCAGGTCGTCGAGGAGGCCCTCGCCTGGCTGGAGCAGGGCCCCGTGCGGATTTACGGCAGTTCCCGGACGGATGCGGGGGTGCACGCGAAGGGATTCGTCGCGCATTTCCATCTGACGAAGCCCATCCCGCCGAAAAACATCGTGCGCGCCCTCAATGCGCGGCTGCCGGAAGCCATCCGCATCCTGCACGCCGCCTATGCCGCGGAGCGGTTCGACGCGCGGCTTTCGGCGAAGGGCAAGGAGTACCGCTACCAACTGTACCAGGCGGAAATCGAACCGCCGGACCTCGTGCCGTACTGGACATTCTGCCACCGCGCGCTGGACCTCGAGGCCATGCGCCGCGCCGCGTCCTACTTCGTCGGCCGGCACGATTTCGTGTCTTTCGCGGCGAATCCGGACCGGGTATTGGAGTCGACGGTACGGACGGTTTTCGCCTTTGACGTCAAGAAGACGGGTCCGCGCTACACGTTCATCGTGCGCGGGGACGGATTTCTCTACAAGCAGGTGCGGTCCATGGTGGGGTTCCTGCTGAGCGTGGGGCGTGGACGCGAAAAGCCCGAAGCCGTCCGGGAACTTCTGGCGGAACATGCGCCGCGGACGGCGCGCGTCGAAACGGCTCCTGCGCGCGGTCTTTTTCTCTGGAAAGTCTTTTACAAGGATATTAGATAACCATGCTTTACCATCTCTCGGCGTTTCTGCAGCATTACTGGGGTCCTTTCCGCCTGTTGCAGTCCCACGCGCTCCTTTTGGCGGGTGGCGCTTTTTGCGCGGCGCTTCTCGTCGTCTTTCTTTTGCCGCGTCTCTGGGACAAACTGCCGCGCGACCGGGGCAAGGCGATTCTGGGGGATTTGGGGGGCATGGTCTCGAAGGGCAAGCCCACGGGTGCCGGGCTGATTGTGACGTTGCTGGCGCTGCCGGTGATTCTGCTCTTCGTGCCGCTCGACGTCTGGGACGCGCTCGCCGTCCTCTTCATCTATGTCGCCATGCTGTTCGGCTACTTGGACGACCGGGCCGCCGTGCCGTGGGGCGAACTCAAGAAGGGGCTTCTGGACGCGGTCGTTTCGCTCGCAATCGCCTATTGCATCGCCAAGGGACACTCCACGCTCGTCTGGCTGCCGTTCGTGAAGGGCATGTGGCACGTGCCGATGTGGATCTACGTTCCGGGCGCGGCCTTCGTGCTCTGGTTCACGATGAATGCCACGAACTGTTCGGACGGCGTGGACGGGCTGGCCGGTTCCCTGACCCTCATCGCCCTCGTCATGCTCGCCGTCATGCTGTACGTGGTGATCGGCTACAAGCCCGTGGCGCACTACTTCCTCCTGCCCTGCAATCCGGATGCCGCGCGCTGGGCGATTCTCGTCATGGTCGTCGCCGGCGCGGTGGGCGGCTATTTGTGGTACAACGCCGAACCTTCAAAGGTGCTGATGGGCGACGGCGGCAGCCGGTTTTTGGGCATTCTGCTCGGGACGGCGGTGCTCGTGACGGGGAATCCCTTCCTGGTCCTCGTGTTCGCGCCGATTCTGCTCGTCAACGGGGGCGGCGGACTCGCCAAACTCGTCCTCCTGCGCCTGGCGCACAAGTTCGGACGGGACTTTGACGCGGATTCCCCCATCCGCCGCGTGCGTTTTCCGCTCCACGACCACTGCAAGAAGAACCTCCACTGGTCCAATGCGCAGGTCCTCATGCGTTTCGTTCTTCTGCAACTGATTGTCATGCCGCTTTTGTTCATCCTGCTCGTGAAAATCCGCTGACATGGTCCTGGCGCTCCTCATGTTCGCCGCGTCCCTTTCGCGTGCGGAAATCATCGCGCGGATGCGTGCGCCCGTCCTCACGAAAGTGCAGGGACTCGTGCAGGTCGTCGCCGACTGCCCCGCCGACGTGCGCCGGGAGTACCAGTCCCCCATCGCCAGTTTCGCCGCGGGGATTTGCACGGAACTCTACCGGGGCTTCCGCGAACAGCCGCGGCGTTTTGCCGAACCCGCCGTCTGCCTGACAATCGGCGAAGGGCGCACGAATGATACGCGCGTCGTGGTGCGGGTGCAGAACCGGGAAGGCGAACCGCCGCGGACGCGGCTCTTCCTGCCCGCCCCCGGGAGCACGGACCTGGCGAAACTGCAGACGGAAATCGTCAAGGCCTTCATGCGCGCGGTCAAGGGGCAGGAACTCTCGGACGCCGAGGCGGACGCCTTTTACCGCGATCTCGACCCGGTGCGCCGTGCGGCGGACGAGTACGCTACCCTGGAACGCTGGAAGCGCGGCGAAAAGACGTCCCTCACGGACGAAGAGGCACTCACGCTCATGCGCAAGGTCCTGCAGCCCGGAGTGGCGCGGGCGGTGGACGTACTGACGTTCGCCAGCCGGTTGCGGCTGTATCCTCCCGCCTACGGACATTCCTTTTCCAACGTCTACCCCTCGGTCACGTTCGCCCAGGCGATCGACATGGCCGCCGTCGATCCGCGCGTGCGGTTCGCGGCGTACGCCAAAGCGCCTTTGCTCGTCGCCTATTCGGGCGGACGCAGCCCCGAACTCGCCGCGGCCGGACGCGCCTACAGCGATTTTCTGTTCGAACTCGCCCGCTTCGCGCGGACGAAGGATGAGTTGCACAAACAGCTTGAAGACGCCGACATCCGGCTCAACGTGGCCCTCGAGGAAGCGCGCAAAGCGGAGAAAGGAACCCTCAAATGAAGACGAAGAAGACGATTACGGACAATACGGTCGATCCGGACATTCTGACCTACACGGTGGGGGACGACCCCGTTCTCGATTTGCGCCTGGCGGTTTGGGACTGCATGGGCACCGCGGCGCACGTGACGATGCTGTCGGAAATGCCGCTCAAGACGCCCATCATCACGCAAGCCGAGGCGACGGAAGTCCGCAGGGAACTCGGTCGCATCGCCGCGAGCGCCCAGGACGGACACTTCGAGATCCACGTCGAGGACCAGGACGTCCACATGGCCGTCGAGCGCCTTTTGACGGAAAAGCTGGGCGACCTGGGCAAGAAGATCCATACGGGACGTTCGCGCAACGACCAGGTGGCCGTCGACGTGCGCCTGCACATGAAGGACGAGCTTCTGGCGGCGGAAAGCGAAACCGCCGAACTGGCGGCGGCGCTCTGCGCGTTCGGCCGGCAGGCGGGGCGCATTCCGCTCGTCGGGCGCACCCACCTGCAGCCGGCGATGCCCTCGAGCGTCGAGATGTGGGCGACGGGCCATGCGGAAATGATTCTCGACCAGATCGAGAACCTGGAAGCCGCCTACCGGCTCGTGGACCGCAATCCGCTCGGGAGCGCGGCGGGATATGGCGTGCCGCTGCCCCTGAACCGCGCCCGCACGACGGAACTGCTCGGATTTTCCGCGACCATCCACAACGTTTTCGGCGCGTCCATGGCCCGCGGCGAATGCGAGGCGGCGGTGTTGTCCGCCCTGGCGCAGCTGATGGCGGTCTTGTCGCGCCTGGCGGAGGACTTGATTCTCTTTTCCATGCCCGAGTTCGCCTACTTCAAACTGCCGCGCGCCTACTGCACGGGCTCTTCTATCATGCCCCAGAAGTTCAATCCGGACGTGCTCGAGCTTGTCCGCTCGAAGGCGGCGCAGGTGCTCGGCCTGCAGACCGCGGCACTTTCGCTTTTGCACGCGATGCCGGGCGGCTACAACCGCGATCTGCAGGACTGCAAGGGCCTCTACATGAGGGGGCTCGACATCACGCGCACGACCCTGCGGATTCTGGCGAAAGTCGTCTCCGGCGTGACGGTGGACGCCGACAAGTGCCGCGCCGGCTTCACGCCCGGCGTTTTCGCGACGGATGTCGCCCTCCGTTTGGTGGCGCAGGGTACGCCCTGGCGTGACGCCTACCACGAGGTGCGCGACCATTTGGAGCGGCTCTCGGAGGAAGACCCCGACGCCGCGGTCAACGCAAAGACGCACGAGGGCACGACGGGCGGCATCGACGAGGGCCTGTACGCGCGGCGTCTCGCGGCGGTCGCCCAAACCATCCAAACACGCCAGAAAGCGTTCGCGCAATGCCGGGAGCGTCTGTTCGCGTGAGCGCGCCCCTGTTGCTGGAAGCGGAAGATCTGCGCGTCTCGTACGGCACGTTCGAGGCCGTGCGGGGCGTGTCGTTTACGCTTTCCAAAGGCGAGATTCTGGGCATCGTGGGCGAATCGGGCTCGGGCAAGTCGACGATCGCGCGCACGGTCATGGGCCTGAACAAGCCTTCCGACGGACGGCTCGCGGTGCATGCGGCATCCGTGCAGATGGTCTTCCAGGACGCCGTCGGCTCGCTGAATCCGCGCATGACGACCCGCCAGACGCTGGCGGAGGTCCTGAAAATCAAGCGCAATCCCCAGTCCCCTGAGGATTTGCTGGCGCGGGTGGGACTTCCCAACGCGGTGCTGGACCAATATCCGCGCGAAATGTCGGGCGGTCAGTGCCAACGCGTCTCGATTGCGCGCGCGCTCGCCTGCCGTCCGGACGTATTGGTGGCGGACGAACCCGTCTCGGCGCTGGACGTGTCGGTCCAGGCGCGCGTCCTCAACATCCTGCGCGACCTTCGCAGGGAAACGGGGCTCGCCATCCTGCTCATCGCCCATGACCTCGCCGTCGTCAAGAACGTGTGCGACACGATTTGCGTGATGCAGAAGGGCGTTTTCGTGGACGCCGGCCCCGCGGAACAGGTCTTCGCGAACCCGGCGAGCGACTATACGCGGCGCTTGCTGGACGCGGTGCCCGACGTGGCGCGCGCGCTGGCGGAACGCCGGGAGGCGGCCAAGTGAACCGCATCCTCTTCGAGGCGGACGAAATAGCGGACGGGCGCGCCACGTTCGACGGTCCCCGCGCCGAACACGTCCTCGCGGTCCTGCACGGCGAAGTCGGCCAGACGCTGAAAACGGGCGAAGTGGACGGCCCGCTCGGAACCGGCACGATTACGGCAATCGAAAACGGGGAGATTCCGTGCCGGGCGCGCGTGACCGTGGCGCTTGCGCACGACCGCCCCTCGCCGCAACCCTGGATCGACCTCGTTCTGGCCCCGCCCCGTCCGCGCGTTCTCAAGCGTCTCTTGCCCCAGCTGGCGTCCTTGGGCGTCGGGACGATCGTGCTCGCGGGTGCACAGAAAGTGGAAAAAGACTTCTGGGGCGCGACGCTTCTGAAAGAGGAGAATTACCGTCCTTTGTTCATCGAAGGGCTGATGCAGGCGGGCACGACCATTCTGCCGCGTCTCCTCGTGCGGCGCAACTTCCGCGCGTTTCTGTCGGACGAACTGGACGCGCTTTTCCCGGGAAGACTCCGGCTCGTCGCCCATCCCGGCGCAACCACCCGCCCCGCCTTTGCCGCGGACGGATCGGTGCGCCCGCTCCTCGCCGTGGGGCCCGAAGGCGGCTGGACGGACGCGGAACTCGCACGCCTCGAAGAGCGTGGATTCGCCCGCTATTCGCTCGGGACGCGCATCCTGCGCACGGATACGGCCCTTGTCGCTCTTTTGGCCCAGCTGCAACTTCTAACCGGAAACGTTTGACATGACAGATTTCTCGAAACTGCTGAACCCCGAACAATGCGCCGCGGCGACGGCGCCCGACGGCCCCATTCTCGTGCTGGCGGCGGCGGGAACCGGCAAGACCCGCACGCTCGTGCACCGCGTGGCGTATCTGGTCGAGCAGGGCGTCCCCCCCGACCGCATTCTCCTTCTGACCTTCACGAACCGCGCCGCGCGCGAAATGATGGAGCGCGCCGAAAAGGTCGTTGGACCCGAGGCGTACGCGATCTGGAGCGGAACCTTCCACTCGATCTGCGCGCGCTTCCTGCGCCGCTACGGGACGTTCCTGGGCTATTCGCCCGGCTTTTCCATCATTGACGACGACGATCAGAAGAAGCTCCTCAACGAAATCATCAAGGCGACGGTCAAGGACCCCAAGTCCTTCCCCAAGAAGGAAGTCGTCGCCAAGATGATTTCGGAGGCGGCGAACGAATCCAAGCCGATCGCCGACATCGCCGCCCGCTGGCAGACGCGCGAGGCGGGTTTCACGCCCGAGGAGATCGTGGCGGTCGCGGCGGCGTACGACAAACGCAAGCGCGAACTCAACGCGATGGACTTCGACGATCTGCTCGTCAACGGACTCAAGTTGCTCAAGACCGTCGACCGCGTGCGCGAAATGCTCCAGGAGCACTTCCTCTACGTGCTCGTGGACGAATACCAGGACACAAACGGCCTGCAAGCCGAGTTCACGGACATCCTGGCCGCGCGCCACCGCAACATCATGGCCGTCGGCGACGACTTCCAGTGCATCTACACCTGGCGCGGCGCCCAGATCGAGAACATCCTCGACTTCCCCAAGCGCTGGAAAGGCTGCCGGATCGTCAAGCTGGAACGCAATTACCGCTCCGTCCCCGGCATTCTCGACGTCGCCAATACCGTGATGAAGGACGCGCCGCAGCGATTCGAGAAGAAATTGCGCCCTGCGCGCGGCGGCGCCGGACTGCTTCCCATCCTCTACTCGGTGTTCGACGGCCGCACCCAGGCGGCGGAAATCCTCAACCGCATCCAGATCGTGCGCGAAAACGGCTATCGCTATGCGGATATGGCGGTTCTCTACCGCAGCCACTTCCAGTCCATCGAAATACAGATGACGCTGGCGCGGCAGGGCATCCCGTTCCGCATCACCTCCGGCGTGGGCGTGTTCGAGCAGATCCACGTCAAAGACGTCCTGGCCTACCTGCGTCTCCTGCTCTGCCCGACGGACGAACTTTCCTTCCGCCGGTTCGCCACGCTCTTGCCGGGCGTGGGCGAAAAAACGGCCGCGACGCTCTGGAAGAAGCTCTCCGGCCGCTTCGATTGCCACGACGCGGCGGATCGCGACAAGCTGGGCGGGCTTCTCGGCGCGAAAGCCAAAATCGTCTGGCCGGCGCTTTCCAAGTGCTTCGCCGATTCCGCCGCGCATCTGGAGGCGAACGAGATCGGCGACCTCATCGACGATTACCTCGACTTCTTCTACGAGGACTATCTGCGCGCCGAATGGGAGCCGGCGGA
This sequence comes from Verrucomicrobia bacterium UBA740, assembly GCA_002298665.1. Lineage (GTDB taxonomy): Bacteria > Verrucomicrobiota > Kiritimatiellia > RFP12 > UBA1067 > UBA1067. The sequence continues at coordinate 5,984 of DBKW01000074.1, read as the reverse complement.
CGCCGAGGAACGCTTGGCGGACGTCCACGAACTGGGGGCGCAGATCGCCGCGTCCGACGGCGGGCTCGCGGGCTTCCTCTCGGATGTCGCGCTCCTGACGAATCTCGACGCCCGGCGCAACCAGCCCAAGGACGACCGCGTCACGCTCTCGACGGTCCACCAGGCCAAGGGCATGGAATGGCCGGTCGTATTCGTGCCCTGGTGCTCGCAGGGCCTCTTCCCGTCCGCGAAGGCGTTGGAGGAAAACCACCTGGACGAGGAGCGCCGCCTGTTCTATGTGGCGGTGACCCGCGCGAAGGACGAACTCTTCCTGTTCGCGCCGACGGTCCGCACGATGTCCGACGGCGGCATCCTCCCCGTGGAGCCGTCCGTGTTCGTGAAGGAAATCCCGGCGGACCTCGTCGAAAAGCGCCGTTCGTCCATCTACCTGCCGCCGCCCGCGCGTAGCGGGACTTACGGACAGCGCCCGGGGCCGGGCGCATCCCGCGGCTCCGGCCCGGCCGGCGCCTTCAAGACGCACTGGCGGCGCTGAGGCTCGTATTCGGGCGCACAATGTGGTATAATAGAACTCAAACCAAGGAATCAAGGAAAGGAAGAAACATGAAGAAAGTCGCTTTTTTTGATGCAAAGCCCTACGACCGCGAGTCGTTCGACGCGCTGAACCGCGGACGCTACGAACTGAGCTATTTCGAGACACGCCTGCGTCCGGCCTCCCTGCCGCTCTTGGACGGCTGTTCGGCGGCGTGCGCGTTCGTCAACGACGAGATCAACGCCCAGGTCGTCGAGGGGCTCGTCGCGCACGGCATCCGTATTCTGGCCATGCGCTGCGCGGGCTACAACAACGTGGATCTCAAGGCCGCCTACGAGAAGGGGCTTTCGGTCGTGCGCGTGCCGGCCTACTCGCCCTACGCGGTAGCGGAGCACGCCGCCTCCCTGCTGATGACCCTCAACCGCCACATCCACAAAGCCGCGGCGCGCACGCGCGACTTCAACTTCTCGCTCGTCGGGCTCACGGGCCACGACCTCCACGGCAAGACCGTCGGTGTGATTGGCACAGGCAAGATCGGCCGCGTCTTCTGCGACATCTGCAAGGGCTTCGGCATGAACGTGCTCGCCTACGACGCCTTCCCGAATCCGGCGACGGGGCTGAACTACGTCTCGCTCGACGAACTGCTCGCGAAGGCGGACGTCATTTCCCTGCACTGTCCGCTGACCCCCGAGACGCACCACATGATCAACCACACGACAATCTCCAAGATGAAGCCGGGCGTGATCCTCGTGAACACCTCGCGCGGCGCGCTCGTGGAAAGCGACGCGCTGCTCGCGGCCTTGCGCAGCGGCCATATCGGCGCCGCGGCGCTGGACGTCTACGAGGAGGAAAGCGGCTGGTTCTACGAGGACCGCTCCGCCACCGTGCGCCAGAACAAGATTTTGGCGTTGCTCGTTTCCATGCCGAACGTCATCGTGACCTCCCACCAGGCCTTCCTGACCCACGAGGCGCTCGCGAACATCGCCACGACGACGCTGGCGAACCTGGACGCGTTCTTCTCGAACCAGCCGCTCGCAAACGAGGTGTGCTACCGTTGCATGGGTCAAACCGCGCCCGCGCAACCCTGCTGCCCCAAGCGCGAGGACGGCCGCTGCCGCGGACAGGCTTGATCCGTGACGGTCTGGATAGAGAATCCGTTCGACAACCTGCCGCGCGAAGGCGGGCGTCCCATGCGCTTCTGGCTCGTGGCGCGCGCTTTCGCCGCGGCCGGCCACCGCGTCCTCTACTGGACCAGTTCGTTCAACCACACGCTCAAGGCGCCCCGGCGCCTGCCCGCGTCCTTCGAGGCGGAGGGCGTCTCGGTCCGTCTCGTGCCCACCCCGCCCTACAAGTCCAACGTCGGCCTGGCGCGCATCCGGAGTCATGCCGCCTATGCGCGCGCCTGGGAACGCCTCGCGCGCGACCCGTCCCTGCCCCGTCCCGACGTCCTCGTCGTCTCTTCGCCGCCTTTGGCGACCGGACCCGTCGCCCGCCGTCTTGCGCGGCGTTTCGGCGCCAAACTGGTGGTGGACGTCATGGACGCGTGGCCCGAGACGTTCTACCGCCTTCTGCCCGGCCCTCTGCGCACGCTTGCCCCGCTTCTCTTCGCGCCCCTGTTGCGCACCGTCCGCGCCGACATGCGCGGGGCGGATCTCGTGATCGGCGTCTCCCAACGCTACTGCGACCGCGCCCGCCGGATGGGCGCCCGCAACGTCCTCCACCTCTCCCACGCCACTCCTCTGCCCGTGGCGGAACCAGCCGGACCGGACGCGTCCCCCCGCCTCGCGCTCGTCTACGTCGGCGCCATGGGCAAAACCTACGATCTGGGGACGGTCCTCCGCGCGCTCTTGCTCGTCCCCGAAGCGACGCTCGACCTGGCCGGGGCGGGCTGCCGGGAGCCGTCCCTGAAGGCGTTCGTGCGCGCGCACGGTCTCGCCGGCCGCGTGCGTTTCCACGGCTATCTGCCCGCCCCCGAAATGTCCGCGCTCCTCGCGCGCGCTACCGTGGGCCTCATTCCCATGCGGGCCGATAGCTGCGTGGGCATCCCCAACAAGCTCGTCGACTATTCCGCCGCGGGACTGGCCGTCGCCAGTTCGCTCGCCGGCGAGAGCGCGGACCTCCTGGCGCGCTACGGCGCGGGCGTGTCCTACGAGGCCGGGTCGCCCGAATCCCTCGCCCAGTCTTTGCGGACGCTTCCGCCGCGGCTGCCCGAAATGCGCGCGGGGGCGCACCGGCTCGCGCGCGAACAGTTCGACGCGGCGAAAACAGGTTCCGCCTACGTACAGGCGGCGGAAAGGCTCGTGACGCCATGACGCTGGCCGCGTTCGACGAATATTTCATGGCGATGGCCCTGCGCGAGGCGCAAAAAGCCGCGGCGGACGGCGAGGTGCCCACGGGTTGCGTCATCGTCGAACTGCCGGCGGACGCCTTGGGCCCGGACGGCAACCCGCTCCCGGACCTCGCGCCGGCCCAGGCGCGCATCCTCGGCCGCGCCCACAACCAGACCGAACAGCTCTGCGACGCGACGGCCCACGCCGAAATGCTCGCGCTCTCCGCCGCCTTCCAGGCGAAAGGCAACTGGCGCCTGACGCATACGCGCCTCTACGTCACCAAAGAGCCTTGCCCCATGTGCGCCGGCGCCATCATCCTCGCGCGCGTCGGCACCGTCGTCTGGGGCGTCTCGGACCCCAAGCGCGGCGGCGGCACCGTCTTCCACATCTTCGACCATCCCGGCATCAACCATCATCCGGAAGTCCGTTCCGGCGTCTTGGAGGACGCCTCAAAAGCCGTTTTGCAGGACTTCTTCCGCGCGCGCCGCGCCGCTAAAAACGCCGCGGACGCCGCCACGAACGCGAACGAAACCTATGACCCTGACAGAAAAGATTGCGAATCTCATCCGTGAAACGAGTTCCGCGCTGGCGCCGGACGTGACGCGCGCCCTGCGGGAGGCGCAGTGTCGCGAAGAGAAGGGCTCTTCCGCCGCGCTGATCCTGAAGACGATCCTGGACAACGTGGAACTCGCCCGCGCGCAAGGCACGCCCATGTGCCAGGACACGGGCACGCTGACGTTCTTCGTGGACGCCGCCCTGCGCCCCCGCGTCACCCCGGCCGTCATCCGCGCCGCCGTCGCCGAAGCCACCCGCCAGGGCTGGCTGCGCAAGAATTGCTTCGACGCAGTCACCGGCGCCTCCCACGACGACAACTGCGCGGACGGCGCCCCCGTCGTCCATTATTGCGACCGCCCGGGCGTGACGCTCTTGATGAAGGGCGGCGGGTCGGAAAACATGTCGCGCCAGTATTCCCTGCCGGACGCCGCGCTCGGCGCGGGACGCGATCTGCAGGGCGTGCGCGCCTGCCTGCTGGACGCCGTGCAAAAAACGCAGGGCTACGGCTGCGCCCCCGGGATCCTGGGCGTGTGCATCGGCGGCGATCGCGCGACCGGCTTCGAAACGGCGAAGGAACAGCTCCTGCGCGACCTCGCGGACCAGGCGCCCGACCCGGCGCTCGCCAGTCTGGAGGCGTCGGTTCTCGCGGACGCCAACACGCTCGGCATCGGCCCCATGGGCCTCGGCGGCCGCACGACCCTGCTCGGACTCAAGATCGCCGCCCGTCCGCGCGTGCCCGCGAGCTTCTTCGTGACCGTCGCCTACATGTGCTGGGCGGCGCGCCGCCGCACCCTGCTGATTTGAGGACCCCGCCATGATCGAATTGTCCTACCCCTACACGGAAGAGAAAGTCCGCGCCCTGAAAGCGGGCGACGCCGTCGCGCTGACCGGCCGCGTCTACACCGGACGCGACAAGTTCCACAAGTACTTCGCCGACGGCGGCCCGCTCCCCGTCGACTTCACGGACGGCGCCCTCTACCATTGCGGACCGGTCGTCCTGCCCGACGGCGCCGGCTGGCGCGTCGTGGCCGCGGGCCCCACGACGAGCGTGCGCGAAAATCCCTACGAGCCGGACTTCATCGCCCGCAGCGGCGTGCGTGTCATCATCGGCAAGGGCGGCATGGACGAAGCGACGCTCGCGGCCATGAAGAAGCACGGCTGCGTCTACATCCAGGCCGTGGGCGGCGCCGCCGCGTTGAGCGCCGCGTCCGTCGTGCGCGTCGCGGGCGTCTCGCTTCTGGACGCCTTCGGCGCGGCGGAAGCCGTCTGGCACTTCGACGTGAAGGGCTTCCGCGGCGTCGTCGCCATGGACGCCCACGGCAACAGCCTCTTCGCCCGCGTCAGGGAAGCTTCCGCCGCCCGTCTCCGCACGCTCCTCGGCGAGGCGTGAGCCGCAGGCAGATCGTATATAAATCCACATAGGGAGGCACGTCCATGCGACTTTACGGAATAGATATTCTACGCGGTATTGCGGCCTTCGGCATCGTGGGTTGTCACTTGCTGACGGAGCCGCGAACGGCGGCTGGCTCGGCCATACTCCATTTTTGCGGCATGAATGTCGCTGTTTTTGCGGTGCTGGCCGGTTACTTCACGCACATTCTGCCGGAAGGTCTCGGCGCATCGCTCCGCCATCGGCTGGGCCGCCTTGTGCCAATCTATGTCCTCTGGACGCTTGTCTTTCTTTTCGTCCAATTCATACTGAAGATGGTGCATCATGAGGGTCTGGCCCAATACGGGCAGATCGGCTTCTGGATATCCGTTGTCTTCAAGGGATACGGTTCGGGCGGTTATCTCTGGTTTATTATTGCGCTTATCTACACACAGGTCATGGCGTTGTTCATCTTGCGCAAGCCCGTGTCGATTGTCGTCCCCTTGATGCTTGCGGCATCGGGAATCGGACTTTCGATTCTGATGCCCTACTGGAACGGCCACGGACATTTTATGTTCCGTCTATTCGGCTTTGTATGGCTCGGCATTGCCTTGCGGCGCGTTTCATATGGGACTTGGCGGCTGTATGGCGTGGGTGCGCTTTTTGCTCTCATCCTGCATGTGGCCCTTCAAAGCTGGGTACATCCAACGCTGCGCGATTTGCTGGTGAGCGTGCCGCTTTGTCTGTTTGCGGCACGTCTCCCCACATGTTTCGCGACGCCACGGATTAGCGCCGTAGCCCGATTCTTGGGGAAGACGAGCTTAGGCGTCTACTTGATGCATCCGTTGACGGCGCGTCTCGGCAATGTTCTGCTGGAGCATGTCTTCGCCGCGCCCTATGGCCCGGGCGTCGTTCTGCTAGATTGGCTTCTTGCCTGGGTCGGTGCGTTGGGCCTTGCCGCCGTCTTCTGTTCGATTCCGTCCACCAGAAGGTTTGTTCAGTAGTGCCGCCCGCCGCGCCTAGGCGATTCCCCGCCCGTCCATCCTGCGCGGACGGCAGGGGACTGCCGCCCCTACCGTTGGAGATTCCACGGCCCCATTCTCCACGATCTCCTGATCTCCACGGCCATTCCCGAGAGGCCCCCGCTCTACATCTCTACATTTTCTACACGGTTAAATTTATCTCACGCAGAGATACGCAG
>DBKW01000085.1:1385-22443 GCA_002298665.1 Verrucomicrobia bacterium UBA740 | reverse complement strand
AAGATGTCCGTTTCGAATGCGCTCGGCTGCGGACAGCAGAAGGGCTATGTGCACCAGTATCGCGGTGCCATTGAGGAGGTCACCCTGCTCAAGAAGGTGCGTCTGGCGATTGGCGTGAACGACGAATACGTCGAGAGCACGGTGGACGCGATCATCGCGGGCGCACGGACCGGCGATATCGGCGACGGCAAGATCTTCGTTCTTCCGATGGAAGAGTGCATCCGCATCCGCACAGGCGAACGGGGCAAGGATGCCATTGGTTGAGGAGTAACGCAAAAAAGGAAAAAGACAATGAAAAAGCTGTTTTTGAGTTGTTTGCTCGCGCTGGGGGTGCTGGGGGCTACGGCCGCCGAGGCGGAACCCACCGCGGCTGACGTGCAGACCAATCTGAACATCGTTTGGACTTTAATCGGCGGCATTCTCGTGTTCACCATGCAGGCGGGCTTCGCCCTGGTGGAGACGGGCTTTACGCGCGCCAAAAACGCCGCGAACATCATGATGAAGAACCTGATGGACTTCGCGTTCGGTTCCGTCGTGTTCTACTTCATAGGCGCGGCGATCATGTTTGGCGTCTCCAAGCTCGGGGGCGCATGGGGCTGGGGCGGCATGTGCATGCCGAGCGTCTTCGCCGGCGAAGGCACTTGGGACTGGACCTTCTTCTTCTTCCAGACCATGTTCGCCGCCACGGCCGCGACCATCGTGTCGGGCGCGGTAGCCGAGCGCATTCAATTCCGCAGCTACCTCGTCTACACGGCGCTCGTTTCGGCCATCGTCTACCCGGTCAGCGGCCACTGGATGTGGGGCGGCCTGCACGGCGCGGAATGCAAAGGCTGGATCGAGGCGCTGGGCTTCCACGATTTCGCCGGTTCGACCGTCGTGCACTCGGTGGGCGGCTGGCTCGCGTTGGCGGGCGCGGCGGTTTTGGGTCCGCGCATCGGCAAATACCGTCATGACGGCAAGGCGAATCCGATTCCGGGCCACAGCTTGGTTTTGGGCACCCTGGGCGTGTTCCTCCTCTGGATCGGGTGGTTCGGCTTCAACCCGGCCAGCTACACCGCCGGTATCGGTTCCATCAGCCGCGTGGCGATGACCACTAACCTGGCGGCGTGCGCCGGCACCTGCACGGCTTTGGCGACCGCATGGATTGTGATGAAGAAACCGGACTTGACCATGGCGCTCAACGGTTCGCTCGCGGGTCTCGTGGCGATCACCGCTCCGTGCGACCTCGTGACCCCGAACGCGGCGCTTCTGATCGGCGCCATTGGTGGTGTGCTCGTCGTGTTGAGCGTGTTCTTCTTCGACAAGATCCATGTTGACGACCCGGTCGGCGCGGTCTCGGTGCACTGCGTGAACGGCGTCTGGGGCACCCTCGCGGTGGGTCTGTTCGCGGCGCCGACTTCGCTCGGCTACGGCAACAGCCTCGTGGGTCTCTTCTACGGCGGCGGCTTCAAGTTCCTGGGCGTGCAGGCTGTCGGCGTCGTGATGACGGCCATTTGGGCGTTCGGCCTCGGACTGATCATCTTCGGCGTGCTGCGTAAACTGGGCTGGCTCCGTGTGGACGCGAAGACCGAACTCAAAGGTCTGGACGTCACCGAGCACGGACAAGACGCCTACGCTTCCTTCCAGTTCTTCTCGAACATGTAAGGCGGCTTGACAAAGAATCTCCTCCTCACCCGGTCCCGGCCCTGTTTAAAGGGCCGGGACCTTTTCTTTCGCCGCGAAAGGACGCGCCTGGACGCGCGGCGGGTTGTGCGCCGGGTGCGCGGCACGTCTCTCGACGGACCGGAAGCCCGCGCCGCGAGGGCGTGCGTTTTCGGTGGGAAGCGACAAGAAGCGCCGCTATACAATTAGATAAAATTTTGCTTCCGCTGAGACCTGAAATTTGATATAATAGAGACGAGATGGTACGAGAAGGTTTGATAATCGGTTTGCTGCTCGCCACACAGTCCGTCTGTGGGGCGTGGTGGCCTTTTGGTTCCGACGAGGATGAAAAGCCGCGGCTTTCCACGCTCATGGAGCCGGCATCCCTCCTTATAGACAAGGCCGCCGACTATGCGGACGAAGGGAAAGTCGACGAAGCGGTGGCGGAATACCGCAAGGCGCTCGCGGAACTCGACCGGCTGGAGGCGGAAAATCCGGAGCGGGCCGAGACGAGCGAATTCGCGACGGTGCGGAACAAGCGGGCGTATGTGAGCGCGGCGATCGATTCGCTCCTTTTGGCGCAAGCGCGGGAGAACGCGAAGACGGTGGCGGTATCCGACACGCGCGAACTGGAGGCGAAACTCGCGGCGGAAAAGGCGGGCGGAACGGACGCGGCGCCGGCGGTGGAGGCGGCGAAGCCGAAACCGGGCGTTTCGGTTCGGGTGCACGAGACGGCGCGCCGCCAGGCGCGGATCGACGCGTTTCAGAAGGCGCTGGCGGCCGATCCGAAGAACCGCCGGGCGCGGCTGGGGCTAGCGATGGAGGATTTGCGTCTGCAGGATTACGATTCGGCGCTCCTGACCGTCGGCGAACTCCTGGAAGAGAAACCGAACGATGCGGCGGCGCTCAACCTGCGCGCGGCCATCGAAATGGAGAAAGGCGACAACGCGGCGGCGGAAAAGACGCTCGCGCAGGCGATCCAGTCCAATCCCCGCAGCTACTACGCCTACTACAACCTGGCGCACCTCTTCCTCAAGACGCGTCCGACGAAGGAAGGGCGCGATGCGGCGCGGCGCTACTACGAGACGGGGCGCGACTATGCCGGCGGCCCGGTTGACAAGGCTTTGGAGAGCGAATTCAAATGATCGGACTCCTTCTAGGCGCGGCGCTTCTGGCGCAGGCTCCGTCCGTCGCGGAAGCGTCCGCGGCGCCTGTCCTGGCGACGAACGCGACCGCGGCGCAAGTCGTGGCGGTCTGCAGGCGGATGATCCCGGCGGACGCGACGATAGAAGGACACATCAACCGGAGGAGCCGCCGGGGGACGGAAGTGGCGGCCTACACCTACAGATTGATTCGTCACGCCGGGAAGACGCGCCTGGAAGTCCGCGACAAGGAAGGCGCCGCGGTCGAGGTCCGTCCGGGCGGGCGTCTGTTGGACACGGACGTCACCTGGAGCGATCTGACGCTCGACTATCTGCAGTGGCCCGACTGCGCGTTCGACCCCGAACGCGAACAGGAGTCCGTCCAGACGGTGACTTGCCTTGTTTTGCTGCTGCGGAACGGTCCGCGCACGGTGCGGGTCTGGATCGACCGCAAGACGGGTGCGCTGATGCAGGCGGAAGAATTGGCGGACGGGAAGGTCGTCCGCCGGCTGTTTGGCACGAGCATCAAGAAGTTCAACGGCGTCTGGGCGCCGCGGACGATCGAAGTCGGGGCGCCGGGCGCCAAGTACCGCACGAAAATAGTCGTGGACAAATTGGAGATCGACACATGAGGAGCATACGGAAAATACTGAAGGTTATGGTCTGGACGTTCGTCTGGGCTCTCGCGCTCGCGGTCGTCCTTCTGCTCGCGCTGCCGCTGTGGATCGGGCCTGTCGGGAAGTGCGTCGCCAATGCGGTGACGCCTGGCATCACGAAGACGGACTTCAACCTGGGACATTTGGCGTTCAACCCGTACAGCGGGCATGTGGAAGTCGGGGACATGCAGCTGGCCAACCCCACGAATTTCACCGTGAAGAACGCGCTCGATCTGAGTTCCGCAACGCTCGACGTCGCGCCGCTTTCGTTTTTTTCGGATACCTACCACGTGAAAGAGGTCGCGATCGACGGGATGCGCATCTATCTGGACGCCCCCGACGCGGCGAACTTCGTCCAGATCAAGAACAACGTGACGGGAGCGAAACGGGCGGACGAACCGGAAAGCTCCCCAGTGTCCGCGACTGGCGCCGCCGAAGCGACCGCGCCACAGGCGAGCGCCGCGTCACATGAGCCTGCCGCGTCCGCGGCGGACGAAACCGCCGCGGAAAACGCCGCGCCCGATACGGCGGGCGTGAAAGAGAAGCGCATCGTCATAGACCGCATAACGGTCAAGAATGTCGTTTTGCAGTACGGACCGGTGTCCGTCCCGCTGCCGGAATTCGCGATACGCGACATCGGGCGGGATCCGCAGACGGGCGCGGCGACGGGCGCGACGTGGACGGAAGCGGGGCTGGCCATCGCGGCGCAGCTTCTGGACCATGCCCAGGGTCTCGGGAAGGGGCTTGTCAAATTGAGCAGGAAGAGCGTCGCCTCTCTGGCGGACGCCACCACCAATACGGTAGCCGCGGGGCTTTCGGCGATCACGAACTTCACGAATTCGGCCGTGGGCGATTCGGGTTCCGTCACCGGGAAAGTCGACAAGGCCGTCCGCAAGAGCATGAAGCGCGTTTTGAAGGAGACGGACAAGGCGGTCAAGTTCCTGAACAACTTCCTGGACGGACTGGGTCCCAAGAGCGAAAAGTAACGATTTACAAGGCAACGATTTATAATAAGGAGAAATCCCTACTATGGAAAAGAAACATACTCCCTCACGCAAGAAAGATCCTCGCGTCGAAATGACCGTCAAAGGTCTCGCCGAGGATTACGCCTGGCACCTGCGCTACTCGCTCGCGAAAACGGAGGAGCGCGCCACGCCGCACGACCAGTACATGGCGTTCGCAGACGCGGTGCGCGACCGCATCGTCGAGCGCTGGATGAACACGCAGGACCTGTACAGCAAGAAGAACACGAAGCGCATCTACTATTTGTCGCTCGAGTTCTTGATGGGGCGTCTGTTGGGGAACAACGTCATCAACCTCAAGGCGGACAGACTCTGCACGGAAGCGTTGAAGGAGTACGGCATCGACTGGAACAGCCTGCGCGACTATGAAGTTGACGCAGGGCTGGGCAACGGCGGTCTCGGGCGCCTGGCGGCGTGCTATCTGGATTCGATGTCCACGCTCGATTTGGCGGGCATGGGCTATGGATTGCGGTACGACTACGGCATCTTCCGCCAGAAGATCGTGGACGGCTGCCAGGTCGAAGAGCCCGACGCCTGGCTGAAGAACGGCTATCCGTGGGAAATGGTGCGCCCGGAATATACGCAGATCGTTTCCTTCGGCGGGCATGTCGAATGCGCGACGATCAACGGCCGCCAGCAGTGGCGGTGGGTCCCGGCCGAACAGGTGCAAGGCCTGCCGTACGATCTGCCGATCGTGGGCTACCGGGACGCGGTCAACACGCTCCGGCTGTGGTCCGCAAAAGCCGTGGACGAATTCAACCTGGCGGACTTCAACAAGGGCAGCTACGTGGAAGCCGTCGAGGGCAAGGTTCTCGCCGAGAATCTGACGAAGGTCCTGTATCCGAACGACAACACGATGGCCGGCAAGGAGTTGCGTCTGCGCCAGCAGTATTTCTTCGTGGCGTGCTCGCTGAAGGATATTTTGCGCCGCTACCGTCGCCTGAACGAGACGTGGGACGCGCTGCCGGACAAGGTGTTCATCCATTTGAACGAGACGCATCCGGCGCTTGTCATTCCGGAACTCATGCGCATCTTGATTGATCAGGAGGGACTGGATTGGGACAAGGCCTGGGATTTGACCCAGCGCGCGACGGGCTACACGAACCACACCATTCTGCCGGAAGCGCTCGAAAAGTGGCCGGTTTCCATGATGGAACGCCTTCTGCCGCGGCACCTGCAGATTATTTACGAAATCAACGGACGCTTCCTGCAGAAGATTTCCTCGCTCTATCCCGGGGACATCAAGCGGTTGCAGCGCATGTCGCTCATCGACGAGAATGGCGAGCGCTATGTGCGCATGGCCAACCTCTGCCTGGTGTCGACATCGTCCGTCAACGGCGTCGCCGAGCTCCACACCGAAATCCTGAAGAAGTCACTTTTCAAAGACTTCTACGACTTGTGGCCGGAGCGCTTCCACAACGTCACGAACGGCATCACGCCGCGCCGCTGGCTCCTCAAGGCGAATCCGTCGCTTGCGCAGCTGATCACCGAGAAGATCGGCGACCACTGGATCACCCATCTCGACGATCTCAAAAAACTGGAAGATTTCTCAGGCGAGAAATCGTTCTTGGAAGCCCTCGCGAAAATCAAGCGCTGCAACAAGGGGCAGCTCTCCAACTGGGCGATGAAGAATTTGGGGATCCGGCTCGATCCGGACGCCATTTTCGACGTGCAGGTCAAGCGGTTGCACGAGTACAAGCGTCAGCTCTTGCTGGTGCTCTACATCATCATCTTCTACAACCGTCTGTTGGCCGACCCCAACTACGACCCCGTTCCGCGGAACTTCATTTTCGCGGCGAAGGCGGCTCCTGGCTACTATATGGCGAAGTTGATCATTCGCCTGATCCACGGCGTCGCCAATGTGGTGAACGCGAATCCGAAGACGCGCGGCAAGCTTTCCGTCGCGTTCCTGCCGGACTACCGCGTTTCGCTCGCGGAGAAGATCATGCCGGCGGCGGACGTGTCGGAGCAGATTTCGCTCGCGGGCATGGAAGCCTCGGGCACGGGCAACATGAAGTTCATGATGAACGGCGCGCTCACGCTGGGCACCTACGATGGCGCGAACGTGGAAATCAACCAGCAGGTCGGGGACGAAAACATGTTCCTCTTCGGTTTGCGGACCGAGGACGTGGCGCGTTTGCGTCCGACCTACTGCTCGCGCGACTACTACAACGGCAACCCGGAGATCAAGCAGGCCCTCGACATGATCAAGGCGAATGTGTTCTCGCTTCTGGAGCCGGGGCTGTTCGATCCGATCGTGCGTTCGCTCCTGGACTACAACGACTATTACATGTTGTTGGCGGACCTGAAGAGCTATTCGGACGCGCAGGACCGCGTGGACGCGACCTACCGCGATTCGCGCATGTGGACGAACATGGCGCTCGTCAACATCGCGCGTTCGGGGCGGTTCTCGTCCGACCGCGCGATTCTCGAGTACGCGAACGATATTTGGCACATCAAGCCCGTTCAATTTTCTTCAACGCGTGCTTGAGTTGCGTGAAGGAGGGCGTGGAAGAAAGCGAAAGCCTCAGAAACGCCCCCTTCGCCAGGCGCATAGTCGAAAAGCGATCCGAGTGGCAGACGATTATGCCTGCCGCTCGGTATTTTTCTTCCACTTCCGGACCGTGCCCTTCCGTCCCCGGCAGGGGATAAACGCGGAAAAGGCGCGTGTCGCCGGGCGTCGAGGGCAGGTGGAAGCACGTGTCGAAAATGTCGTTGGCCTCCTTCGCCAGCCTGGCTTTCGCCGCGAGGATGCGTTCCGCCTCGCCTGAAAGCGTGAGTTCGCTTATGATTTCTGCATCCAGCGCGCTCGCTTTGATGGAGGTATGGTGAAGGCCGGCGAGGAGGCGCTCCGAAAAGCGCTTGGGGTAGGTTACAAACGCCGCGCGCAGGCCGGGCGAGATAAAGCGGGTGGAGCCGGAAAAATGGAGCACGTTTTCCGGCAGACGGGTTTGGAAGGGGGTGCGGACCGCGGCGGTGCAGTCCAAGGTCGCATTGTCTTCCAGTATGAGGAGTTTGTGCCGTTCGCAGACTTTGGCCAACTCGTCGCGCCGGTTGTCGTCCAGGGTGATTGTCGTGGGATTGGCGCATTCCGGCATGAGAAAAACGCCGCGGAGGTTGTGTTTGCGCGCGGCATAGGCCAATTCATCGGGAATCATGCCCTGGTCGTCGTTCTGAATGGGCAGAAGTTTCACATGCGCCAGACGTGCGAGACTAATGAGGTTCGCGTAGGTGAAAGGGTCCGTCGCGAGCGTGTCCCCGACGGAAAAGACGGAAAGCAGGGTGGTGGCGAGGGCGCTTTGGACGCCCGGGAAGACGGCTATTTGCTCGAGCGGCACGTCTATCCCCGTGCGTCTCAGCCAGATTTGCCCGGCGCGGCGGTGGCGGGGGGCGCCTTCCCGGTTGGCATAGGAGAAAAGCTTGCGCGCGCTTTCGCGCGAAAGGACGGCGCGCGCCGCCGCTACGATCTCGTCTTCGCCAACCTTCGGGAAGGCTTGGACCACGCCCAGATCTAAAAGACGCGCCGCGTGCGGATGGACGCTTTCTTCGCCGCGGGCCGCGACAAACGTGCCGCGCCCGATAATGCCGTAAATCAGGTTTTTGGACCGGCATAGGTCATAGGCGCGCGTCAAGGTGGTGAAATTGACGTCCAGATAGTCCGCCAACTCCCGTTGGGGCGGCAATTTAGTCCCAGTGGGCAGTCTTCCGGAGAGAATGTCCGCTTCAAGCGCTGCGGCCAGGGCAAGATAAAGCGGACCGGTCGGCGCAGGGGCTTCGCCGCGGCGCCAGGGCGGAATCCAATTAAGTTTGTAATTTTCGAATGAATTGACTGGCATGCGGATATTATATCAAAAAAGCGTCCGTTTTTGTTCCTTCTATTTGAACACCATCTGAACGCCGCGCCGGTCGGTGAGGTGCGGGGCTTCGGTCCGTGGTAGATTTGGCGTTCGCGCTTGCATAAACGACGGAAATAATGTAAAATATACTTTTGTTTATCGGCTTGAAGAGGGCTTTGAGCGCAGATAGACGAGACAAACGAGAGAAGAGAATACCTATGAAACGACTATTGCTTTTTCTTGCGACGAACCTGGCCGTCCTGGTGACGTTAGGGATTGTCGCGAACGTTTTGGTCGCCTTGCTCGGCACTTCCGTCGCCGAATTGATTGGACCGGAGTGGTCGGGACTGGCCATTTTTGCGTTTGTCTACGGCTTTATCGGCGCGTTCATCTCGCTTCTTTTGTCCAAACCCATCGCGAAGTTCGCCTGCCGCGCCCAGACGATAGACGGTTCGGAAGGTCCGGCGGAACGCTGGCTGGTGGACACGGTCGGGGAATTGGCGCGCCGTGCGAATGTGAAGATGCCGGAAGTCGCGATCTACCCTGGTGCGGCCAATGCCTTCGCGACGGGGGCGTTCCGCAACCATGCGCTCGTGGCGGTTTCGTCCGACATACTCGGCCAAATGTCCAAAGAGGAATTGCGCGCCGTATTGGGGCATGAGATGAGCCATGTCGCGAACGGGGACATGGTGACAATGACGCTTATTCAGGGCGTATTGAACGCCTTCGTCATCTTTTTCTCGCGCGCTATCGCCACGCTTGTCGCCAATGCCGGGAACAATGACCGGGAGCGGCGCAGTTCGAATTCGGGGCTCTACTTCCTCCTCGTGATGGTGCTGGATATCGTCCTGGGGCTTTTGGCCACGCTGGTCGTCTGCGCATTCTCGCGCCGGCGCGAATTCGCCGCGGACGCGGGTTCGGCGAAATTGCTCGGTTCGCCCAGTCCCATGATTGCCGCGTTGCGCCGGTTGGGGAATCTGCAACCCGGCGTCCTGCCGGACTCGCTCAAGGCCATGGGAATCGCCGAAGGCGACCATAAGACGTCCGTCTGGGCGACCCATCCGTCGCTTGGCGCACGCATCGCGGCGCTTCAGGAGGCGCAGAACACGCCGCCCCGCGTATGAGATGGGTTATCGGGTTCGTCCTCGCGGCGGTGGCGGTGACAGGGTTCGCTTCCACATTCGTGGCGGGGTCCGCACTGACGCGGGATTACGCGGTTTCGCCCGCGGTCCTTTCCTTTCTGCGCTTTCTGGCGGCGGGCGGCGCGCTTCTTGCTTTTGAAGCGGCCTCGCCAAGCGGACGCCGCGCCTTGCGGGTGCCGGCGAAGACGAATTGGTTTGCGTTTTGCCTGCTCGGCGCGACCGGAACGAGTGTCATGGCGTGGTGTGTTTTCGCCGGATGCCAGCGCGTCGGGACGGCGAATGCGTCCTTGGCGGATGCACTGGCGCCGCTCATGATCTTCCTCGCGACCGCGTTCCGTTCGCGGCATGTGGGCTGGAGCGGCGTTATCGGCCTCTTGTGCGGTTTTATCGGGGCACTTCTTGTGATTAAAGTCGTGACAGCGGACGGATTCAACCTCGAGACCTATTCCACAGGGGACCTCTACATTCTCCTCGCCGCGCTCACCTGGGCCATCTACACGGTTTGGGGACGCGCCTACGTAGCGCGGATGGGTTCGGCGGCGTTTTCCGTCTGGACGATGCTCGCCGGCGCGGCGATCATGGGGCTTGTCCTGCCGTTCGGCGATTTTGTCTGGCCCCGCACGCCTCAGACCTGGGGGCTCGTGGGGGTTCTCGCCATCTGCTCCACGCTGATTCCCTACTGGGCGTGGAATGCCGCGCAGAAGTACCTTCCGCTTACGGTTCTGGGCGTGAGCGCCTACTTTACGCCTGTGGCCGCGGTCGCTCTCGCGGTGCTTTTCCGCGGCGAATCCGCTACGGGATTGCAATGGGCGGGTACATTTTTCATTTGCGCGGCGGCCTGCGTCGAAACGCACCGGATGCGGGGGGCGGCGAGAAAGGATGGGGCCCAAACATGAAAATCGGACTGGCTTTGGGGGGCGGCGGTGCACGCGGACTCGCCGATTTGGGGATTCTGAAAGCTCTCCGCGAGATGAACATCCCCATTTATTGCGTGGCAGGCACGTCCATCGGCGCGATAATCGGCGGCGTATTCGCGTCCGGAAGACTGGATCCTTTGCTGGCGTGGTCGGCGGAATCGAACTGGCGGAAGCTGCCGGAACTGTTTCTCGACCCGCATTTGACCTCGAAGTCCCTGATCAGCGGCGACCGCATCGCGAAATTCCTCCGCCGGATGATCCCGCCGGCCACGTTCAAGGATTTGTCTGTCCCGCTTGCGGTCGTGGCCACGGATTTGCAGTCGGGCGAAGAGGTGGTCATCCGGGAAGGGGCGCTTCATTCCGCCATCCGTGCTTCCATGTCCATCCCGGGCATTTTCAGTCCGGTGGAACGCGAGGGGCGGATATTGGTGGACGGGGGGATGGTGGACCCGCTACCCGTCTCGATTTGCCGGCAAATGGGGGCGGACTGCGTCATAGCCGTCGACCTTAACGTGCAGCGTACGAGTCCGAATGCGCTGGACTACAACAGGCTGAACATCCTTTCCGTCATAGACGAGACGTTTCGCGTCGTCATGAACATCGCCCGCAAGCGGCGGCATCCGGATGACGAACCCGATCTTCTGCTTGTCCCGCCCGTCCAGGACGCCAAATTGCTCGATTTCCACAAATCGGCACGCCTTGTCACGGCGGGTTATGACTATGCCTGGCGCGAAGAGGCGCGTCTCAGTCGCTTCCGGCAGGTCTAGCGGACAGACCGTCACGGCGGGAAGAGGAGGATGAAATTTAACCGTTATGGATATAGGGAATTGATAAATCCATACGGCAAAACGAAGAAAAATATGATATAATATAGGAACTATGAACCTATTCGAAGATTTGAAAGCGCGTGGGCTCATCGAGGCCTTGACGGATCCGGAGATTGAAAAGTCGCTGGAGAAGCCGCTCACGCTCTATTGTGGATTCGATCCTTCCGCCCGCAGCCTGCAGGCGGGCAATCTGGTGTCCATCATGGTGCTGAAGCGCTTCCAGCAGGCGGGGCATCGCGTCATCGCGCTGGTGGGCGGGGCGACCGGGCTCATCGGCGACCCGAGCGGGAAGTCGGCGGAGCGCAACATGCTGACTGTCGAGCAGGTCGAGGAGAACAAGAAGGGCATCCGCGAGAATCTGGCGCGCGTGCTGGACTTCGACGGTCCGAACGCGGCGATTATGGTCGACAACTACGACTGGTACAAGAACACGAGCGCAATCGCGTTCCTGCGCGACATCGCCATCAACTTCCGCGTGCCGCAGATGCTGGCGAAGGAAAGCGTCAAAAAGCGCCTGGAGGCGAGCGAAGGCGCGCTGACGTTCACGGAATTTTCGTATCAGATCCTGCAGGGGAACGATTTTCTGCACCTGTTCGACACCTACGGATGCCAACTCGAAATCGGCGGTGCCGACCAGTGGGGCAACATCACGGCCGGGACGGATCTCGTGCGGCGCATGCGCGGCAAATCCGCCTACGGGCTGACGTTTCCGCTTCTACTGGACTCCACCGGACGCAAATTCGGCAAATCCGAAGGAAACGCGCTCTTTCTGGACGAATCGCTCACGAGCGTCTACGATTGGTACCAGTACTTCCTGCGCTCGGCCGATGCGGACGTCATCCGCTATCTGAAGGTCTTTTCCATGCGTCCGCTCGAGGAAATCGCCGCGCTGGAGGCGGAAATGAAGGCGCATCCCGAAGCACGCATCCCGCAGAAGGCGCTCGCGGAGGAACTGACGCGGCTGATCCACGGCGAGGCGGGGCTCAAAAAGGCCCAAAGCGCGACGGAAACGCTGTTCGGCGGCTCTCAGGCCGGGAAAAGTGCCGCGGAACTCGAGACCATCTTCAAGGACGTGAAGAGCGCGACGGTCAAGCGGGCGGAGTCGGTTGGGCGCACGGTTTGGTCCGTCGCGGCCGCGGCGGGGATGTTCAAGTCCAATGGCGAGGCGCGGCGCATGGCGCAGCAGGGCGGGCTTTCCCTGAACGGGGCGAAGGTCGACGACAAGCGTCTTCTGGAGGAAAGCGACCTGGTGGAAGGGCGGCTGGCCGTCCTCAAGCAGGGCAAGAAGAACAACTTCCTTCTGAGGGTCGAGGGTTGAGGACGCTCGAACGCTACGTCTTCCGTTCGTTTCTGTCGAGTTTCACGCTCGCGTTTCTCGTCCTGAGTTTCGTGCTGACGATCGGGCTCATGGTGCAGATCGTCAGCCTGATTCTGGATGGCGTGTCGCTCTCGCTCGTCGGGTCATTCGCCGCGGTCAGCTTTCCGGAGACGATGCAGTGGACGATTCCGCTCGCGCTTCTGGTCTCGGGAATACTGGTTTTTTCGCGCCTGAGCGCCGATAGCGAAATCGCCGCGATGCGGGCGTGCGGCGTGAATCTGCTGTCGATCATGAAAGGTCCGCTCGTTTTCGCGCTCGTGTGCACGCTTCTGGGGGCCTGGGTCAACAACGAAATCGTCCCCAGGGGGCATACCGTGCGGCGCAATCTCAAGACGAAGGTTTCCGTCTCGACGAGCCTGGATGTCCTCGAGCCGGGCGTCTGGATTGACGAGTTTCCGAACGCCAAGCTCTATTTCGGCGAAAAAGAGGGGAATATCCTCAAAGACGTGCGCGCAGTGGACTTCTCGAATCCGAAAGTGCGGCGCTTCATCACCGCGAAAGAGGCGCGCGTGACGGAAGAAGGGCGCGATGTCATACTCGATCTGAGCAGGATGACGGTCGATCCGGTGGACGAGAACACGCCCGGCATGATGTCCGTTGAGACGTATCGCTATCGTATCAAGGATGCGTTGCGGAGTTCGCACTACACGAAGAAGATCAAGGACCTGCGCTTCCACGAGATCCGGCGGAGCATTCGCGAACAAGAGAAAGCTCTGGATGTCCTGCGGGCGCAGAATGCGGACGCGGGAACCGTCAAGGCGGCGCGGAAGGCGCTTTCACGCACGAAAGTTGAGTTTTCCAAGCGCTTCGTCTTCGCCTGCGCGTCCATCTGCTTCGTTTTGGTCGGCATTCCGCTGGGCATACGCGCCCAACGCAGGGAAAGTTCGATTGGCATGGCGATTGCGCTCGCCGTGGCTTTGGGCTACTATCTGCTCGTCATCTTGATGTTGAGCCTGGACCGCACGTATGCCATCCGCCCGGATCTTTTGATTTGGCTGCCGGTTGTGGCGTCCGTCGCGCTCGGGGGCGTGCTTATCCGCAAAAACCTTTAAGTCAGGAGAATATCATGTTGAAGATACATCCAACAGCAATTGTCGAAGATGGCGCCCGACTGGGTGCGGACGTCGAAGTGGGTCCTTATGCGCATATCGGCCCGCACGTCAATATCGGCGCCGGCACGACGGTCGGACAGGGCGCCATCGTCGACGGACACACGACAATCGGCGAGAAGTGCCAGATTTTCCCCTATGCGCTCGTCGGCATGAAGACGCAGGACCTCAAATACCAGGAAGGTTCCGTCAGCTACGTCGAGATCGGCGACCGCACGGTCATCCGCGAATTCGCCACGGTGCATCTGGGCACGGCGGACGGCGAAAAGACGATCATCGGCAGCGACTGTCTCTTCATGGCGTATTGCCATGCGGCGCACGGGTGCATGCTGGGCAACCACGTCATCTGCTCCAATGCCGTCCAGCTCGCCGGCGACGTGCATCTGGCGGACTACGTGATTGTCGGGGGCGTGACGGGCATCCACCAGTTCTGCCACGTGGGGCGGCACGCGATGGTCGGCGGCGCGGCGAAAGTGCGCCAGGATTTCCCGCCCTACATGCTGGGCGACATGGTGGAAGGTTCGCTCAAGGTCATCGGCCCGAACGTGGTCGGCCTGACGCGCCGCGGTTTCTCGCGCGAGGTCATCCAGGCCCTGAAAGAAGCCTATCGCTTCCTGTACCGCGACGGACTCAACCGGACCCAGGCGCTGGAGCGCGTCGAAAACGACATCGAGCCGCTGCCCGAAATCAAGGAGCTCGTCGCTTTTTACCGCGAATCCAAGCGCGGCGTTTCGTAATTTCGCCGAAAATATGATATAATAGTCGAAGTCAATTTCTGAGAAAGGCTAATCAAATGAGACCAGTAGTGCTAATCATCCGTGACGGCTGGGGTGTCAACCCCCGCAAAGAGGGCAACTCGGTGTTCGACGCGAAGACGCCGGTCATCGACCAGATTCGTGCGCGCTATCCGCATTGTTTGCTGGATTGCTGCGGCGAGGCGGTGGGGCTGCCCAACGGTTACCAGGGCAGTTCGGAGGTCGGCCACCTCAACATGGGCGCCGGGCGCATCGTCGTGCAGGAATTGAAGCGCATCGACGACGGCCTGTCCTCGGGCGAGCTCTTCAAGAATCCGAAGTGGGAGAACATGATCGCCCAGTGGAAGGCGCACAATTCGCAGTTCCATTTCATGGGTCTTTTGCAGGATGAAGGCGTCCACGCCCACCAGGAGCACCTCTTCAAGCTGATGCGCCGCGCGCGCGCCGAATTCCCCGAAGGCCGCATCGTGGTGCATCCGTTCCTCGACGGACGCGACACGCCGCCCCGTTCCACGCTTGAGTACGTCGCGCGCCTGAAACAGGAACTGGCGGCGATCGGCAACGCCAAGATCGGCACGGCCATGGGCCGCTACTACGGCATGGATCGCGTCAAAGACTGGAAGCTCACGAGCGAAGCCTACGACTGCATCGTGGGGTGCAAGGGCAAGCACGCGGCGACGGTCGAGGAAGCCGTCAAGTACGAGTATGCGAATGGCAAGACGCCGGACGGCACGCCGATGACGGACGAGTACATTCCGTGCTACACGATCGGCGATTACGCCGGCGTGAAGGACGGCGACGTCGTCATGCACACGAACTACCGCCAGGATCGCGCGATCCAGCTGACGCAGGCGTTCGTCTGCGACGACTATCCGGGCGAGCGTTGCGCACGTCCCAAGATCACCTTCTTGGGCTTCACGCGCTACTGGGACGAATTCACGGACTATTTGCTGGGCGCGATGGGCGCCGGCGGCGGCATGAACAACCTGCTCGGCGAGGTCGTCTCCAAGGCGGGTCTGCGCCAGCTGCGCATCGCCGAAACCCAGAAGTTCCGCCACGTCACGAGCTTCTTCAACGGCAAGTCCACGACGCCGTCCCCGGGCGAAGACCAGGTGGAAGTCAAGAGCCGCTTCGACCCGGCGACCTTCGCGAGCCATCCGGAGATGGACGCCTACAATGTGACGGATGAACTTCTGCGCCGCCTGGAGAACAATCCCTACGGCATGATCGTCGTCAACTTCGCCAACTGCGACATGGTCGGGCACACCGGCAACGAAAAGGCCGCGGCGCGCGCCGTCGAAGTGACGGACGAGTGCATCGGCAAGCTGCTGCCGCGCCTGCTGGAGCTGGACGCGCACATTCTCATCTACGCGGACCACGGCAACGCCGAGCAGATGGTGGATTACCGTACGGGGCTCGTCAAGACCTCGCACACGCTCAATCTCGTCGACTGCTTCTACGTGGCGAACGACGCGCCGGGCGTGCGCCTGACGCCGCTGGCGAAACTGTCGGCCATCGCGCCGACCGCGCTGCAGCTTCTGGGCATCCCGGTCCCCTCCGACATGACCACGCCTTCGCTTTTGGCGGGCAAGGAAGAGTGGAGCAAGACCGCCCTCAACATCTAAAGGAAAAAGAAACGATGAAAGTCTTCAATTCGCTTACGCGCTCGCTCGAAGAGCTCCATCCGCTTGTTGGCAACGAAATACGGCTCTACACGTGTGGACCGACCGTTTACAACTATGCGCATATCGGGAACTTCCGCGCGTACACGTTTGAAGACATTCTTCGGCGCGTCATCCAATTCAACGGTATGAAAGTCCGCCAAGTGATGAATTTGACGGATGTGGACGACAAGACCATCCGCGGCGCAAACGCCGCGGGTGTTCCGCTCACCGAATACACGAAGAAGTACAAAGACGCGTTCTTCGCCGACCTCAAGACGCTCAACATCCAGCCGGCGGAAGTCTATCCCGCCGCGACGGACCACATCCCCGAGATGATTGCGCTTATTTCCAAGCTCATTGAGAAGGGCGTGGCGTACAAGAGCGAGGACGGGTCGGTCTATTTCAACGTGCGCGCCTTCCCAGGCTACGGGAAGCTCGCGCATATCGATTTCGACAACCAGCGCACGGGCGAACGGTGCGCGGCGGACGAATACACGAAAGAGAATGTCGGCGATTTCGCGCTCTGGAAGGCGTGGGAACCGAGCGACGGTCCGGTTGGATGGGATTCGCCCTGGGGGCGCGGACGTCCGGGCTGGCATATCGAGTGCTCCGCCATGAGCATGAAGTATTTGGGCGAGACGTTCGATCTGCATACGGGCGGCATAGACAATCTTTTTCCGCACCATGAAAACGAAATCGCCCAGTCCGAGGCGGCGACCGGCAAGCCGTTCGTGAAGTGCTGGATGCATTGCGCGCACTTGAAGGTGAACGGCGAGAAGATGTCCAAATCGCTCGGGAACTTCTTCACCCTGCGCGATCTTCTCGCCAAAGGATGGACGGGGCGCGAAATCCGCTATGTGCTCATCAATGCGCACTATCGCACCAGCCTCAACTTTGCGTTCGACGCGTTGGAGGACGCGCGCAAAGCCCTGTCCCGCATCGACGCCTGCGTGGACAAAACGACGTCGGGTCCCGCGCCGGCGTGGGCGCAAAAGTATCTGGACGACTTTACCGCCGCCGTCAACGACGACTTGAACATGCCGCGCGCGTTCGCCGCGCTCTTCGGTCTAGTGCGCGAGACGAATGCCCATGGGGGCGGTCCGGTGCGGGATGTTTTCGCGCGCATGGACGAAGTTCTGGGCGTCATCTTCTTTGACCGTCCGGAGGACGCGAAGATCCCGGCCGAGATTCAGGCGCTTCTGGACCGCCGCGCCGCGGCGCGCAGGGCGCGCAACTGGGCCGAGTCCGATAAATTGCGTGATGAAATCGCCGCCGCCGGGTGGCTTGTGAAAGATTCCAAGGAGGGACAAACATGCTTAAAGAAGTAAAGACAAACGAAGAGTTTGAATCGGCCATCGCGAACGGGCAAGTTCTTGTCGATTTTTGGGCGCCGTGGTGCGGCCCCTGTCGCATGATGGGCGAGACGATTGCCAATGAAATCCTGCCTCAAATGCCCGAGCTGACGGTCGTGAAGGTGAATGTGGACGAAGCGCCCGTTCTGGCCTCGCGTTTCGGGGTGATGTCCATCCCGACCCTGCTCTGCTTCTCGAACGGACAAAAGGTCGCCGAGTTCGTCGGTGTGACGTCTGCGCAGGAAATAAAGAACGCCTTTTAATATTCCCCTCTACACATGGTGTCGCTATTTGTCACAGTCGCGTATATCGCGCTTTGTCTCCTGCTGTTTTCGTTCGCAATCGCCATTCATGAATTCGGTCACTTCATCGTCGCGCTCAAGCTGGGCCTGCGCGTGGAGCGTTTTTCCATAGGTTTTGGTCCGGCCATCTGGAAGAAGACCGTAAACGGCGTTGAATACCGTCTGAGTTGGATTCCGCTGGGTGGTTACGTCTCCATTCCCGACGTCGACCCCGAGGGGACGAAGGCAATCGAGGGAGGTTCGGATAACGCCGCCTCCCCGCGCGCGCAGATCCCGGCCTGGAAGGAGCTCCTCGTCGCGTTTGCCGGCCCCTTCATGAATCTTGTCCTGGCGGCGGTCCTGGCGGTCGTCCTCGCGCTGATTCCTGGCGTGCGCTTCGGCGAATTGAAGGCGATCATCGGTTCGGTTCCGGAGGAAGGGCCCGCCGCGGAAGGGGGGCTCAAGCCGGGTGATCGGGTCGTTTCCGTAGGCGGACGTCCCGTCGATACGTGGGTCGAGATGCAGACTGAGGTCCAGATTGCAGGCGAAAAGCCTACGCCCTTCGTGATTGCGCGCGGCGAAGCGGAGTATACGCTCTCCATTACGCCGCGGCGCGATCCGGTCACGGGCGCATGTTTCATCCTCGCGCTCAGCCAGACGAATACGACCGGCGCGGCCATGTGGATGCCCGACCGCAATCCGCTCCGCCAGCTGGCGTGGGACGCGGGCAGCATTTTCCGCGTCTTGAAGGGTCTTGTCACGCCAAAGGAAATCGCGAGCACGAGCCGGGCGCTGGGCGGCCCCGTCATGATTGCCGAAGGAATCTACGCGGCGATTCGGCGCGATTTCTTCGACGGACTGGGATTCTTGCGCTTTCTGAATGTCAATCTGGCGATCATCAATCTGTTGCCCCTGCCGGTCTTGGATGGCGGTCTCATCTTTTTCGCGCTCATTGCGCTTGTTTTCCGCCGGCGCGTCCCGGCAAAAGTGGTGGCCGGGCTCTCCATGGCGTTCATGTATCTTCTGATGGGTTTGATGGCCATTTTGATTTTCAAGGACGCCCTGCGCAGTTGGCGCATCCACACCTTTGACCCCCAACCGGCGCTTGAGGAGAGCACGACCCATGACGTCCCGAAAACAGACGCGAACCGTTGACGTCGGCTCTGTCCCTGTTGGAGGCGGGGCGCCTGTCAGCGTGCAGTCCATGTGCAATGTGGATCCGCATGACGCGGAAGCCCTCTGCTCCCAAATCGATCGGTGCGCGGCTCTTGGATGCGATATCATGCGCCTGACGGTGCCCGATCCGGCGGCGGCGGAGACCTTCCGCGCCGTCCGGCGCCGCTCGCCCCTCCCGCTCGTTGCGGATATCCATTTCGACTATCGCCTGGCGCTCGCCGCGATTGACGCGGGCGCGGACGCCCTGCGGTTGAACCCCGGCAACATCGGCGGGCGCGAGCACGTGCAGGCCGTCGTGCGCGCGGCAAAAGCCGCACGCGTCCCCATTCGCATCGGCGTCAACTTCGGCAGCCTCGAAAAAGACCTGGACGCGGAAGTCCGCGCCGGGAAGCTGCCCGTCCCCGAAGCCCTGTGTCGCTCGGCGCTGCGCCATTTGAAGCTGTTGGAAGACGAGGGATTCTTTTCGGCGGTGATTTCCGCCAAGGCGTCGAATGTCGCGGACACGCTCGCGGTGTACCGCCTGCTGTCCGAACGGACGGACTGCCCGCTTCACATGGGCGTCACCGAGGCGGGGACGTTCCTGCCGGGGACCGTACGCAATTCGGTTGCGCTGGGCATTTTGCTTTCCGAAGGGATAGGCGACACGATTCGCGTATCCTTGACGGCCGAACCGGAGAAAGAGGTGCGTGTGGGAACGGAAATCCTGCGGGCGCTGAATTTGCGCGCGCCGGGTCCGTCCATCACGTCCTGCCCGACCTGCGGGCGCACGCGCGTCAATCTTTTCAAGGTCGCGGCGGAAGTCGAGAACGCACTTGAGGCGCTGGCGCGCGAAAGGGGGCCGCACGCCAAACCCCTGCCCCATGTCGCGGTCATGGGCTGCGTGGTCAACGGTCCGGGCGAGGCGAAGAACGCGGAAATCGCCCTCTGCGGCGGCAAGGACGAGTTCCTCCTTTACGTGAGAGGGCGTCCGGTCGGCAAGGTTTCAGAACAAAATGCAGTGGAAGAGGTGATGAAGTATGTCGTTTCTCTATGACAACATAGCCACATTGGCCGTCGCGGCGCTTGTGTGCACGTTTGCCTGGCTTTTCGGCGGTACGCGCGGGGATTTGCTGATGCCCACCATCCCGTGGCTTCTCTTTTTTCTCGCGGAAATGATGATTTGCTTCCCGCAGCGCCACCCGGGCGAGCCCACCGTCGAGGCGCGCGCACGCGTCTGGTCCGCGCTGAGAAAAGATCCGCTGACGTGGGTCAGCGTAGGATTCCTGCTTCTTTTGCTGATTCCCTTCCTCAACAAAGGGCTTTGCCCAATCTGCGACTATGCGGAAATCACGTTCCAGGGCGCGGACCCCAAGCCGCCGATCCCGTTTCTGCCGTACTGCGTGAACCGGCTCCACCACCTCAACGTCTGCCTGTGGTTCTTCCCCGCTTTGACGGCCATGCTCGCGGTGAAGCATGCGCTGGTCGGACGCGGCAAGCGCCTTTTGCTCGAGATTGTCGTCTGGAACGGCGCACTTCTGGGCCTTCTCGGTATCGTGCAGACGGCGACAGGCGCGAAAGGTCCGCTCTGGATAAAATCGATGGTCATGCCCGGACACTTCTTTTCGACGTTCGGCTACCCCAACATGGCCGGAGACTACTTCACCACGCTTTTCGGACTTTCCATCGCGTTGTGGCGCTGGACGATTTCCCAGGACGACAAGGTGGGCAACCGCGAGGTGCGTACGGCGCACAAGGACTTCTGGCTGCGCCATATCATGCTGATTCCGGCGCTCATCTGCTTTTTCTCGGCGCTCGCGACCCTTTCGCGTGCGGCCATTCTCCTGACGATTTCGCTTGCAATCGTCTTCATATTGCATGCCTACGCCAGTTTCTTCAAAAAGATGTCGCGCCTGAAACGCGTCCGCGTGCTTTTTGCTTCGCTTGTCGCCGTCGTGGCGCTCGTTTTGGGGCTCATCCTGTGGACACCGCGCGATTTGCAGCGTGAAGTGAACACGCTGAACACGACCGAAATCCTCGATCGCGTGACGGGACGCCAGCAGTATCATGTGCGCGTGGCGACCGAGATCTGGAAAGAGAACTTCCTCTTTGGTTGCGGCGGCTGGGGCTACAAGCACCTGTGCATCCCGAAGATGACGAAAGCCGAATTGCGCCAGATCCAGA
>DBKW01000085.1:0-1230 GCA_002298665.1 Verrucomicrobia bacterium UBA740 | reverse complement strand
GCCTTCTTCGTCCTGCCCGCGCCCGTCTTTTGCATCTTATTGACGGCGCTCGCGACGCTCATTCACGCCTTTGGCGATTGTCCGTTGCGGAGTCCGGCCGTGCTGACGCTTTTCTTCGTCTCGCTTGCGGCGATGCCGGGTTTTCTCCCCTATTCGATCGTGGAGAAGTCCTGAGCGCGCTCACGGCACGATAACGACGCGCGTGCCGATGCGGCAGAGCGCGTAGAGCCGCGCGGCATTCCAGTTCGCCACGCGAAAGCATCCCTTCGATTCGGCGCGTCCGATGCGTTCCGGCGCGGGGGTCCCGTGTATGCCGTATCCCGGGAGCGAAAGCCCAATCCAAGCCACGCCGACGGGATTGTTCGGCCCGGGCGAAAAAATCTGCCGCGCCGGTGCCTGGCCTCCGCGGCGCGCGGGCGTGTAGGTGTAGTTGGGGTTGGGGATGAGCGAGACGACCTTCAGCTCGCCCCGCGGCGCCTTCTTTTTGTCCTTGGCGATGGAACAGGGGAAAACGCCCAGCAATCTGCCGTGCGCATCATAGGCCTGAATTTCGAACCGCGCCAGCGAAATCCGCAGAAGGGCGGCGGCCGGACGCTTGGAATCCGCCGCCGTCAGGCCCTTGCCGGCTTCCAGATAGTCCGCCGCGCGCGGAAACTTCGGCAACCGTACGCGCGTCCCCGCGCCGACCGTCCGCCAGTCGAGCCGCGGATTCAGCCGCTCCAACGCGCGCCGGCTGACGTGTCCGCGTTCGGCCAGCATTTCGGCTATGGACTCATACCCGAGCCAGTCCAATTGGGCTTTCGCCGCCGGATCGTCGGGGAGCGTGCGCAGCGCGGCGAAATCGCCGGCCGTGAGCGTCTCCCAATAGAAAAGGTCTGTTTGGGGCTTGAAATAGCGGTCGTAAGCCTCTTCGGGGGTGGCGGGGAGCGGACATTTTCGTTCCCTGCAATAGTTTTCCAGGGCGGCCTGCGATTTTGCGCCCCATTGTCCGTCGATGGTGTTGCACGAATACCCCAGGCGGTCCAGTTGGATTTGGACCGTCAGCGTCTTCGTCTCGGCGAAAGAAAGCGCCGCGGCAAAAAGAATGGATGCACCAAGCATGCGGATATTATATCAAATCCGCGCCCCCGCGGCGAGGGGTCGGAGGCCGTCCCCTGCGTTCCGCCCCTAACCCAACGGTAGGGGTAATTTAACCGTGTAGAGAATGTAGAATAAACTCCGAGGAGCAAC
>DBKW01000047.1:10697-12027 GCA_002298665.1 Verrucomicrobia bacterium UBA740 | reverse complement strand
CGGAACTGGTGCGGCGAACGGCCCGTGCGGGTCTTGATGAACGTCGAGAAATGCGCGACGGAGATGAACCCGGCCCGCTCGGCGACCTCCGCGACGGACAACCGCGTATGCCGCAGAAGCGAAACGGCGAGCCGCGTCTGTTCCTTGCGGATGAATTCCGCCGGCGTATCCAGCCCCGCCTTCAGGAACGCCGCGTGCAGGCACGACCGGCTCACGCCCAGTCCGCGGCAAAGCGGCTCCAGCCGCACGATGCGGTTCGCGAGATTCGTCCGCATGAGGCCGATCGCGTCGAACACCAGGCCATTCCCGTTCGCCCGCAAGTCGCGCGCCATCGTCCGCAGGATATCCGTCAAAAACGCAAGATACGGCTCGGGTTCCGCGGCGTTTTCCGCGGCGTTCGCCTCCAGCCGGCGCTTCACCTCGCTCAGGCTCTCGTACTGCGGGGCGGTGCGCCCCTGCGCAAGGTCGTAGAACCCCAGGCTGTCGGCGTACGGTTCGGCCCCGCGGCCCGTGAAAACGCCATACACCAGCCGGTTCGCCGCCTCCAGCGCCCAGACGGACACCCGATGCCCGGCATAGATGACCAGCATGTCGTCCGCCTTCAGTTCGATCGGGTGCGCGGCGCCGTCTACCTCCAGGCGAAACGCGCCCTCGTAGCAGCGCAAAATGCGCAAATCCCCCAGATACATGTTGCGTATCACGCATCCGGCGGGCGTTCGCACCTCCGCCAACGTACGCACATGCACGTCGCGGACCGCCTCCGGACGCGTGTCCGGACCGGTCGCTTCTGTCCAAGCTCTGTCTTTTTCTTCGCTCATGCAACTCCCTGGCCATTCCTCTCCCAACACGAGCGAAGAAGCGGGCACACTCCCTCCCCTCGTGTCTCCAATGAGGCTGTAGGATGCCCTTGAGAAGTACACAAGAACAGGGGAATGTGCCCGCAAGCGGACACATTCCTCGTCTCGTACGGCCTTCTCAAGACGAAACTTCCTACATTTCATTGAAGCCGACGATGCGCGGAACGCAACTTTTCTGTATTTATGGCCGCCCTTAAGATGCCGCGCCTTCGCGCGACCTCCTCCGGACGACACAAACAGTATAGCAATATCGGACTGATATTGCAAGAGCCGATTCCTTGCGCACGGATATCGGGCAAGCGTTCGACCGCCCGTCGACATCCTACCCCATACTGCCCCGTCCGAAAGAAATCTTACGCGGAAATCCGGGAATCTCAGCCGGACGCATGCTAATCGCCGGCGCCTTGCCGCGGCATCCTGCCGGACGCATCCTTTCGCCTCGCACGTCCTTCCGGCGAGACGGGGTGGCCGTT
>DBKW01000047.1:7687-10659 GCA_002298665.1 Verrucomicrobia bacterium UBA740 | reverse complement strand
ATCGCCGTTCCGGCGCGACGGCATCGCGGTTCCGGCGCAACGGCATCACCGTTCCGGCGCAACGGCATCACCGTTCCGGCGCAACGGAGCAAACAACCCGCCGCGCATGCCAAGGGACGCGAACAGGGTCGCTAATCGCCGTCGTCTTTCATCCCCATTTCAAAACAGTCCAATTCCCGCAGACGCCGGACTTCATCCCGGGTCTTCCGGCTGCCGACATGGATTTCGTTGAAAGCACCGTCCATGTTCACGATAAAGTCCCTATTGTCCCTTGACGCCCATTTCCGCCAGACGTCCTTGCCCATGTTCGGCAGATTCAGATAATTGCCTTCCGGTTCGAAATCGTAGACGAGCGCCGCCTCGCGAAGCGTGCCGCGCACCCGGTTGCGGAGCGTGCAATGATCCAGGATAAGCCGCGTTCCGGGAGCCTCCCCCCGCAATTCGGCGTCCAGCGTCCCCGGTCCCACGATACGCCAGACACAGTCCCTGGAAAGCGTGAACGCCGCGTTCGTAAGGACCAGTTCCCGGCCTTCCAGACGCAGAATCTTCATCTGCACCGGCTCGGAGACGGTCCGCCAGACGGGCGTTTCGACTTTTACCGGCTCGAATCTGACCGTCCGGCCGCCCAGATTCAGCGTTTCCCCCGCCACCTCGTTCGTCTCCACGCGCAGAAGCACGCGGCGCGGCAGATTCGTCGCGATCGTCTCGACCCCCGGCAGACCCGGGCGTTCCGGCTCCCCGTTCCGCGTCCAGACCCCCGCCAACCCGGCGCAGAGAAGCGCCGCGGCGCATCCGCCGGCGACCCACCGCCCCAGATTCCGCAACCGTATGGCGCGCACCAGCTCCGAAACATGCCTGTAGCGGTATTCCGGAAGCGAACTCGTGGCGCGGCGGACGATCCGCTCCCACCGCCGCGGCGGACGCCCCGCAAAGCACTCGTCGATCAGCACCCCGAGCGCGTGGATGTCCGCCGCCGCCGAGACCCGTCCCCCGCCGAACTGCTCCGGC
This sequence comes from Verrucomicrobia bacterium UBA740, assembly GCA_002298665.1. Taxonomy (GTDB): domain Bacteria; phylum Verrucomicrobiota; class Kiritimatiellia; order RFP12; family UBA1067; genus UBA1067. Next base: position 9,651 of record DBKW01000047.1, on the reverse strand, counting down.
GCGGCATAATGCGGCGTACCCGCCCCGACCGCCCGGCCGTCCACCACCGTCACGGAGACCGGCAGCGGACCGTCCGCCTCCGGCGCCGCCTTGAGGAGTCCGAGATCCGTCAAAACGGGCGTCCCCGCCGCCCGCCAGAGGATGTTCCCGGGCTTGATGTCGCGATGCACGTAGCCGCGCGCATGCAGATACCGCACCGCGGCGCAAACTTCCAGCATGTACGCGGCGACCGTCCGGTCGCCCCGCGGCAGTTCGCGCACCTCCAGAAGTTCCATCGCGAGCCACAGGACGCCTTCCTGCTCCCCCGCCTCGTAAAACCGCGGGAAAAACGCCCGTTTGTTGGCCTTCAGGAAGTCCGCTTCGCGCAAAAACCGCCTGCGCCGGACCTCCCGCCGCGCCGCCTCCTCCCCTTCCCGCGGCACGCAGACCTTCAGCGCGGCGAACCGGCCCGTCCGGACGTGTTGCGCCCGGTAGACTTCCCCGCAACCGCCGCGCCCGATCAACGCCAAAAGCCGCCACTCGCCCAACACCGCGCCGGACGGGTAGTACGGCGGCGGCGCCACCGCTTTCAGCCGCGCGAGAAACGCCGCGCTATCCTCCGTTCCGGCAGGCGCGCCCGTCATTCGCCCGCCTTCCGCAACGCTTCGACCAGCTCCCTGAGCCGCCTGACCGCGCGGTTTTTGATCTGATCCACCGCATTGCGCGCGATTCCGAACGCCGAAGCGACCGACTCGGGCGGTTCGCCTTCCAGCGCGACGCGGCGGAACACCTCCTTCGTCCGCTCCTGGACCGTTTCATCCGCCAGATAAAGCCGCAGCGCGACGGCGTAGACCGCCTCCCGCCAACCGCGCTCCTCCTCGTCGCGTTCCGCCGGTCCGGACGCGGACGGCGCCGCCTGCGCCAGGTCCCTTTGGACTTCGGCGCGGCGTTTCTCGCGCGCCAGCATCTTCAGCGCCCGGCGGCGCAAGATGCCCGTCAGATAGTTGCGGAACGCGCCCTTCTCGTCCGGCGACCACCGGTAGCGCGGCAATATCTTCACGAGGGCGATGAACGTCTCCTGGATGAGTTCGTCCGCGTCCAGCGTCGGGAAGCGCGATTGGAGATACGCCTCCATCATCGGACGGTATCGCGCGACGAATTCGCCCCACCGGGCGTGGCCGCTGTCGCCGCCGATCGCCCGCAAAAGCGTCTCGGATGTCTCGGGTATCTCCGCCATGCGCCCCAGCAATCTCGCGGACGGGTCAGAACCCGATCACGCCGCGTTTCTGTTCTTTGCGGATCTCCTGCTCGTCGCTCCAGACGAGCTCGCCCGAGCGCAGGTCTTTCAGATTGAGGGTGAACTTGAAGTAGCGGTCCGTCACGCCGTCCACCTGCTGGCGCATTTCGGTGAGCGCGCCGTAGAGGTACATCTGCGCCGCGGACTGCGCCCCCGCCCGAACCGCCTTCTTGGCGTCCGTCAGCCCGTTCAGCGCCTGGTCGTTCATGAACTGCAGGTCCTCGGCGGACGTCGTGCGGTCCATGAAGCGGAACTTGCGCGAGCGCAGGAGCTTGGTGCGGATGGAGTCCGTCAGCGACTGCATGTCCAGGTGCATCGAGGTGCGGTTCTGCACCGTCGCGATGTCGAGCACGGGGCGCGCGCCGCCGATTTCGCGGATGAATTCGCCGTCCGCCAGCATCGAGTCCACCATCTTTTCGACGGTGCGCCGCACGTCCTGGGGTTCCAGCGCGGCGCTTCGCGCCTGCCGGTCGAGCTGGGTTTCGCGGGCGTGTGTGCTCGCGCAGCCGGTCGCGAGACAAGCCAAACCGAGGAGAATGAACAGATATTTCATGGATTGCGTCCTTTCTTGAAAAACAAATGCCTCTATATTACTGCGCCACGCGCGTCTCGCGCACCACCAGGCGCGCCTTCACGCCGTCCGGACGCGGCGAAATGCCCGTGAAGGTCGTCGCGTCCTTCCCGTCCA
>DBKW01000047.1:4580-7609 GCA_002298665.1 Verrucomicrobia bacterium UBA740 | reverse complement strand
TGCAGTTCCTGCCGGCGGGTCGTCGTGGACTGCAGCGTCACGGTCGCCCGGCGCAGACCGTCCGCCTCGCCGTATGTGACGCGCGAAACGCGCAGGCGCGTCGCAAGGCGCGGCGAACATTCCAGAATGTGCGCGTCGCCGGATGCCGTATCCACGGTGACGTGCGTGCCTGTCGTGGACGTCGCGCAACCGCCGGCCAGCGCCGCGGCGCAGACAAGACCTGCCCAATGGAGATATTTATTCATGATTTGGTTCCTTTATCGGCTTTCGTGGTTTTCGAAGACGGACTTCCCGCCGGGCGGGCTCAGGACGCACGAGGCGATCCGGGGTCCGCGGCCGCAGTCCGCGAGGTAGAGGAGGCGCGTTTCGCCCGCCTGCAAGACGCACTCGAATGTCGTGCGGCCGTGCGCCGTGGCGATCTGGAAGGCGTAGCGTCCGGGCTCGAGGTCGTCCTTCTCGGCGACCTGCGTCTCGGCGGGGAGGGTGATCCAGCTGCGCGTATCGGCGCGCCGGAACGCCGCGATCACGGCATTCGCCGCGAAGACGCCCAGTTTGACGTAGTCGTTGCCGTTGTTGTTGGCGACGGCCTGCGCGGCGATTTGCACCGTGGCGCGCGTGATGTTGCGCGTCACGATGCCGGGGAGCCGCTCCTTCAGGTCGCGCGCCGCGAGCGCCGCCGCGTCCACGCCCGCCTGCCCCTGCGTGCCGTCCAACGCGAAAGGCGCGAAGGACGGACGTTCGCCCCGGTAGACGGGAATGTCGATGGAAAGCCCCGTGTAGATCGGGACGGGCACCTTGAGCGATTCGCGCATCGGCACGAGTCCTACATCATAGACGACGACAAGCCGCGCCTTCCCGGCGCCGGGCACCCGCCGCGCCGGCCGTCCGGGGGCGTACCGCGCCGCGTCCGCAGCGAATACGGCGTTGTCCGGCCGTATCGCTTGCGCCTTGCGGTAGGACTGCTGGGCGAAGTCCGTCTCCCCGCGCACCTCGAAAAGGACGCCTGTCAGCCACCAGAGGACCGGATTCTCCCACGAATTGCGCGTGCCGGCGATGAGCTCTTCCAAAGCCGCCTCCTGTCCGGCGCAGACGCTTTGCGCCGCGGACGCGGTCTCGTTCGTCGCCGCTGGAGCGGGCAGGTCGCCGCCGAGCTTTTCCGCGAGCGCGTCCTGCACGTAGACCGCCAGGCGCGCGTCTACGCAGGCGTCGTCCGTCTGGCCGCCGAGCGCCTGGGCGAGAATGCCGTACAGCAGCGCGAAGTTGAGTTCGTAGGCCGGGAGCGTGTAGACGCGCGTGCGGTCGTCCGTCAGCGTGGCGGCGAGCACGGTGTTGCCCGCGTCCGTCAGATTGACGACCGGGCCGCTCTCGCTCTTCTCCACCGCCGCGTCGACCGCCTGGCGGAACCAGCCCGCGGACGCGGCGAAATCGCCGGCGAGGAGGCGGGCGCGCCCGGCTTCCACCCGCCCCAGCGCGGTCGAATAGACGCTGTTCGTCGCGAGGTCCTCCGCCCAGGCGCAGGTCTCGTTCACGCGTCCCTCGGTCAGGGCCGTGCGGGCGCGCGTGGCGTCCGTGTCGACCGAGACGCACCCCGCCCCGGCCAGCAGGGCGATTGCGAACAAGGCTGCGAACGGTTGTTTCGTCTTCATACTCTATATAAGGTAGAGAGGATGGCCCGCGTCAGTCCTTCTGCAGAATCACCTTCGCAGGCGCTTCGCCCGAGACGTCGCGCCAGTTGGAGGTGTCCAGATTGACCTTGATGCCGCGCACCTGCGCCGCTTCGGCATACCGCCGCGCCAAGTCGGCGCGCAGGGCTTCCGCGCGGCCCCACTTCGCGAGCCCCTCGTCGCTCATTTCGAGCGCAATGTCGAACGACGCGTCCGGCGCGATGCGGACGGTCGCGGAATAGGGCTTCATCCATTCGCGCCGCACGACGAGCTTGTGCAGTCCCGGGGTGGCCTTGAACGTGCCGGGCGCCGACCCGACGACGGCGCCGTCCAGTTCGACGGTCGCGCCGCCGGCCACGCGGCGGAGTTCCGCCAACTGTTCGCCGTTCACACCCTTCGTGCGGCTCTCGAGCTCGGCGATCGTCTTGTCGATGCTGGTCGTCACGGTGAACGGGACCTCCGTCCGGGCGGGGGCGGAAGGCGCGCGCCAGTCGGATTGCGTGCGCGCCAACGCCGCGACGGCGTCCGTCACCCACTCGTCGACGAGGATGTTGTAGTAGGCCAGATCCCCGTCCGCCGCGTCCAGGACCGGATACTGCCGCGTCCAGGTCGGCATGCCCGCGACGCTCTCGCCTTGCGCATTGAGCACGCGCACGGTCATGCGCAGCGTGTAGACCGTGTTGAGCCGCCCGTTCAGATTGCGCTTCAGCGCGCGCGCGTCCACCACCGTCGCCACGATGAGGTAGTCGCACCCCAGCATCTCCGCCAGGCGCGTGGGCGCCGCGCCGGAAAACACCCCCGCGTCCGCGCCGGACTTCTCCTCGGCGACCGTCGTCTTCCACCGCCGGTAGGTGTCAGCCACGAGGGCGCTGTCCACGATCGACAGACCGTCCACTTCCGCCAGGGACGCCGAAAGCCGGTCGCGGATGCCGTCCGTCTCGTCGTCCATCCCCGGCACGCGGGTGCGATTGAGGACGAACACCGCCGCCTTTTTGGGTGCCGCGGACTCCGCCGCCCGGCACGTGAAGACGGACACCCCCGCCACACAGGCGGCCACAAAGAATAGAACGAGTTTTTTCATATACCTCTATTATAGCACAAAATGCCTAATCCTGCACGCACATTCGTCGCCCTTCGCGCATCCGGCTCCAGCGGACGGTCCGCGGGAGGACTCCAGCCTTTTCGTGGCGGGCCGGCAACACAGTTCCAAGAGACCACGGTCTCTTGGTCTAGAGACCGCGGTCTTTTGGCCCGGAGACCGCGGTCTTTTACCCAAGAGACCGCGGTCTCTTGGTGCTGAGACCGCGGTCTCTTGCCCTGGAGACCTTGGTCTCTTGGTCGCGGCCTGCCGAGGGAAGTCGTTCG
>DBKW01000047.1:0-4448 GCA_002298665.1 Verrucomicrobia bacterium UBA740 | reverse complement strand
GCGACAAGGCCGGTGGAGAAGGAATGGGGATTCAGGTACGTGGCGGTACCCCGAAAATCGTCTTCGCGCCAGACGAGTACATCGGCGAAAGCGCCGCGGTGGAGTTCGCCGCGGTCCGCTATCCCGAAACGCCGCGCCACCGCCCCCGTCATGCGCCGGACCGCCTCCTCGCGCGGCACGCCCAGCGCCCGGACCCGCCGGTAGAACTCCGGCATGGTCGCGTAGGCGCGCGGATGGGGATGGTCCGCCCCGAGCGGTCCCCACGGGGCGCGCAGGGAGGCGTCCGAGCCGGGCAAAATCCATGGTTTCGCGAGGATTTTGTCGAGATTCGCCTCGCTCATGGAGAAAAAGAAGGCGCCCGTCCGGCACCGGTCCTTCGCCAAAATAGCGCAAATCAGCGTCCCCGCCGTCTCGCCGGGGCGGTCTGCGAGAATATCCGCTAGGGTGCGTCCGCAGAATTCCTTGTTGTCCGGGTGCCACGTGCCGCCGATCCGGACGGTTGTCCAGTCGCGTCCGGACGCGTCGATTTCCGCGGCGATGCGGGCGCGCAGGGCGGGGTCCGCCAAGCGTGCGCATTCGGCTTTCGCCGCACCCTCGCCGGCCCAGTCGGGGAAGACGACGTCGAGATCCGTCCCCGCGGCGCAATAGGGATAGCGGTCGCTCCCGAGGAGGACGCCTTCGGCCATGCCGGCTTCGATTTTCTCCAGCACGGCGTCGATCTTCGGCCAATTGGCGCGTCCGCTCGTTTTCAGGTGGGAGATCTCGGCGCGGATGCCGGTTTGGCGCGCGAGTTCGGCGACTTCGTCGATCGCCTCGAGGATGTGGTCGCCCTCGGACCGCATGTGGGTCGCGTAGAGGCCGCCGCGGCGCGCGGCGGTTTGCGCCAGGAGCCGCACTTCGTCCGGCGCGGCGTATTTGCCAGGCTGGTAGATAAGCCCGGTCGTGAGCCCCCAGCCGCCTTCCTCCAGCGCCTGTTCGAGCAGATAGGCCATCCGCCGCAATTCGTCCGCCGTCGCGGCGCGTCCGGCATAGCCCACGACGGAGGAACGCAGGGTGTTGTGGCCGATGAACTGGACCGTGTTGACGGCGGGGCGGGCCGCTTCCAGCACCGCGCGGTATTCGCCGAGCGTGCGCCACGTGAGCCGGTCGCCCAGAATGCTCGCCCAGTCGGAGGAAAGCCGCGCTTCGCCGAACCGGGGCACGACGGATCCGCCGCACTGTCCGTTGATTTCGGTCGTGATGCCCTGGGTGATTTTGGAGGGGGCCTCGGGCTCGACGACCAGATAGGCGTCGGAATGCGTGTGGGCGTCGATGAAGCCGGGCGTCACGAGGCACCCGGTCGCGTCCACCGTCTCGCAGGCCTCGTCCGGCGGGAGCGGGGCGCCTTGGGGGACGACCGCGGCGATCCGGTCGCCCGAAAGGAGGACGTCCCCCTTGAAAGCGGGGGCGCCCGTCCCGTCCACGATCGTGCCGCCGGCGATGCGCACCATGTCCGCGCGCCCCCGGTCAGTTCTTGAAGGAGTGGATCGGGGCGGGGATGCGTCCGGCGCGGGCGATCAGCGCCGCGCAGGAGAACGGCGAGACCTTCATGACGGGCGCATGGCCCAGGAGACCGCCGAACTCGACGGTGTCGCCGACTTTCTTGCCCGCCACGGGGATGACGCGCACGGCGGTCGTCTTCTGGTTGACCATGCCGATGGCCGCTTCGTCGGCGATGATGCCCGAAATGGTTGTCGCCGGCGTGTCGCCCGGGATGGCGATCATGTCCAGCCCCACCGAGCAGACGCAGGTCATCGCTTCCAGCTTCTCGATGGAAAGCGCCCCCGCCTCCACCGCGTCGATCATGCCCTGGTCCTCGCTGACGGGGATGAACGCGCCGGAAAGTCCGCCCACGTAGGAGCTCGCCATCACGCCGCCCTTCTTGACCTGGTCGTTCAGGAGCGCGAGCGCCGCGGTCGTGCCCGGCGCACCCGGCTGTTCCAGGCCGATTTCCTTGAGGACATCCGCCACCGAATCGCCGATCGCCGGCGTGGGGGCGAGCGAAAGGTCGATGATGCCGAAGGGCACTCCCAGACGCCGCGAGGCTTCCTGCGCCACGAGCTGCCCGACGCGCGTGATCTTGAACGCCGTCTTCTTGATGGTTTCGCACAAAACCTCGAAACTTTCGCCGCGGATGGACTTCAGCACGTGGTTCACGACGCCCGGGCCCGATACGCCCACGTTGATCACGGCGTCCCCCTCGCTGACGCCGTGGAAAGCGCCCGCCATGAAGGGATTGTCGTCCGGCGCGTTGCAGAGGACGACCAGCTTGGCGCAGCCGAGCGAATCGCGATCTTTCGTGCGTTCCGCCGTCTTTTTGACGATTTCGCCCATGAGCCGCACGGCGTCCATGTCGATACCCGTCTTCGTCGAGCCCACGTTCACCGAGGAGCAGACGCGTTCCGTGACCGCCATGGCTTCCGGGATGGAGCGGATGAGCAGCTCGTCCGCCGTCGTCATGCCCTTGGAGACGATGGCCGAAAAGCCGCCGATGAAGTTGATTCCCAGCGTTTTCGCCGCGCGGTCGAGCGTCTTGGCCAGCCGTACGAAGTCCGCCGGCTTGCGGCAGCAGGGGGCGCCCACCAGCGCCGCGGGCGTGATGGAGACGCGCTTGTTGACGATGGGCACGCCGAATTCGCGCCCGATGTCGTCGCCGGTCTTGACGAGATCCTTCGCCAGACGCGTGATTTTCGCGTAGACGTTGTCGCAGGTCGTCTTGAGGTCGTCCGTCGCGCAGTCCAGCAGGGATATGCCCATCGTGATGGTGCGCACGTCCAGATTCTCCTCGAGAATCATCTTGTTCGTTTCGAGAACTTCGGAGAGGTTGATCATGGCTCGCCTCAGATGCGGTGCATTTTCTCGAAGATTTCCGCCCGCTGGCAGCGGATGGTCAGCCCGATCGTCTGCCCGAGGCGCGTCAGTTCGAGGCCGATCTTCTCCAGCGTCTTCGGGCAGCCGGAGGCGTCCACGACCATCATCATGTTGAAGTAGCCGCCCACGACGGTCTGGGCGATGTCCAGGATATTGACGTTGTTCTTGGCCAGATACGCCGTTGTCTTGGCGATGATGCCCACGGTATCCTTGCCGACGACCGTAATAACGATTTTTTTCATGGCTTACCTATAGTAGTCGTAGTGCTTCTCGACGCGCGAAAGCGTCCAGGCGACGACGAAGTTGAACAGATAGTAGAAGACGCCCGCGGCGATCAGCGGGGCCATCGTCGTGTGGGCGCTCGAAAGCTGCCGGGCGATGGTGAACATTTCCGTCACCGCGATCGTAAAGGCGAGCGAGGTGTCCTTCACCAGCGTGATGACCTCGTTGCCGACCGCCGGGATGACGCGCTTGATGGTCTGCGGCAGGATGATGCGGAAGAACGTCTGCACCGGATCCAGCCCCAGCGCCTTCGCCGCCTCGCGCTGGCCATAGTCGATGGAAAGAATGCCGCCACGGTAGATTTCCGCGAAATACGCCGCGTAATTGAGCGAAAACGCGAGAATCGTCGCCACCAGGCGCGGATAGTGCGCCAGACTCGCCCCGAAGAGATAGTACGGCGCGAAATAGACGAAGAGAATCTGCAACATGAGCGGCGTACCCCGCACGATCGAGATGTACGCCTGGAAGACGGCGGATACGATCGGATTCTTCGCCATGCGCCCAAACGCCACGACAAAGCCGAGCGGCAGGGCGAAAACGAGCGTCAGGAAGAAGATTTCGAGCGAAACGAGCAGTCCGCCCAGCAAATCCTTTATCATCTCGACGAACGGCAAGGTGTTCGCGGACGCGGCCGGCTCGGCTTTGGCTTCCTCTTTCTCCGCCCCACGGGTGAAAATCAGCGATTTCTTCTCGATTCCATACGCGCCGGCGAGCTTGTCCATGACGCCGTTCGTCGCCAGAACGGCGAGTTCCGCCTCGACTTCGTCGCGCAAGGCCGTGTTGCCCAGCTTGAAACCGATGCCGTACGTCTCGCTCATGACGACTTCGGGCAGAAGGCGGAATTCGCCGGGTTTATCCGCCATCTTGGCGCGCGCCACGCCCACGTCGAGCGCCACGGCGTCCACCCCGCCCATCGCGAGCTCCTGCACCGCCTGGTTGTAGTTGGGCATGACGACGAGGTCCTTGAACGTCCGCCCGAGCGCCTCCTGCTCGCCCCCGGCTTTCAGCGCCTTCCAGACCGGCGTATCCGTCTGGACGCCGACGCGTTTGCCCGCCAAATCGCCCAATTTCTGGATGTCCGCCCCCGTCTTGACCATGACGACCTGCGAATTGTCCACATACGGACGCGACCAGGTGTAGGCGTTTTCCCGCCCTTGCATGGTGAAACCGTTCCAGATGCAGTCGATGGAGCCGGAATTGAGTTCGAAATCCTTCGAATCCCAGTTGATGGGATTGGCGACGAATTCCCAGCCTTT
>DBKW01000082.1:19238-32452 GCA_002298665.1 Verrucomicrobia bacterium UBA740 | reverse complement strand
CCCTACCATGGGGTGGGTTGGCGCCACCGTCGTGTAGACGCGCCCCTACCATGGGTGGGGCCGGCGCGGCGGGTTGTCTAGGCAGCGCAAGGCGATTATGGTATAATAGGAATCATGAAAGCCAAGGGATTGTCCGGACAAGCGCTTCTCGAGTACGTTTTGGTGCTCGCGTGTCTGCTCACGGTTTTCGCCGTGATGGGCGCGGTCGCATCCGCGGCGAAAGCCAAGTCCGCGCGCACGGTGGAACTTGTCCGCGGCGAATATCCCTGACGGACACAGTCGTCGCATCAAACGCAAAAGCAAGGAGCACAGACATGAAGAAAGCATTCAGGCGCGGGCAGACGATGGTGGAATACATCATCATCGTGGCGCTCATCGCCATCACGCTCATCGCCGTCTTCACCTATCTCAGCCGCGCCATCGGACGCAAGGCGAGCGGCGCCGCGCAGGCGCTTTCGGAGCAGGAAGGCGACACGGCCAAGGAAAAGGTCGAGTCCATCAGCGAAGAGACGATCAAGCAGCTGGGCGAAGACTGATGCGCCGCGGCCAGGCGATGATCGAGACGGTGTTCGCCGTCATTATCGTCACCGGGATCCTGCTCGTGGCGTGGCGTTTTTCGGAGATGCTCGCCGCGCGCCTCTTCGCCGAACACGCCGCGGCGCGCGCCGCACGGGCGCGGATCGTCGGGTTCAACGCCTTCATGTGCCAGAAGACCGCACGCGCCGCGCTCATCCCCGCCGCCGGCCGCCGCCTGTGGCCGACTGGGACGGACGTGGACGTCGCCCGGCTCGTGCCGGACTATCTCGCGTCCGAGACGGGCGGACGGGCCCGCGGCGTTCTGGACTACGCCCGCTGGGCGACGACGCGCCTGAGCCTGCAGGAGGACGCCACACGCGTGCGGTCGGAGGTCCGCCTCGAGACGGAAGAGGATTGGGCGATGGACGGGAGATCCGAAATCGAGGCGCACGCCCCCTTCTACATGAACTTCCAGGGGCGCTGAACATGCGGGCACGGTCCGGACAAGTCGCGCTCTATCTGCTTTTGGCGCTCGTGGCGATCTGCATTCTGGCGCTGACGAACGTGGACGCCTTTCTCGCCGTGCGCGCCAAGAACAGGCTGCAGAACGCGGGGGACGCCGCCGCGCTCGCGGCCGCCGCCGAACAGGGACGGATCCTGAACGAAATCGGGCGGCTCAACGTAGAACACATCCGGGCCGCCATCCGCGATGACGCCGGGCGGTGCGAGGAGATCGTCCAGGAACAGCGGCGGCTCGCCCTGCTCGGTCCGCTGGACGCCCTGCTCGCGGCGAACGGCGTGGCGCGGGACAAGTACGATCTGGCGCCGCGCGGCGAATTCCGCGAACTGCTCCGGCGCCATGTCGCGACCATCGCGGACAGCTATTCGCAGGCGCCCGACGTCTACCCGCCTTCCTGGCCAGGCGCGTGGACGGACTATCTGCAGGCGTGGGCGGGGCTGGCGAACGGCTCGTTTGCGGTCGGGGCGGACAACATCGAGTATTTCGACACGGTCGGCGGGCATCTGCTCTTCAACCGCGACTTCTACTACGCCATCGCCGCGCGCAACTGGTGCTGGTTCCACTTCAACGCCGAAAGCGCCTTGCGGAACTACACGCACCACACGGCGTGGGGGGATCCGTTCGAGAACGCGCGGCGCGAACCGAACTGCGCCAACAGCGAGATCTTCTCCCTGCATGTCGAACCGCGGCAGACGGCGCTCACGGACATCCTCTCGTTCGACGCGATCAAGGCCCTTCTCGCCGGCGCCGGCGCGGCCGCCCCGTCCCTGGACGAGACCCGGCCGCCGCCGCTTCTGACAAACGACACGCAGGTCTGGTTCTGTTTCGACGCGCGCCACTGGGGGCGGTGGTTCGACGGACGCCGCCTCGCGGACGATCCGGACGGCGCGGAGTTTCCGCTGGACGGCGAGATGCGCGCGCCCTACAACGTGCGCGGCTGCTCGGCGGTCTGCCGCGTCCGCGGCGACGTACCGTCGACGACGCAGGAGACGACCCACACGCATACGTGGGTCGCCGCGGCGAAGCCCTTCGGCAAGCTCCCGGGCGAGGAGCCCGTCACGGCGGCGAACGGGTTCGTCCTGCCCGTCTTCACGGACGTGCGGCTCATTCCCGTGGACGCCGCCAACGGGAGCGACGGCGCGACGGCCGACTACGCGTGGATCGTCCATCAGCAGGACCATCTGGGGCGCTATCTGGCGGGGGGGCCCCGATTCGAGGGCGGGTGCTGGTATTGCCGGCAATTGCGGACGTGGGAGCGCGCGTCTTTCCACGAGACGGGTTCGCGCTGGCTCAACTACAATTCCGCCACGTGCGTGCGCCCCGCGGGCGGAAGCGGCGCCGGGGGAGGGACCCGCCATGGGCACTGACAAGCGCCGCGGACAGGCCCTTATCGAACTCGCGCTCGGGATGTTCGCGCTCGCGCTCGTGCTCGCCGCCCTTTTCGCGTTCGCCGCCTACAGCGTGCAGTCGCTGGACGCGCAGCGGGAGGCGCGATCCGAGGCGGGCACGCGGGCTGTGGCCGCGGGCTTCACGGCGACGGAACGGACGGCGAGGCGCACCGTGGAACTCGACGCGCTCGCCGCTGACTACGTCTTCGGCCGAAAAGAAAAGAAAATCGAAATCACGGAAAAAGTCTATTTTCCACCACTCAAACTGGGGACTGAACAATGAAAACGAATCCATTTGCCGCGCGGCTGGACGCGTTCCGCCGGCGCCTGCGCGCCCGAAAGCTCACCTGCGCCGTCGTCCGCGACGAAGCCAACGTCCGCGCGCTGACGGGCGTCGCCTGCGACAACGCCTATCTGCTCGTGCGGGCCCAGGGCGACCCCGTATTCTATACGGATTTTCGCTACATTCCCATGGTGCACCGCACGGCGCCGTGGATCGAGGTTCGGGATTGCGCCGTCTTCTCGGGGACGAAACCCCTGTCGACGTGCCGCGCCGCGGGATTGGAATCGTCCATTCCGCATGCGCAGTGGGAGCGGCTGGCGAAAGTCTTCCCGCGCGCCGAAATCACGGACGTCGCGGCCGACCTCAGCGCGCTGCGCGCCGTCAAAACGCCGGCGGAATGCGACCGGCTGCGCGCGGCGGAAAAGCTGAACGACGAAATCTGGTCCGCGGCGAAAGCGCGGTTCCGTCCGGGCATGACCGAGCAGGACATGGCGCGCGTCATCCGCCGTCTCATGATCGAACGCGGGGACGGCGAGGCGTTCGAGACGATCGTGTGCATCGGGAAAAACGCCGCGGAATGCCACCATGTTCCGGACAAGACGGTCTGGAACGGGCGCGCGCCCATTCTCGTGGACATGGGCGTCAAGCTCGACGGCTACTGTTCGGACATGACGCGCAACATCGTCCCCGCGCGTCCGTCGAAGCTCTACGCGCAAGTCTACGCGCTGGTTCTCGAGGCCAACCGCCGCGCCATCGCCGCCGCCCGGCCGGGGTTGACGACGGGGGAACTCGACGCCGTGGCGCGCGACTATCTGACGGCGAACCACTTCGGCGCGGCGTTCGGGCATGCGCTCGGGCACGGCGTCGGGCTCGAGATCCACGAAGCCCCCACGGCGCGCAAAGGCGACAAGACGGTTCTCGAGCCGGGCATGAGCGTCACCATCGAGCCGGGCGTCTATCTGGAAGGCAACCTCGGCGTCCGCATAGAGGATCTCGTCCTCATCACGAAGGACGGCTGCGAAGTCTTGTCGAAAAGCGCCAAGTGACGGCGGGCGTCAAGGGGCCGCGCGCAGGGTCAGCGTAAATACGCAGCCGCGCGGCTGGTTCGCCGCGACCGTCAGATCGCCCCCCATGCGGCGGGCGAACTCGCGCGAGACGCACAGGCCGATTCCGAAGCCGCCCTTGCCCGTGCGCAGCGCATTGCGCGCCCGGTAATAGCGCGCAAAGGCCCGCTTTCGCTCGCGTGCCGTCATACCGGGGCCCACATCGGCAAAGGCGAGTTCGACCCGCTTCACGTCGCGTTTGACATGCACGTCGAGCGGACCGTGCGGCGCGGCGTATTTGAGTTCGTTCGCGAGCAGATTCCAGACGATCTGCAGGAGGCGCGTTTCGTCCGCCCACACCCGCCATGGGCCGGGCCCATCCGCATGGACGGCGATGTCGCGTCCGCCCGACAAATCGCGGTAGTCTGCGGCGAAAAGGCCGTAGGCCTCCCGATAGGCGGCGAGCAGGTCCACTTGGGTGCACGAAAGCGCGGCGCGGACGCCGCCGGGGCGCAGATAGTCCTTTATGTTGTCCACGAGCCGCAAGAGCCGCTCGACAAGCCGGTGCGCTTCGGCGTTTTCGCGTCCGACCAAGAGGCGCAGACCCACGAGCGGCGTCGTCAGGTCGTGCGCCGCGGCCGCGAGCAGATCCTCCCGCGCGCGGGTTTCGGAAACGAAGAAGCGGATGCCCAGGACCGTCAAGAGGAGGAGAAGAAAGAGTACGCCTGCGGCGCCGGCAAGGAATGCGAACTGGAAGTCCGTCTCCTTCAACGGCGGCACGTTCCGGGCATAATATTGGCGGCCTTGCCGGTACCAGACCGTTATTTCGCCCGCGGAAGCCGGGAAGAAGCCCCACTCGCCGGGCGCCATGCGGCCTTTGGAGGAGGTGCGGCTCCAGCCGCGCGTTTCGGTCGCGCGCCGCGCGGGGTCGCAGGCCTCTTTCAGGGCGAGGGCCATTTCGCGATATTCGGACCGCACGCGCCGCTTTTCGTTCTGGATCAGGCGTGGCACGTCGCGCACATAGAAGAAGAGTGCGGCGCAGAACACGACGAGCGTAGGCAGGCAGAGCAGCGCGACATTGGCGGCCAGGCGGAAGGAGACGCGGCGCATACCGAGGCTCTAAATGCCCATCAGCCGGCGCGCCGCGGCAATTGGGCCCGAGAGGTCGATTTTCCGGGAGCCGTCCACATAGCCGCCGGCGGTCAAGCCGTCGACAAAACGGCGGAATTTGTTCGGGCCGGCGTCGAGATTGTCGAGCACGCGGACTTCGGCCGCGCCCGTCGAACAGGCTTCCGAGATCATGCCGGTCGACTCGGCCGTGACGTAGAGCGTCTTCGCCAGGGAAACGAACGCGGGGATGGGATTGTAGCGGTCCTTGGAATAGTAGAGCGCGTAGTCCCAGGGATAGCGGGCCAGCAAGGCCTCGATTTCGGCCGGCGTGCGGCGGGAAGTCGTGACCCAGTGCGGGCGCCCGGGCGTCTCGGCGAAGAGGGCGTCCAGTTCGCGCGCCATCCAGCGCGCCGTCATCGTGGAGCACTTGTTGGGTCCGCCGATGACGACCGCCACGGGATCGCGGAAGTTCCCGTCAAACCGCGCCTTGAAGGACGCGACGGCCGCAGCCTGGCGCGCGTCGTCCGTAACGACCACGTTCGCCGGAACCGGCACGATATTCGCCGCGGCGGGCGGATTGTCGAATTGGGGCGCCAGGATGCAGGTAAAGGACTTGAGGGCGTAGCCGCGCGGATACAGGACGACGCCCGAAGGCAGACCGAGCTTCCGCGCGAGGGCTTTCACCGCGTAAAACGTCCCGGAGCCCGTCCCGAGGACCGCGCGATAGGAGGCGGCGTGCAGATCGGCGAGTGGGCGCGCAAACGACAACAGGCGGGTAGTGCGGACGCCGAAACGGTCGAGGAGATAGCTCAGCGCCTTCGCCCCCGCGAAACGGAAACGCACAGGAAGAAGGTCGAAATCGCAACCCAGGGCGCGCGCAAAGGCCTTGGATTGGTTTTCATGGCCCGCCTTGCCGTCCGTCAAGACAAGAACGCGTGCGCTCATTTCGCCACCTCTTTCGGGATGTCGACATCCGGGATGCGCATCGTCTTGCGGCAGGCGCTCTTGAGCATGTCGCGCACCGCCGCGCGCATCTGGCGCTTGGCCACGCTCATGGAGGCTTTCATCGTGCAACCCGCCGCCTTGCGGTGGCCGCCGCCCCCGAAGCGCGCCGCCAGAACCGTCGCGTCCCAATTGCCGCGCGTGCGGATGGAGCAGCGCGTTTCCTTCGTGCGGTCGGGTATCTGGTAGAAAAAGAGCGCAATTTCGTTGCGCGCGACCGAGCGCGGTATCTCGACGATGTCTTCCGCGTCCGCCTTCGTGCCGCGCACGGAGCGGAAATCGTCGCGCGTAAGGGTGACTTCGGCGACGCGGCGGTTCTTCCAGATGTGCAGGGAGCGCCAGGCAAGGCGCTTGAGCGCGATCGATTTCGGGGGGAAACTGCCGTAGATAATGTCGTTTATCTGCGAGGTGCGGACGTTGTACTTCAGCAGGTCGCCCGCCGTGCGCATCGTCTTCGTCGAGGTCGAATCATAGGCGAAACGGCCCGTATCCGTGATCAAAGCGACCCACAGGGCCTCCGCGCTCACATTGTCCAGCGGCCATTCCATCCATTTGGCCAGGCGCCACACGAGTTCGCCCGTGCTGGAGGCTTTCGCGTCCACGAGGGCGGCTTCGCCGAAAGGCGTCGTTGTCGCGTGGTGGTCGATGCAAATGGCCGGCAAGCCTTCCGCGACGGGGCGCACTTCGGGCGGCATGCGGTCGAACGAACTGCAGTCGACGGCGATGAACAGGTCGAATTTCTTCTGGTGGCGCAAGCGGCGCACGGGGACGATCTCCTCCGTCCCCTGCAGAAAGCGCAGTTTGCCGAGCGCGTTCAGGTCCGCCGTCGCCCAGGCGGGGTGGCCGGACTGCGTCAGCATGCGGGCGAGCGCCACCATGCTCCCCAGGGCGTCGCCGTCTGGACTCAAATGTCCGGAGATCAGGATACGTTCAGACGCGGCAATCAGCCGAGCGATTGCCGCGCAATTTTCCCTGTTTGTCGGCACAATCAGGCTTTCGGCTTGTCATCCGCGCCGAAGGACGGGCGCTTGCCGCGGTACCACCAGACCATGAGCGGGGTGGCGATGAATGTCGTCGAATACGTGCCGGCGATGATGCCGATCAGCATCGTCAACGCGAAGTCGAAGATGGAGCCGTCGCCGAACGCGAAGAGTGCGAAGACGGCCAGGAGCGTGGTCACGGACGTGATGATCGTGCGGCCCAGGCACTCGTTGATCGCCTGGTTGCAAATGTCGCGAACCGGCGTACGGTCGTCGTGGCGCAGTTTTTCGCGGATGCGGTCGAAGATGACCACCGTGTCGTTGATGGAGTAGCCGATGATCGTCAGCAACGCCGTCACGACGATGAGCGAAACCTGGCGCCCGCACAGCGAGAAGAGCCCCAGCGAGATGAGCGCGTCGTGCGCAAGGGCGACGATGCCGCCGAAGCCGAAGCCAATCTGGAAGCGGAAGCCGATGTAGATCAGGATGGCGATAAGGGAGAAGATGACGGCCTTCGTGCCGGACTTCTTGAGGTCGTCGCCGACCATCGAGCCGATTTCCTCCGTGCTCGCGTTTTCGAACGCGGCTTCCGGAAACTTCGCCTGCAGGAGCTTCGTCACGTATCCGCCGACATCGCGGTCCTTCAGCTCCCGGCCCTTCTTGGTTTCGGCCGACTCACCCGTCTTCACGAGGAGCGTGGTGTCGCCGATGCCGCGCTGGTACTGGATGATCGTCGCGTTGTCGAAGCCGTTCAGCACTTCGCGGATCGCGCCGACGGAAGGCTGCTTGGCTTCGTCCTGCGTCAGATTGTAGACGATGGACGTGCCGCCCGTCAAATCGACCGCGAGCACACTGGCCGGGTTCGTCTTCGCGCGGATGGCGAAAACGGCGAGCGAAACGACGATGACCGCGGCGGAAGCGATAAGCGAAACCTTGCCGTACTTCATGAAGTCGATATGCGTGCCCGACAGGAGACGCAGCATCTTGAACGGCTTGGTGCTGCCCAGATTCGTCGTCTTCTCGAGAATGAGCCGCGAAACCACGACGGCCGTGTACATGGAAATGACGACGCCGGACGTCAGCATGATGGCGAAGCCGCGCACGGGGCCCGTGCCGAAGACAAAGAGGATGACGCCCGTGATGATCGTCGTCAGGTTCGAGTCGAAAATCGCCGTGAACGCGCGGCCGTAGCCGTTCTGGATAGCCTTGCCCGCCGTCATGCCCGCGTGGCTGAACTCTTCGCGAATGCGCTCGAAAATCAGCACATTGGCGTCAACCGCCATGCCGAGCGTCAACACGAGACCGGCGATGCCCGGCATCGTGAGAACCGGCAGCTGGACGGAACCGCCACCGCCCATGGAAGGATCGTGCGCGAAAACGCCCAGCAGGTTCGCCACGACGACCAGCGCCGTCGGCAAAAGCGCGACGTCCAGGAAAAGCGCCAAGTCCGCGACAAGGCCCAGACGCCAGTAGTAGATGAACATGAAAATGGCCACGAGACCGAAGCCGAGCGCCGCCGCCCAGACGCCGGAGTGGATGGCGTCCTCGCCCACCGTCGGGGCCACGGAAGATTCCGCCAAAATGCGCAAAGGGGCCGGCAGGGCGCCCGCGTTCAGGTCGGCCGCGAGCTGCTTGGCTTCCTGAATGGTGAAGTTGCCCGTAATCTGGCCCGAACTGCCGATTTCGCTCTGAATCCGGGGAGCCGAAATAAGCACGTCGTCCAGGATGATGGCAAGGCACCGTCCTTCGGACGTGCGGTTCTTGGGGCCGCCCGCCATGTAATTGCGCGTCAATGTGGAAAACTTGCGTCCGCCTTCCGCATTCAGCACGAAGTTGACGCAGAAGCCGCCCTTGACGGGGTCGCGCTCCCAGGAGGCGGATTCCAGATCGCGGCCGTCCAGTTCGACATTACGCGAAACGAAGTGGGGCTGGTAGGTGCCGTCCTTGTTGTCCTCGAGCATGAAGCGGTAGCGGTCGTCCGTCGTGCCGAACGAAGCGAGACGCGCGGCGTAGCCGGGCTGGCGCACAAGTGCCGTGTAAGCCGCCGTGCGGGCGTAGCCGTTGCCCTTCTTCTCATACCCCTCGGGGGCGATATCCTTGCTCAGAAGCTTGGCCACGAGCTGCTGGTCTTTCGGATGCGTCAGGCGGAATTCCAGGAACGCCATGGACTGCAGACGCTCCTTGGCCGCCTTGCGCACGCTTTCGTCCGCTCCGGGGAGCTGCACGATGATTTGGTGCTTCTTCGGCAGGGACTGGATGACGGGCTCGTTCGTGCCCATCGCGTCCACGCGCTTGCGGATGACCGCCACGATGCGATCGTCGCAATCCGCACCCAGGGTCTTGGCGACTTGCGCGTCCACCTTCTCGGGGCTGTTGGTCAGCGCCGGATTCTCCGCCAGGATGTTCTCGCGGAGTTTCTCGACGTCGACGCCCAAGGTGAAGCTGGTGCCGCCCTTGATGTCCAACCCGAGGCGGACTTTATCCTTCGCCGGGAAGGTAAAATGGTACGAGGCCGCGGCGATGAGAAGCAGCACCAGCCACTTCCACCACGATCCCTGGAATGCGGATTCTTTTGACATATTCGTATGTTCTCTCTTTCCTTTTGCGAAATTGTTGTATAGATTATACTAAAATAACGGTTAAAAGTCCAG
Organism: Verrucomicrobia bacterium UBA740; assembly: GCA_002298665.1. Taxonomy (GTDB): domain Bacteria; phylum Verrucomicrobiota; class Kiritimatiellia; order RFP12; family UBA1067; genus UBA1067. Next base: position 22,959 of record DBKW01000082.1, on the reverse strand, counting down.
CGGTCAGGCAATAAAAACCAAACAGCCAGAACGACGCGCTGCGCAAGGTCCGCAGGAGGAGTTTGAGCGCGAAGTATCCCACGACGGCGGAAATCGCCGCGCCGAACGCGACCAGGCCCCAGGGGACTTCGGCGGCGACACCGGGCTCGGGGGCGGACGAAGCCAGGCTTTTGGCGATTTCCAGGAGAAGGCCGCCCACGATGAGGGGGGCAGACATCAGGAACGAGAATTCCGCGCTCTTTTCCGCGTCGATCTTCCCGAGGCGCGCGGCGGCAAGCGTCAGGCCGCTGCGCGAAAGGCCGGGCCAGAGCGCGCAGGCCTGCGCGGCGCCCATGAGCAAGGCGCCCCAAACGCCGACCGGACGGGTCCCACGCGGCAAAAAGCGCGTGCCGATGAGAACCGCGCCGGTCACCATGAGCAGGACGCCGACCACATGCACATCCTTGGCCGTCGCGTCGAACCAGTCCTTCCCGATGAAATAGAGCAGGCAGGCCGGCACCGCGCTCAGGATGATGCGCCCCATGTAGCCCCATTCGCGTTGGCGCACGATCCGCCAGACGATGGACCAGTAGAAGACGACGATGGAAACGAGCGTGCCCACATGCAGCCCGATGTCGAGGCGCATGCCGGGCGCGTGCAGTCCCAGCACGTGCTCCCCGATGACGAGGTGGCCCGAACTGGAAATGGGCAAAAATTCCGCAATGCCCTGGAGAATGGCGAGTAGTGCGATTTCAAACATAATCGTTTTGTTTCATTTGTGTTGGTGAATGTGGAAGCTTCCGAAAATCGAAGACCGGGAGGAGTTCCCGCGGCGAAGCGCCTTCCGGGGGGACATCCCACCCGCAGGTACGCGCCAAAAACCCCAGAATGCGCCGGGGCGTCGCCCCTTCCTGCCGATAGCGTGAAATACGCGTATCCCCGTGCCGTTTGGCGAGGCGTCGTCCGTCCGGCCCCACCATGAGCGGAACGTGCAGGTAATGCGGCGTCGGGACTCCCAAGGCATGCTGCAGGATGATTTGCGCCGGGGTCGCGGGCAGAAGATCGTCCCCCCGCACGACTTCCGTCACGCCCTCGGCGGCATCGTCCACGACGACGGCGAGCGTATATCCCGCCCCCCCGGCGTCGCGCGCCAAGGGGAAGTCCCCCAATTCCTCGCCGGGGCGCAGGGGCGGACAATCCGTCGCAAACACCTCGGGAATGGCGATTTGGGCGTCTTCCGGATGCCGGTCGAGCCAGGCGGAAAGATTGAACCGCCAGCACGGCACGCGCGGCGCTATTTCCGCGGCGGCTTCCGCCCACGTGGCAAAGCGTCCGCGGCAGATTCCCGGATAGTACAGCTGGTCGCCCGCATGCGGCGCGGACTGGGCGTTCTCGACGTCCCGCCGCGAACAGACGCAAGGATAGACTAGCCCTTTGGCCTGCAATTCCGCAAGCGCCGCGGCATATGCGTCTTTGCGCGCGGACTGTACGACTTCTTCGTCCCAGTCGAACCCCAGCCAGCGCAAATCCTCCACAAGCGCGCCCGCCGCCCCGGGCTTGTCGCGCGGATGGTCCAGATCCTCTATCCGCAAAACGAGACGCCCGCCGTTCTGCCGCGCCCGCAGCCAGGCGATCAGAAAAGTCCGGACGTTTCCCAAATGGAGCGCCCCCGTCGGACTGGGTGCGAGCCGTCCCACATACGGCGCGGCGGATTCGGATAGCGGCAAATCTGACATTTACGAGTCGCCCGGCGCCTGTTGCGCGCGTTCGGCCGGCTGGACCGGTTCGTCCAGGAGCATCCGGCAACCATAATAGGCCCCGCCCCCAAGCAGAAGCAGAACGACAAGCCCCCACACGAGGCACGAACCCCACGGAACCCGGACACATCGGGTAAAGGTCCGCGCCTTGGCGAGCGAGAAGAAGAGCGGACGGTTCACCGCCCAGCCGCTCGCATTGAGAATGGCCCCCAAATCACGCCGCCGCAGCCTGAAGGCCGTCAAAATGACGCTCGGCAGGGAAACCAGAAGCAGAACGGCCCCTACCGCGACCGGAATCTGCCAGGGCTTCAGGCGAGAAACGGCCGCCAGAATGGACGCCAACGCCGCGCCAACCATGCCGATGCCGATGCCAATCGCCGCGATGCTGGACGCCAGGGCCGCGCCCCCCATTTTGGCGTCCTGCGCCCCGGCCGTGACCGACGAGAGGGCGGCGGACTGCTTGTCCCCCAGGAATTTGGCCGCAAGCGCCGCGATTCCCTCGCCGACCTTCTTCCACGGCGCCCAGAATGCTTCCGCGAGCGAAACCTGGTTGGCGACGACCTTTGTGACCACCGCCTCCCATTCGCGTCCGTCCCGGTCGAGAAAGACGCCCTTTCGGCCTACATACAGCCTGCCGGTCGAGCCAGCCGTGACGACCGCCCCGATGGTGCGCGCGGCGTTTTCATTTGCGCGCGTCAGATTCAAATAAAGGACGCAGCACTTGGAGCGCCCGGCGAGCGCACTGTGGGCCGTCTCGTTTTCCACCGCGAAACAGAGCGTAAACTCGCGGGCGTCGAGCCGCAGAAGCCCGATCTGGAAAAGCGCCTCCTCCCGGCCCCGATAGAGCCGCTTCATGTTGACGAAGTTCTCGAGGAACGCGAGCAGGTGCATCTTGTAGCGCAAAACGCGCTCTTCGTCGTCCAATTGGGCCTGCAAAGCCGCGTGCGGGACCGGTTTCGCCGCGCGATGGGCCCGGTAAGGCGCGAACGCCGCCTTGAGTTTCTGCCATTCGGTATAGTCAATCGACGCGCGTTCGCCCAAAAGCGGCACCACGCAGTCCGTATCCAGCCGGTGGATGGCTTCGGCGTACTTGGGGTTGAGGTGGTCCGCGAGCGGCAGGCGCCGGGAAGGCTCCTCCGTCACGAGGGGCATATCCGCCGCGGGCGTGAAGTAGGCGTCCACGACCGCCTCGACCGCGGCAAGCGACGCCTCGGCCGCCGCGGTGCGCGCCCCCAAAACCTGGATTTCGTCCGTTTCCCCCGCCGCTTCCCACGCCGTCCGCGCCTTTTCCTCCTCCGCCGTAAGCGGAAGCGCCGCGCTGTTCGCGCGCTGGGTCTTCAATTCTTCCAGCGCCGCCGCGTCCGCGGCGTTTGGCGTGAAGAGCGTGTCGAGGTCGACATTGCGGTCCTGCAAAAAGCGGATGGCGCCGAGTACTTCGTCTATGCGGATGCGGCCGTCCTTGTCGGTATCCAGCAATTCCAGAAAGCGCACGTCGAACCGGACGCCTTTAACCGGCAGGGAGAGCACGAGCCAACTCTTGCGATCCAACCCCGCGAGCGCGGCGATATCCGCCCCATTCCGGAGCCGGACCTGGTCCGAGCCGCCCGCGCGAAAGTATTTCCATTCATGTTCTGCCATCGTATGCTCCCCTTCCGGACTGTATTCGTCTTACTTTCCCGGGTACTTCACGAGCGTCACGACATCATAGTCCTTGAGTTTGTCGTGCCGCGCGTTGAACCCCTCGAGTTCGATGGGGAACACCATCTTGACGATGCGTCCGCCCAGTTTTTCCACGAGATGCGCGCCCGCAAGCGCCGTCCCGCCCGTGGCCAGCAGATCGTCCACGAAAACGACGCTCTGGCCCGGCTTGATCGCGTCGCAATGCAAATGCAGGCAGGCCGAGCCGTATTCCAGGTCGTACGCCTCGGCGACCGTCTCCCGCGGCAGTTTACCCGGCTTGCGGATCGGCGCGAACGCCGTGCTCA
>DBKW01000082.1:947-19184 GCA_002298665.1 Verrucomicrobia bacterium UBA740 | reverse complement strand
ACAATATCCACACGGGTACCGTTTATTGCCTGCTGCATCTGGTCGAGGGCCATATGGAACCCCTCGGCGCTGTCCAAAATGCCCGTCACGTCCCGGAAAAGGACGCCCTTCTTCGGGAAATCGGGGATTGCGCGCACGAAACGGGAAAGCGGATTAGTCTCCATGTATCCTCCGCCCCTCCTTAGGACTTGAGCGAGGCGCCCGTGGACGCGTTCCCGACAAGCCGCGCATACCGCTCGAGCCAGCCGCCGCGGATGCGGGGCGTCCAGGCGGCCTGCGCCTTCCGGCGCGCGGCGATCTCGTCTTCGGTCAGGTTGGCGTTGAGGGCGCGTTTGGGGATGTCGATCGTGATTTCGTCGCCGTCCTTCAGAAGCCCGATGAGGCCGCCTTCCGCCGCTTCGGGCGAAACATGGCCGACGCACGCCCCGTGCGTGGCGCCCGAGAAGCGTCCGTCCGTGATGAGCGCGACCGATTCGCCCAATCCCGCTCCTATAATATAGGAAGTGGGCGCGAGCATCTCCTGCATGCCCGGACCGCCCTTCGGCCCTTCGTAGCGGATGACCACGACATGCCCCGGCTTGACCTTGCCCGCCAGAATGCCGGCGCACGCCTCCTCCTGCGAGTCGAAGCAGATCGCCTGGCCCGTGAACGTCATCATCGAAGGCGCCACGCCGCCTTTCTTGACGACGGACCCCTTTTCCGCCAGATTGCCCCAGAGCACGGCCAGTCCGCCGTCTTGCGAATAGGGATTCTCCAGGGTGCGGATGACGTCGTCGTCCGCAATCCGGGCCGCGTCGATCTGCTCGCCGATCGTCTGCCCGCCGACGGTGGGCGCGTCCGTCTGGATCAGTTCGCGCGGCAGGCGCTTGAGAATCGCCATGACCCCGCCGGCGCGGTCCAGGTCCACGACGTGGTAGTGGCCCGAAGGCGCCAGCTTGCAGATGTAGGGCGTGCGCGCCGAAATCTCGTTCATGCGCGTCAGGGAGTAGTCGATCCCCGCCTCGCGGGCTATGGCGAGCGTGTGGAGCACCGTGTTCGTCGAGCCGCCCATCGCCATGTCGAGCGTGATGGCGTTATCCATGGAAGCTTGGGTAATCAAATCCTTCGGGAGCGGACCGCCCGCCTTCGCCAGCGCCACGGCGCGGAACGCCGCCTGGCGCCAAAGTTCCTTCCGCCGCGGGTCTATCGCCAGGATGGAGCCGTTCCCCGGCAACGCCAGGCCGAACGCCTCGCACAGGCAGTTCATGGAGTTGGCCGTGAACATGCCCGAACACGAACCGCACCCCGGGCAGCTCGTCTCCTCCACCGCCTGAAGATCCTTTTCCGTTATCTTGCCCACGTTTTCCGCCCCGACGGCCTCGAAGACGGAATTCAGGTCCGTATCCTTCCCCGTCTTGGGGTCGTGTCCCGGGGCCATGGGGCCGCCCGAAGCGAAGATGGTCGGGATGCCCGTGCGGATGGCGCCGATGATCATGCCCGGCACGATCTTGTCGCAGTTCGGCACGCAGATCATCGCGTCGAAACAGTGCGCCCGCGCCACCGTCTCGACCGAATCGGCGATCAGTTCGCGCGAGGGAAGCGAAAACTTCATGCCCGGGTGCGCCATGGCGATGCCGTCGCACACGGCGATCGTGTTGAACTCCATCGGCACGCCGCCTGCCTCGATGACGCACTTCTTCAGCCACTCGCCGACCTTGTTCAAGTGGCAGTGCCCCGGCACGAAACTCTCGTAGCTGTTGCAAATGCCGATAAACGGCTTGTCCATGTCCGCACGGGTCATGCCGGTCGCGAACAGAAGACTGCGATGGGGGGCGCGTTCCTTCCCCTTCTTTATCTGGTCTGAAATCATACGGTTCATCCTTACTTTCAACGGACTGTATTATACCATATTTCCGCTCGCGGCGGGAAGGGAAAATAGACGCGGCGGAAAAGTGTACCCTGTCGTGAGACAGTCGCCTCCTTTCTGCACCGCACCGCCGTTCCGGCGCAACGGGGTCCCCGTTCCGGCGAGACGGGGGCTACCCCGCCCAGGGGCGGGGCGGAATTGTCCGGGAAGAGTCCTCGCCCTAAGGATTGTTGTCAAGAGGACTCAGAGAATGTCCTGCGAGATGTCTCACCACGCTTGCCTGTTGCCGAAAATAGACGCGATGTGGCCGGACGCGTCGGATTTTCCGGCGGGGAGCGCGGCGAATTCCGGCGGGATTGGGGCGGGCACCCGCGGCCTGTTCGTCCCCGCACCGCGCGGTTTTTCCGCGTTTGCCTCAATGGAAGAAAATGCCTTCTATCCGTTCTTCTACTACCCACCAGAAAATTTTTGAAAAAAGCCCTTGCTTTAAGTCTAAAAATATGAGATAATATCGGGTAATAAGTTTTGGATGATTATGCCATGCGTATTCTCGCGCCTATACTTTTTGTGTTTTTTTGCGTCTTGAAAGGCGCAGCAGGTGCCGCCCAGCCGGAGGTTTCGCCGCCGTATGTCCCCGTCGACAAGGTCGAGGACTACGTCACCGCCCGTCTGAACGAGGCGAGCGACGATCTGTTTGCGACGGAAGGCACCGTCTACGCGATGGTGAAGGATCGCATCGTCCTCTCCGCCAACGACGCGTCCATCTACATCCTGAACCCGCCCGGCCACACCACGCCCGACTGGCGGTCGGGCGACAGGGCCCGGGTCGTCTGCTCCGTGGCGCGCGATACCGTCTTGACGGACGACTACCGCCTGATCTGCCGCGCCTACAGCGTCGTCAAGCGCGGCGAACCCCTCGAACCCGTCAAGGTCGATCTGGAAAACATCGGCTCCGGCGCCATGGATATGCGCGTGGTGCGGACCGAAGGCGTGATAACGGACGTCTTTCGCGACGAAGTCGATCCGCATTTCATCTATCTTATCCTCTCTTCCATGAAGAGCGACATCACGCTCACGATGCGGGGGGAGTCCGAAGAGGCCTACAAGCGCGCCTACGCCCTTCTGGACGCGGCCGTCAGCGTGCGGGGGCTCTGCATCCTCGGCAGCCGCGGCGTGCGCCGCTACCAAGGGCGCCACATCGAGCTCGCCGGGCTGGACCGCATCCACGTCCTCCAGGCCCCGTCGCCCGCGACGCTGCGCCCCGTCCCCCCGGCGCGGGAAATCCCCCGCATCCAGCTGCGCCGCTTCCCCCACCGCATGAGCCTGCGCGGCACCATCGTCGCGGTCTGGAACCGGATCGACGCGCTCGTGAAGACGGAAGACGGACGCTACCTGCGCTTCCACCTGACGCGCGGCGCCACCAACATGCCCGCGCCGGGCACGCGAGTCGAAGTGCACGGCTTTCTGCGCTTCAATTCGTTCTTCGCCGGCCTCTTCAACTCGGAGGTGCGCGTCCTGGGTCCGTCGACCGAACCGCCCGAGATGCCCATGGTCCTTTCGCCGCGGCAAATCCTCTACGATAGGGCTGGGCGCGTGCGCATCGACCCGCTCTACGACGGGCACATCGTCACGTTGGAGGGCACGATCAAGGATATGGTCAACACGCTGCCCGGCGGCGCGAGTTGCATCATCGAACAGGATGACGAGCGCATAACCGTCCGCCTCGGCGACCTGCCGGTCCCCGTCGTCGGCAGCAAGGTCCGCCTCACGGGCGCCTGCCGCATCCTCTTCGAGGAATACGGCAAGTACCTCACGCGCCTGAAAGGCTTCGAGCTCGTGCCGCGCTACCCGTCCGACATCGTCGTCGTGGCCAATCCCCCCCTCTTGAACGCGCGGCGGCTCAAGTTCATCTTGGCGGTTCTGCTGGCCGTGGCGATCGCCATCGTCGTGTGGAACATCAGCCTGCGCCACCTCGCCGAACGCCGCGGCCAGGCGCTCATGCGCGAACAGTTCGCGCGCACCGCCTCCGAAGTGAAGGCCGACGAACGCACGCGCTTGGCGGTCGAACTCCACGACTCCGTCGCCCAGAACATCACGGCCGTCGCCCTCTTGCTCGAAACTGTCGGCCGCCTGGTGGACGCCAACCCCGCCGCCGCCAAGAACCAGCTCGCCGCCGCCACGCAGATGCTCCGCGGTTGCCAGCACGAAATCCGCGCCTGCATCTGGGACTTGCGCAACCTCGCCCTGGAGGAGGACAACCTGTCCGTCGCCGTCAACCGGGCGGTCGAACCCAACCTCGAAGGCGCCCACCTGTCCGTCTCGCTGGATGTGCCGCGCGCAATGCTGACGGACAATCTGACGCATGCGCTCCTGCGCATCATCCGCGAACTGACGCTGAACGCCGTGCGGCACGGCAAGGCCAAGAACATTTCCATCAAAGGCGCGCTGAAAAAACGCCATCTGACGTTCACGATCGCCGATGACGGCGTCGGCTTCGTGCCGGCCAAAGCGCCCGGCATCGCCCAGGGCCATTTCGGCCTCCAGGGCGTGCGCGAGCGCCTGCGCCACTTCAACGGACATCTTACGGTCAAGTCCAGCCCGGGCAAGGGCACCCAAATGACCGTCGATCTCGATCTACCTGAATCCAACTCAAATGAGGGACTAGTATGAACAACAACAGCAATAAAATAACGATACTCATCGTCGACGACCACGCCATCGTGCGCATGGGTCTGCGTGCCTTGTTGAGCACGGAACCCAAATTCGAAGTCATCGCCGAAGCCTCGGACGGCGACGAAGCCTGTGCGAAGGTCAAGGAACTCAAGCCGAACATCGTCGTCATGGACATTCTGATGCCCGGCTGCAACGGCATTGACGCCACGGAAAAGATCCGCAAGCTCTCCCGCCGCGCGCGCATCGTCATCCTGACGACCAGCACCTCGGCGCGCGACTTGGCGCGTGTCAAGGCCGCGGGCGCCCGAGCGATCGTCATCAAGGGCGCGAGCAACGACGAAATCATCACCGCCATCCACGAAGTCTCCGCCGGCAAGAACTACATCTCGCCCGAAGCGAAGGCCATTCTGGACGCCAACCCGACGTTCACGAAGATGACGGCGCGCCAGACCCAGATCCTGACGGCTTTGGCGCACGGCCTGACCAACAAGGAAATCGGCAAACTCTGCGGCGTGAGCGCGAACTGCATCAAGCTCCACATCGCCGCGATTTACGACAAGTTGGGCGCCGCCAACCGCGCGGAAGCCGTGATGATCGGTCTGCGCGACCACATCATCCCCGAGGATTGATCAGTTCAGGCGCGTACGCGCCAAGCCTCTACGGCCGCCCGGATCGGTTCCGCCGATACGGCCGGCCAAACGCCGCGGTCGTAGAGGAGTCGTCCGTCCACGTACGTTTGCACGACATCCGCGGCTTGTGCGGAATAAACAAGCAGATTGGCAAGGTCCGCATAGGGTTTGAGATGCGGCTTTTCCAGGCTCAGGACGCAAAGGTCCGCCTTCTTGCCGACAGCCAATTCCCCCGTATCCGGACGCCCGAGGGCGCGGGCGCCGTTTTTCGTCGCCATGTCCAGTATCGTCCAGGCCGGCAGCACGGTCGGATCGCCCAACCGCCCCTTGTGGATAAGCGCGGCCAGATGCATTTCCTCGAACATGTTGAGATTGTCGTTCGACGCGCACCCGTCCGTCCCGAGCGCCACATTGACACCCGCCTCCAACGCTTCCGGAATGCGCGCGAAACCGCTCCCCAGCTTCATGTTGCTGGACGGATTGTGCACCAGCGTCACGTTCTTTTCGCGCATGATCGCGAAATCTTCGTCCGTGCAGTGGACGCAATGTGCCGCGTAGCCGCCGTAGTCCAGAAGTCCCGTGTCCGCCAAATACGCCAGGGGCGTCTTGCCGTGGCGGGCGAGGCACGCCCGGTGCTCCTCGGCAGTCTCCGAGACGTGCACGTGGATCGGTCGCTTCAAGGTCCGGTTCGCCGCGGCCAACGCCCGGCAAAACGGTTCGTTCGTCAGATATTCCGAATGCACGCAAATATCGGCGACAACACGACCGTTGGGCCAGTCTTTCACGAACTGGATGCATTCCGCGAGGCGTCCGGGCGGATTGTCCGCGGCGAATGCGAGCCCCACACGGCAGATATTCCCCTTCATCCCCGCGGCGGAAAGCGCCGCGCCGCCGGCTTGGGGAAAATCGTACATGTCGGCCACACAGGTCGTGCCCCCGGCCAACATCTCCAGCGCCCCCCATGTCATGCCGAGAGAAATGTCCGCCGCCGTCAATTTTGCCTCTATCGGGAAAATCGCCTCTTCCAGCCAGCGTTTGAGGGGCAATCCGCCCCCCTGTCCGCGCAGAAGCGTCATCGCCGTATGCCCGTGGCAATTCACGAGCCCGGGCAGGACCACGCGCGTCGGCGAACGGACCGGATATTCCTCTAGCGCGGCAATCGCATCCCCCGCAATCGTCACGGATCCCGTCCCGACGCGGTGGCCGGGGAGGATGAGGGCGACATCACGCAGTTCGACGGCCATGGATTACGTCCAATCGCCAGGAAGTGCCGCGAGGACGGCCTGCACGACTTCGTCCAGGGTCATGTGGCTCGAGTCGATCTCAAGGACGCCATCCGCCTTGCGGAGCGGCGCATAGGCGCGGGAGGAGTCGATTTTGTCGCGCGCGAGCAAAGACGCCTTCACCGCTTCCGCGGACTGCCGGGCGATACCCTTCTCGATTTCCTCTTTCTGCCGGCGGGCGGCGCGCGCTTCGGCGCTCGCGGTCAGGTAGAAGCGGGCGGGGGTGTCGGGGAAAACCACGGTCGTGATGTCGCGTCCCTCCACGACCAGATTCCCCTGGCGGACAAGCCCCCTCAAAATCGCCGTTATCTTGTCCCGCACCGCCTTGACCGTGGCGACATGGGAGGCGTGGGCGTTGATTTCGGGCGTGCGGATGCGGTTGCCGGGCTCTTCGCCCCCGACGCGCCAGACGATGCGCCCCTCCTCCGGCGTCCCCTCGACGGCCACGTCCGCCGCGCAGGCCGCGACCGCCTCCGGATCACGCGTATCCACCCCGTGCGCGAGGCACTGCCACGTCATGATCCGGTAGAGCGCACCGCTATCCACGTGCAGAAATCCCAGTTTCTCCCCCACGCGACGCGAAACACTGCTCTTTCCCGCGCCGCTCGGACCATCTATCGCGATGACGCGCGGTTGTGTAGTAGGCATGTAAAACCCTCCTCTTCTCAAGTTCGCACCGCCGGATTCAGGTAGATCGGCAGCGGTTCTTTCGTCAACAGCGCGGGGTTCGCAAGAAACGCACGCGCCAAATCCGCGGCATGCGGACGGAACGCCCCCTTGTACGCCGCGTCAAACTTTTCCTTCAGGACGGCGTTAATCCGCTTCTCGTCGGGCGTCAGCACGTCCACCCCGATGGGGATGCGCTTCGGGAGCGTCTCGGCGTCCATCTCGAATATGGGCGTGACCAGCCGCGCACCCTCGAAAAGCGCGACCCAATAAAGCCCGCGACGGGCATCGCCCACGATCGCGCACGGTTCGTCCGTGCCGATTTTCGCCCCGGCGCAGGGCGAGGGAAGCCCAAGGACCGTACACCCGCTCCCGAGCGCGAATCCTTGCGCGAAAGCCAGCGCCGCGCGGATGCCCGCGAACGAACCCGGACCTGTCCCGACGACAATGCGGTCCGGCTTCTCCACGCCTTGCCCCCGCATGAAGTCCCGCACCCGTACGACCCATTCGCCGCTGCGCCCGTCCAGACCCTCCAGGACGCAGGACGCCTTCAGGGCATCCCCGTCCACATAGGCAAGGGACTGCACCTCCGTTGAACGATCAACAACCAGCGTTTTCATTTCTTCGTCGCCTCTTTCTTTTCGCGCAGATAGGTTTCCTGTCCGTACGGGAAATTGCTGGGAATATAGTTCGCGACGCGCGCATGCGTCAGCGAATAGGCGCGTGAATAGTGGGCGAATATCCACGGACAGTCCTCGCGCAGGATGCGCTGACACGTCCGCCAGTATTTGCACCGCTCTTCAGTCGTCTGGGCATTCATCGCCGCGTCGAACGCCGCGTCGTAGGCGGGGTTGACGTAGTAGGAATGGTTCGCCCCCGGGCTCACGTTCCGCGAATGGAAGAGCTGCAGGAAGTTTTCCGCGTCCGGATAGTCCCCGTTCCATCCCATCATGCACATTTGCGTGCGACCCTCGTTCACCGCCCGCAGGAACGCCTCCCACGTGAAGAATCTGAGTTCGAGATTGACCCCGATCTTTTCGAAGAAATTGGCGATCAACTCCCCCGCCTCGCGCGAATCCTGCGTCGGGCGCCCCACGGCGAGCGAAAGCACGAGCCGCCGGCCGGTCGCCGGGTCTATCCCGTTCGCGTACCCCGCCTCCGCCATGAGCCGCCGCGCCTTTTCTAGGTTGAAGGCGTAGGGATTGGGATCCTCCAAGCGCCCTTCAACCCCCGGCGGAACCGGCCCATTCGCCGGCAGCGCGCGATTGTTGAAGAACGCGCACCACTTGGACGAATCGAAGGCGCAGGTCAGCGCCTGGCGCAGCTTCTTGTTCTTTCCCACGATGGGATCGCGCATGTTGAAGCCGATGTAGCGGATGTCGAGCGCGTCCATGCAATGGAGGGTCACGCCCTGCGCCTTCAGCCGCGGGTCGATCTGCCCGTTCGCGTCCACGACGACATCCCAGTTGTCGCGCGAAATCTCGCCAAGAAAGCCGAGTTCGCCCTTCAAAAACATGAGCCACTGCGTAGAGGCGTCGTCGACGACGAGAAAGCGGATCGTGTCGAATGGCGCGTAGCCCGGCGGCATGGGAAGCGTCCGCCAGCCCCGCCAGGCGTAGTTGCGCGTAAAAACCATCTCGTGGTTCTTCCACCACGACGCCAGCTGATAGGGCCCTGTGCCCTTCCCGCGGCTGTCAGGGACGGCCGATGTGCTCAGCGCCATCATCCAGGGAAAGACGAACTGCCGCGTCTTGAGCGTCACCACAAGATGCTCCGGATCCGGCGCCTCCACCTTCTCCACTTGCTTGAGACTCCACCCACCCGGCGAGGCGTTTGCGGGGTCGCGCACCCGGTCCAGTTGCCGTTTGATGTCGGCGGATGTCACCGGCGCCTTCTTTACGAGCGCAAAGGTGTAGACGAGCCCGTTGGAGGAGACCTGCGGCAATTCGCAAAGTCCGGGTGCGAGCCGGTAGGGCCGCGCGGCGTAATCTATGTTGAGCGGCGTCTCGTAGACGAGCTGCACCGCCTTCGAATCGTAGACCGCCTGAGCGTCAGCCGGGTCCATGGAATTCACCCGCTCCAGCGTCCGCGTGAACGTGGACGCGGCAAGAAGACCGCTCGCCAGCAAAATCAGCATGCGCAAATCTCCAACTTCACCTTGATATCCGCGGGTGCGCCCGGAAGCGCCGAAAGAACACGGCGCACCCCCGCCAGCTTGGGCCTCACCCCGAAAGCGGTCGGCGCGTTCCGCACGGCCAGATAAAGCACGCCGTCCTCGAACCGGAGCGGACGCGCCCTTAACTGCGGAAAGAGTTCGCCCCACCGGTCGACGATTTGGGCGAAGAATGGATTCTGCTCGCGGTAGAGCTCCTTGAAAGCCGCCCGGACCGCGTCGGGAAACGTGCGAAACCTCCCGCGCGCTTCCGGTGCGAGAGGTCTCCAGTCCACACCATTCTCATACGCCATTACTTCGCTTCCGTCGCCTTTTTCTGCAACCACGCCTCGATGAACGGCTGGATATTCCCGTCCATCACGCCGTTCACGTCGCTCGTTTCGTACTGCGTGCGAAGGTCCTTGACCATGGTGTACGGACAAAAGACGTACGAACGGATCTGCGAACCCCACCCGTTTTCGCTCTTCGCGCCGTAGAAGCGGTCCATTTCGGCGCGCTTCTGGTCTTCGTAGTACTCGTAGAGCTGGGCGCGCAGCATGTTCATCGCCTTTTCCTTGTTCATGTGCTGCGAACGTTCCTTCTGGCAGGCCACCACGATGCCCGTGGGCAAGTGCGTCAGGCGTACGGCCGAATCCGTCTTGTTGACGTGCTGGCCGCCGGCGCCGCCCGAGCGGTAGGTGTCGATGCGCAGATCCTCGTCCTTGATCTCGACGTCGATGTCGTCGTTGATCTCCGCCACCGTCTCCATCGACGCGAAGGAGGTCTGCCGGCGCTTGTTGGCGTCGAACGGCGAAATGCGCACGAGCCGGTGGATGCCGCGCTCGGCCTTGAGCATGCCGAAGGCGTACGGACCTTCCACGCGGAAGTAGACGTCCTTGTACCCCGCCTCTTCGCCCGGCTGCGAATCGTATTCCTCGACCTTCCAACCCTGGCTTTCGGCGTAGCGCTGGTACATGCGGTACAGCATCGCCACCCAGTCGCACGCCTCCGTGCCCCCCTGCCCCGCATGGAGCTTGACGAACACGTTGCACGCGTCGAACTTGCCGCCCAGCAGGGACTGAAGACGGATCTTGTCGAAGAACGTGTCGGCCTTGGCGCACTCGTCCAGCGTCTCGCGCAGCGCCGTCTGCCGGGCGAGCCCTTCCTCCATCTCGGCCAGCTCGAGCAGAACCCCTGCGTCCTCGATCGCCTTCAGAAGCGCGTCGTAGGGCACGATGTAGGCGCGCTCCGCGTTCGTCGCGGCGATGACTTCGCGCGCCTTGTTGGCGTTGTTCCAGAAATCCCCTTGCGCCTGCCGGGCTTCGAGTTCGGCCATGTGCGCCCGCCGCGCGTCGATCTTGATGTACGCGGCCATCTCGGCGGCGCGTTTCTTCAAGTCCTCGATGCGCGAGCGGACTTCTTCGCTCTCCAGAAGTTTCTCTTTTGCTTCTTCGGCCATGGCTAGACGCGCTTACTTCGTCGAAATGCGGTCGTTGTATTCGCCCGTTTCCGTGTTGATGCGGATGAGGTCGCCTTCGTTGATGAAAAGCGGCACCGCGAGCGTGTATCCGCCCTCGACCGTCGCCGGCTTCGTCACCTTGCCCGACGCCGTGTTGCCCTTTACGCCCGGCTCGACCTTCGTCACGCGGCGCTCCACGAGCTGCGGCAGGTCGACGCCGATGACCTTGTCGTTGAAGAACAGCGCCTTGACTTCCATCTGGTCCATCAAGAAGTACTTCTTGTCGCCCATGACCTCGTAGCTGACGCGGATTTCCTCGAAGTTGTCGTCCGTGAACACGAACGCCTGGCCGTCGTCGTACGAATAGACGACCGACATCTGCGTCAGGTCCGGCTTTTCGAACTTGTCGCCCGAACGGTAGCTCTTCGACATGCCCCCGCCTGTCATCATGTTGCGGAGTTTGCAGTTGTAGATGGCCTGCCCCTTGCCCGGCTTCGAGAAGTCGAATTCCGTGATTTCCCAAGGTTCGCCATCGATCAAGAGCTTCACGCCTTTGTGAAGCTCGCCCGCTCCGATTACTTCGCCCATTTTTGTCTCCTTATTTGAAACGTTTTCGTTTTCTGGTTTGGAAAATGCAAAATCTTACAGATAGGGCCACGTGAAAAGCGCCCCCGCCCACGTCAGCCCCGCGCCGAACCCGGCCAGCGCGATTGTGTCGCCGTCCTTGAGCGTGCCCTCGCGGACCGCCTTGTCCAGGCAGAGCGGGATCGACGCGCCCGAGGTGTTCCCGACCGTCTCCAGGTTCATGTAGAACTTCTCGAACGGCAGCTCCATGCGCCGCGCGACCGCCTCCAGGATGCGTTCGTTGGCCTGGTGCGCGTAGATCCGCGCCAGATCCGCCGGCGCCATCCCCGCCTTCGCGCACAGCCCCGTGACGATCTCGTCCAGCTTCTTCACCGCGAAATTGAACACCGCCCGCCCCTGCATCTTCATGTAGGCGATTTCGCGCTGCCGCGGCGTCTCCTGGGTCGGATCCGGCGTGAGCGGGTGGCGGTAGCCGCCGTCCAGCGTGATGAACGCCGCGCCCGAACCGTCCGCCCCCAGCAGAAGCGGCTTCGAGACCGCCGGCCCGTCCGGCTCCGAAACGAGAACCGCCGCGCCCGCCCCGTCCCCGAAAAGCATCGAAACCGTCCGGTCGCTCCAGTCCACCGTGCGCGACAGCACTTCCGCGCCGATCACGAGCGCCTTCTCCCCCGGATGCGCCAAAAGCCAGCACCGCGCCATCTCGAGCGAATAGACGAACCCCGAGCAGGCCGCCGACAGATCGAACGCCGCGGCGTTCTTCGCGCCAATCTTCTCCTGGATGACGCACGCCGTGGACGGGAAGACGTTGTAGTCCGGCGAGGAGGTCGCCGTGACGATCAGCCCGATGGACGCCGCCTCGACACCCGCCGCCTCCAGCGCGCGTTCCGCCGCCTTCGCGCCCAGATCGCTCGTTGCCTCGTCGTTCGCCGCGAAATGCCGCGAGTGGATGCCCGTGTGCGAATAGATCCATTCGTCCGAAGAATCCATGTATGCGGCGATGTCGTCGTTCGTCACCACGCGCGCCGGCAGGTACGACCCCGTCCCGGCTATGCGAATCGAGCAGCCCATCAGCGTCTCCTCACCGTCACTTCGATGACGTTCACCTGGTTGCGCAACTGCAGAATGACCTGCTGGATGACGTTCTCCGTCGCCAGCACGTCGATCTTCATGCGCGAGACCGTCCCGTCTTCCGTCGGCCCCACGTTCAGCGTCTGGATGTTGTAGCCCCGCCCGGAAATCAGCCCCACGATGCGCGCCAGCACGCCCGGACAGTTCTCCACAAAGCAATTCAGACGGTAAATCTCTTCTTTCTGCTCTTTCATCTTTCCCCGCCTCTCAATCGAAAATGGTGTTCTCGAGCGTCATGCCGCCCGGAATCATCGGGTACACGTTCGCGCGCGGCTCCACGATGACCTCCACGACGGACGTCTTCTTGGACTCGACCGCCCGCCGGATCGTCTCCTCCAGCTTCGCCGGATCGATCACCCGGTACGCCTCCGCCCCATGCGCCTCGGCCAGCTTCACGAAGTCCGGCAGATAGTCGTAGTCCAGCGCCGCCTCGTCCAGCCGCTCGTTCGCGCACCGTCCCTTCGGCGAGAGAATCGATCCCACATAGTTCTTGTTGTAGACGATCTCCTGCCACTGGCGCACCATCCCGAGACAGCTGTTGTTGATCACCACGAGCGTGATCGGCAGCTGGTGCTCGACGGCGACCACCATCTCCTCGAATGTCATCTGCGCGCCCCCGTCGCCGCACACCGACACGACCTTCGCTTCCGGACGCGCCAGCGCCGCGCCGATCGCCGCGGGAATGCCGAAGCCCATCGTCCCCATGCCGCCGGACGTCAGGAAGTGCCGCGGCAGGGAGTGGCGGAAGTATTGCGCCGCCCACATCTGGTTCTGCCCCACGTCCGTCACGATCAGCGCCTCGCCGTCCGTCGCCTTGTCGATCGCCTCGATCACCGCCTGCGGCATGATGACGTCCTTGTGCATCGGCTTGTAGCCCGCCGGATGCGCCGCGCGGAAGCCCGCCACCTCCTTGAGCCAGTCCGCATGGTCCGCCGCCTTGATGCGCGAAAGAACCGTCGTCAGCACGTCTTTGATGTCCGCGATGATCCCAAGATCCACCCCCACGTTCTTGCCGATGGACGCCGGATCGCAGTCCACATGCACGATCTTCGCGTTCTTGGCGTATTCCGAAAGCTTGCCCGTCACACGGTCCGAGAAGCGCGTCCCGAGCGCCAGCAGAAGATCGCACGAGGCGATCGCCTTGTTCGCCGCCCATTCGCCGTGCATGCCCGCCATGTGGAGCGCGAGCGGATCGTGCTCGTCGAACGACCCGATGCCCATGAGCGTCGTCGCGACCGGGATGTTCGCCCGGTGCGCCAGCGCCGCCAGATCCGCCGCCGCGCCGCTCGAAATGACCCCGCCGCCCGCGAAAAGGACCGGCCGCTTCGCCTCGTTGATCATCTTCGCCAGACGGTTGAGCTGCGTCGTCGTCGCCGTCGACTCCGGATGGTACGCCCGAAGCGACACGCGCTCCGGATACTGCGCCGCGGTCATCCCGCGCTGGCAGTCCTTGGGTATGTCGATGACGACCGGACCCGGCTTGCCGTGCGTCGCGATGTAGAACGCCTGCGCCACGATCTCCGGTATCTCGTCGGCCGAATGCACCAGGAAGTTGTGCTTCGAGACCGCCCGCGTGATGCCCGTCGTATCCGCCTCCTGGAACGCGTCCGTGCCGATCAGCGAAAGCGGAACCTGCCCCGAGATGAGAATCATCGGGATGCCGTCCATGCAGGCCGTCGCCAGCCCCGTCACCGTGTTCGTCGCGCCCGGACCGGACGTCACCAGGCACACCCCCGGCTTGCCCGTCGCCCGGGCGTAGCCGTCGGCCATGTGCGCGCATCCCTGCTCGTGCCGCCCCAAAATGAACTGGAACTTGGCGGACCCCAGCTTGTCGAAAATATCCAGAACCTGTCCCCCCGGATACCCGAAGAGCACCTCCGTGCCCGCTTTCTCCAGCGATTCCACAAGTGCCTGCGCACCCGACCTCATACCCGTTTTTTCCTTCATAGCTTTATTCGACTTACGCGTTGGTCACATTGAACCCCAAACCGGGAACCGCCTCCCGGCACGGACGAAAACAACCATAGAAATTCTCTTCCGGACCCCTCTCGGCCGCCCGGCTGCCTCTGCGCCTGCTTTCTACGCTCTTTTTCGTCATTGAGGAATATATTATACCATAAATCGCCGCTCTTTGCAGACAAAATCGTTCGCGAAAAGTGTATCATGTCGTGAGACACCCGGGACAGGCCGTTCCAAGGGGTGGAAAGCGCATGCGGCAACGGAGACGCCCCGGTTTCGGAATGGAAGGTGTAAACGCCGAAGGACGACCAAGGGCTGGCGGGAGGAACGGGACAACTGGGACAGGCGGAACAGGTGGGACGCCGCCTCTACCGTTGGACGACACATGGCCACCCACCCCCATAAATCCCGCCCTCCTTCTACATTTTCTACATTCTCTACACGGTTAATAAACTCTGAGGGGCGAAAAAGGCTACGCTAACGCTTCGCCACTGGCTTCGCCCGCCGCCCCCAACCCAATGGTAGGGGCGTCAGTCCCTGCCGCCCGCACGGGTTTGCCGTAGAGCCCCCGGACTCAGAACCGCAGGACGATGCCGGCCGAGACGACGAGCGAGGAGAAGTCCATCGTGGAACGAACCCCCGCGGCGGAGACGTCGAAGTCGTCCACCCACTCGTAGCCGACGTCGGCATACAGCCCAAGCCAGTCCGCCATATTCGCCACGAGCCCGACATCCGCGCCGAAGCCGAGACGGCACTGCGTTTCCGAGACGGACGTCCCGCTGCACGTGAAGTCCAGCGCGGCGATGTTGCAAAGCGCCGCGGCGCCCGCATAGGCGTCCAGCCACCGGAAGACGCGCCACGACACCGTCGGTCCCAGCCCGATCTGGTACAGGTCGGCCCGCAGGCGTGCCCCCACCCGGTGGCCGGTGAAGGTCTCCGTCGCGGTGTTCTCGACGCGGCTGGCCGGATCCAGCACCGGATCCAGCACGCCGCCCGCGCTGGAGAAGTCGCGGTTGTCCGGTTCGGGGTCGTCCGGCCAGGGCCCACCCTCGAAGAGATACCAGTCCGTGCAGGTATAGGTCGTGCGCGAACCGCCCGCGGCGAATCCGGAGGCGGAGGAGCGGATGCCCCAGTAGCCGGCGAAGCGCAGGTCGAAACCGACCGAGACGGGCCCCAGCTCCCACACGTCGCGCCCCAGCCGTGCCTTCAGTCCGAGCGGACCGCGCGTGTCGGTCGCGTCGAGCAGCGCCGCGCCGTCGCCCGGCTCGACCGTCACCTCCGTGTAGGTGCGGCTGATCGCCCAAAGTTCGTCGTCCGGCATCGCGATGGGCGAGGGGTCGGGACGCGTCTCCGTCACGTCATCGGGGCTCCAGGCTCCCGTCGACGGATCGGGCCGGTCGTACCCGGCCGGCGGGGCGGGCGGAAGCGTCGGCACGGCCACCGCGCCGCGGATTTCCGTCTTGACGCGCGACCGCCACGCTGGACCCGCCGAGAAGCGCCAGCCGTCCGCCGCCGCCGTCAACGCCGCGCAGGCGGCGCACACACAACACGCAATCTGTTTCGTATGCATTGTTCAGTCCTCCAATTTGACGCGGAAGAACCCGGACGAGCCCCCCGGCACGTCGACTTCGAGATTCATGGACCCGTCCGCGTTAGGCGTCACCCGGGGCGTCAAGAGTTGCGGCGCGTCGCCAAGACGCGCCCGGTACTCGACCCGCACGCGCGAGGCGTCCACCTGCCCCCATTCCGCCGCGCGCGTCACGCCGACCGCCAGCCGGACCACGCCCGCCCGGGGCAGCGTGGGCGCGCCGAGCGAGAGCCCCGTCACGAGCGCGTCAAAACGCAGCAGGACATCGTTGCGACTGCCCTTCAAGGACGCGAGATAGTCCGTGTCCGCCGCGACGTCCGGCGAGAGATGAATGGTCGGCTTCGAACCGGCCCAGATGCCCGAGCGCCTGAATACATTACTGCCAAACACGGGCTTGCCCAGCAACGTCAGCGATTGCAGATTCTTGCAGTTCGCGAAAGCCGAGTCCCCGACGGACGCGACCTCTACCGGCAAATAGACCGACTCCAATCCCGTGGAGCCGAACGCCTCCTTGCCGATCGCGAGCGCGCCGGCGCGCATCGGCGCCGTCCAGTCGCGGACGGGCGTGATCGTCACACGCGTCAATGTCGCAATGCCGTAGAACGCTTTCGCGCCGATGGTCCGGCAGTAGACGGGCAGCGTCAGGGACGTCATACCGCACTTCGACTGGTTGAAGGCGCCCGCCTTGACCGCCGTGACGAAACGTCCTGCGATCATGTCCGGCAGGACGAGGTCCTCGATCTTCCGGTTCGGGTCGCGGAAGCCCAGGATGGTCGCCTCCTGCGCGCCGTTCGCCTCCCACTTGAAGATGGAGTTGCCGTGCGCGTCCGTGACCGGCGAAGCGGCCGTGTTGACCTGCCACTTCGCGTAGAGCGTGTGATTCTCGCGCGTCAAGGGCGTCGCGCCCGAAACCGCCTCGGGGGCCCCGTTCGTGACGCCATCGAACCAGCCCAGGAATTGGTAGCCTGCGCGCGCCGCCGCCGGGAATGCACCGTAGACCGAGCCGACCGTCTGCGTGACGACAGACGTGCCAGTGGCGAACCAGCGACCAAGCGCGTCGAACACAACGTGCGTATCGTAGGTGTTGAGCGTAAACGACGCGGTCGTCGCCTCCGTGCCTGTCTTGACCATCCGTACGCGGAGCGTGACACCCTCGAGATACGTCTTGGGCATGTCCACCCCCGCCGTCCATACGATCCGGCCGCGCGAGACCGCGCCCTGCGCCGTGTCGAGGTCGAGCGTGAACGCGCCGTTGGCGACCGTCTGCCCATTCAGCTTGAGCGTCCGCACCGTCAAGGGATTCCCATCCCGGTCAAGCACGCGGACTTCGCAGACACCCTCGTTGGACGCAATCGGCTGTCCCGAGGCATAGGTGAACGAGACCGATACGGTCCCGTCCCACGGATTGCTGATCTGCGCGTCCGTGAGAGTCAGCCGGTCCCGTTGCACCCAGCCGGACGCGCTCCCGGAAGACGTCGTTTCCAGCGTCTCGCCCGGCACGACCGGGTTCGCGTCGCGGATGCGGACGGCGTACTCGTAGACGGACACGCCGTCGACCCCCGTATCCCGCCAGGACGTCACGTCCGCCCCGACCGTCGCGCGTACCGTCCAGGCTTCCGTCGTGCCGTCGCGGTTGATCCGGCGGCGCAGGATGTCGTAGCCCGCCACTCCGGCGGCGGCATCCCAGGAAATGTCGATTCCGCCGTTCTTCGTGTCGCACGAGACCGTGATCGCGACCGCCGTCCCCCACTTCGCGTACAGCCTGTGGTTGCCCGGGACGAGCAGGTTCGCGCCCGAAACCGCCTCGGGGGCCCCGTTCGTGACACCGAGGAACCAGCCCTCGAACCGGCATCCTATGCGCGTCGGCTCCGGGAGCGTGCCGTACGCTTCGCCCAGATACTGCTCGACCTCGGTCTTGCCGTCCGAGAGGTAGGGTCCGAGCGCGTCGAAGGTCACGCCCACCGCCGCGCTGCCGGCCGTCCAGACGACCGGCTCGGCCGTGATGTAGTCGTGCGTATCCGGGTCGGGATACATCGGGCACGCGGCGTATTCGTAGGTCTTTCCACCCGTCACGCCGATGTCGCGGTACCAGGGGCCCGAAAGCGGTGCCATGTTCTGCCAGGGGCTGCGCGTCCCGTCGGCGTAGACCTCGCGGCGGATGATCTGGTAGTAGGTGCAGTCGGCCGAGAACGTCCACTTGATGTCGAGGGCGTTCTGCCCCGGTACGCGTTCCACCGTGACAGGCGTCGCCACCGAGCGGAGGAACTTG
>DBKW01000082.1:0-803 GCA_002298665.1 Verrucomicrobia bacterium UBA740 | reverse complement strand
CGTGCCGTACCGCGTGACCGTGACGATCTCCAGATCCGTGCCGTCCTGCATGTTGAGAGACCGCGACGCCTCGTCCGCCCAGCGCGCCGCCCACGGGAACGCAATCTCCCGGTCGTTCGTCTCGGACGCCTCCGGGAGCGGAATCGCCACCGGCTTCGTCGTGTCGATGTCCACCGTGCAGCTGTCCGTCAGCGAACTGTAGTCGTCGGCGACCGTGAGCGTCAGCATCGCATTCGTCGCCACGAGGCTGTTCTGCGTATCCGTATCCGCATCCCACACGAGCCGCAGCGAACTCGACCCCGAGAAGATCGCCGAACCGTTCTCCACCGCCTTGCGGTTGACCGTGTAGTTCCGATCCACCGCCGGCTCCCTTTCGAGCGTCGAAACCATGATGGCCGTACCCTCCGCCGTCTGCGCGGCGAGCGTGACGTTGGTCGGATACGGCAGGTTCGGGAGACCGAAGAGTTCGTTGAAGCGCGGACGCACCGTCTTGTACTCGATGTCGAGATCGACCTTCCCGTTCCACGGCCACCGCGTCGAGACGCCGAGAATCCGCATCGTGTCCAGTGCCGCATAGCCGACGGCCGCCTCGGACGGTGCGCCCGTCATGCCGTTCGCATAGACCGCCGTCACCGTGTAGCGTCCGAGCCCGGGCCGCGGCAGTTCCGTATCCACGAAGCGCGTCACATTCGTCTCCACGGTGCGCGTCTTCTTGTTGATCGCGACATCCCAGTTTTCCACCGCCACCTTGTAATACGCCGCATGCGGCACGGCGTCCCACGTCACCGTCACGGCGTTCGTGT
>DBKW01000023.1:6101-10865 GCA_002298665.1 Verrucomicrobia bacterium UBA740 | reverse complement strand
CCGCCGGCCATGAGATTCGCCATTCCGCTTTGACTTTGCGGTTTTGCCCGGGGGTTGCCGCCGGAGGGGTGGATTTGCTATAATTTACTTTCATGAGAACACGAGCGATAGTTTGGACCGCGGCGGTTGCGTTCGCCGCGCTTGTCTTGCGGGCGGACGACGGGTCGATCGGCAATGACGAGGCGGACGGCGCGTTTTTTGATTTTGCCGCGGCCACGGGAGGCTTCCGTCCCTACGCGTGGGCGAATCCAGAGGTCGCCTCCGCCCACGTGACGCGCGGCAAGATCGCGTCCGTGCGCCCCGTCTTCATCCTGGATGCGGGGGCGGGCTGCCGGTTGGGGGCGCTCGGCTACGCCAATGTCGGCTTCTGGAGTCTGTCGGACCTGTCGCGGCACTACCGGGCGGAGCGCCGGAACTGCTTCAACGAGCTGGATCCCTGGCTGCAGTACGGCTACACGTGGGAATTCGCGGAAGGGTGGTCGCTGGATTCGCGCATTTCCTACCAATGGAACGAGATGATCGGCGCGCGCGTCGGACGGCGCACCTATCGGGAATGGATAAACCGGGAGACGCTGGTCACGCCGTGGTTTTCGTTCTTCACGCTCGTGCGCTGGATGGAGTTCCCCTACAATTGCCCGGGCATACGCGTCGGCATCTTCCGCGAATGCGCGCTGCCCGGACGGTTTTCGCTCATTCCCGAACTTTACGTGGACGGCGGCCCCCGGTGCTGGAACCGCCGCCGCTTCGGACAGTGGACGGAAGAGCCGGCGAAGTGGCGTCCGGGGCCGAACTCCGCGACGCTCTCGTTGACGCTCCGCTATCAGATAACCGACGTCCTGAGCGCCTATGTGGGCGTATCCCAGTTCTCCATTGTCGACCCGGATATTCGCCGGCAGGTCAAGGCGCGACCCGACGAACGCGGACGCCCCGACCTGGCGTTCGCGAAGGTGGGGCTTGTCCTGAGCCTCTGACGGCTCGAAAAGACGCTGACGTGCGGTCCCCCGCATGCGGACTCTGTCCGGCGACCTCTCTTTGGCGGCCAAGGGGGCGTTCCCCAAGGGGGGGGGATAGGCGCGCCTCACGGTGATTTAGGGGAACCGTGTGCACGCTTTCCCTAGGTATTGCCGATGAAAGCCCGTTCTCTTCGTGACGAGCTCCACACGACATGGGGAAGATTCCCTTTTCCGCCCGTATCGATTGGCTCCGTTCGATATGTCGATTGGCAACGGCGAGGGCGACGGGGCGCGTTCCCGGTGTCAGGTATGGTCGGAGAGCGGTTTATTTGGTATAATAGTGTCAATGGAATGTGAGAACGAAATATTCGGCTATGTTTTTTCCAATGCGGCGCTTCTGGAAGAGGCGTTGACGACGCCGTCCTACCGCATGACGTATCCGCAGGCGGAAGACAACCAGCGCCTGGAGCTGCTGGGGGACGCGGTTCTGCAGCTTCTGGCGACGGAGTGGCTTTTCGCGGCGTATCCGAAGGACAAGGAGGGGACGCTCACGGCGCGGCGGCAGCATATGGTGTCCAGTGCGGCACTTTGTACGGCGGCCGCGGCGCACGGGCTGGGCGGACGCCTGCGGCGCAACCGGGGGGCGGGTCCGCTGGACGCGCACGCGAAGACGCTCGCGGACGCAGTGGAAGCCATTCTCGGAGCCGCGTATCTGGACGGCGGGAAGCCGGCGGCGGAAGCCGTTTTCGCCGCGCTGGGCCTCACGGAGAACGCCGCGCAGGGTGAATTGGACGGCAACCCCAAGACGGCCTTGCAGCACTATGCGCAGGCGCTTAAACCGCCGCGCATTCCTGTGTACGAGCGCGTGCGGACGGCGGGCACGTGCGACAAGCCCGTCTTCACGGCGCGCGTGACGGTCGAGGGAGTCGGGTCCGCGCAGGCGCAGGGCGGTTCGCTTCGTCAGGCGGAAACCGCCGCGGCGGACGCGCTTCTCAAGAAAACGAAATGACCGCGTCCGTCCCCGAGTCCGCATCCGCCGCGTCCGAAGCGGCGACCGAGACGGTGGAAGGCACCGTGCAGAGCGTCGTCTACCACAACGACGAGAACGGCTACACCGTACTGACGGTCGCCGCGCCCGCCGCGTTCGAGCTGGCGAAAGGGCGCACGTTCACGCTCGTCGGCAAGACGCAGGCGGTCTGGGAGGGCGAGGACGTCACGGCGGAAGGGCAGTGGGTGACGGACAAGGTGCACGGGCGGCAGTTCAAGGCGACGGCCATCACGTGCGTCGCGCCGAAGTCCGTCGCCGGCATCGAGCGCTATCTCGCCTCGGGGCTGATCAAGGGCGTCGGCAAGGTCCTGGCGCATCGTATCGTCCAGACGTTCGGGGAGCGGACGCTGGACGTGCTGTCGCACCAGTCGGGGCGGCTGCGGGAGGTGCCGAAGCTGGGGCGGACGAAGATCGAGCAGATCCGCGCGAGCTGGCTCGCGAACGAGACGCTGCGCGATGCGATGATCTTCGGGCAGACGTACGGCATCTCCGTCAACAAGATGACGAAGATTGTCCGCCGCTACGGTCCGGACGCGGTGGCCATCGTGAAGGCGAACCCGTACCGGCTCTGCCGCGACCTGTGGGGGATCGGCTTCGCGACGGCGGACCGCATCGCGCTCTCGGTCGGCATTCCGAAGGACTCGCCGTTGCGCGCGCGCGCCGCCATCGCGTACACGCTCGAGACGGAGGCGGAAGAGGCCGGGCATTGCTGGTCCTACGAGAACAATCTTCTGCTGCACGCCCACGAGCTGACGGAGATTCCGGTCGAGATTCTCGGCGAGGCGCTGGAGCAGGAATTGCGGGAGCGCCGCGTCGTGGCGGAGGGCACGGGCGAAGAAGGGCGCCGCATCTACCTGTATCCGCTCTGGCTTGCGGAGCGCGACACGGCCAGCGGGGTGCGGCGGATTCTCGGCTCGCCGGTCCCGTTCCGCGCCATCGACGCCGACAAGGCGGTCGTCTGGTGGGAAGCGCGCGCCGGGTTCCATCTGGCCGCGCGGCAGCGGGAAGCCTTGACGCGGAGCTTGACGGACAAGTTTTCGATCATCACGGGCGGCCCGGGCGTGGGCAAGACGACGATCATCCGCGCGCTGGCCGACATCTATTCCGCGCGCGGGCTGAAAATCGTCCTGGCCGCGCCGACGGGGCGCGCCGCCAAGCGCATGGCCGAGTCGGTCGGGCGTCCGGCGCAGACCATCCACCGGCTCCTGAAATGGAATCCCGTCACCAACCGCTTCACCTACAACGCGGAAAACCCGTGCGAGGGGGACGTCTTCATCTTCGACGAGACCTCCATGATCGACATCCGCCTGGCGCGCGACCTTTTCGCGGCGCTGCCGTCCGCGGCGGTCGTCGTGTGGGTGGGCGATACGGACCAGCTACCCAGCGTGGGGCCGGGGTGCGTATTGGGGGATTTCATCAAGTCGGGCGCGATCGCCGCGACGCGGCTGGACCACATCTTCCGCCAGGACACGAGCGGACTGATCGTGCGCAACGCGCACCACGTGAACGCCGGCGAACCGCTCGAGGTGCGCCCGGGCGAAAGCGACTTCTACTTCGTGCGCGCGGAGGACCCGGAGCAGTGCCTGAAGCGCACGATCGAGTTCATGACGACGCGCATCCCCAACAAGTTCGGGCTCGACCCCCTGCGCGACGTCCAGGTCCTGACGCCCATGCGGCGCAATCTGCTCGGCACGGAAAACCTCAACTGCGAGCTCCAGAAGGCGCTGAACCCGACGGGCGACGCGGTCGTCCGCGGCGGCACGCTGTTCCGGGTCGGAGACCGGGTCATGCAGCTGCGGAACAACTACGACAAGGACGTGTACAACGGGGACGTCGGCTTCGTCCAGGCGGTCTCGGCGGCGGACCGTTCGCTCATCGTCGCGTTCGACGGGCGTCCGGTGAAGTACGAGGCGGCCGACCTGGACGAACTCGTGCTCTCGTACGCGACGACGATCCACAAATCGCAGGGCAGCGAGTATCCGGCCGTCATCGTGCTGATCCACACGCAGCACTACGTCATGCTGCAGCGCAACCTGCTCTATACGGCTTTGACGCGCGGAAAGAAACTGGTACTGCTCATCGGGGTTCCGTTTGCGGTGGACCGCGCCATCCAGAACAACGTGGTGCAGGAGCGGCGCACGTCGCTCGCCGAGCGCCTCGTCCAGACTTCTCGCGTCGACGGAAAGGGAACGGAAACGAAATGAATATCGCCATTATCGGAAGAGGACTCATCGGAGGTTCGTTGGAGCTGGCCGCCCGGCGCGCGGGGCACACGGCGCGGATTTTTCCCGGACGCGCGGCGGAGCGTCCCGATCTGACGGCGTACGACTACGTGTTCGTCGCGGTGCCGCCGGACGCGGTGACGGGCGTCGTCGAGGCCATCGCCCCGAAATTGAAGGCGGGCGCCACGGTCGTCGACATCGCCGGCGTCAAGCAGCCGATCTATGCGGAACTCGTGAAGTACGCCTACGAGAAGAAGTGGTATTTCGTCGGGGGGCATCCGATGGCGGGCAAGGAACGGACCGGGTACGCCAACGCGTCCGCGGATCTTTTCGACGGCGCGTCCATGATCCTCACGCCGTATCCGACATACGGGCGCGGCGTTCTCGACCGGCTGGAGGTCTTGCTGCGGGAATTGGGTTTTGCGCGCATCGTCTATACCGACCCGCAGCACCACGACGAGATGATCGCCTACACGAGCCAGCTGTGCCATCTGATATCGTCGGCCTACGTGCGCGACGAACTCGCGCAGGAGCACGCCGG
>DBKW01000023.1:2011-5903 GCA_002298665.1 Verrucomicrobia bacterium UBA740 | reverse complement strand
AAGCGCATGGAGGAAGGAAGTTCGAAATGAAGATAGGTACGACATTGAAACTGGACGTCTGGGGCGAGTCGCACGCGCCGGCCATCGGCATGCGCCTGGAGGGGTTTCCCGCCGGGGAGGCTGTCGATCGCGCGGCGTTGCAAGCGTTCATGGAGCGCCGCGCACCGGGGCGGGACGCCTTCTCGACGGCGCGCAAGGAGCCGGACGTGCCGGAGTTCCACCAGGGGCTCGGGCCGGACGGCGTGACGACCGGCGACGCGATCGAGGCGATCATCAGGAATACGGACACGCGCAGCCGGGACTACGAGAAGACGGTGCCGCGTCCGGGGCACGCGGACTACCCGAACTACGTGAAGACGGGGCGCATTCCGCCGGGCGGCGGGGCGAATTCGGGGCGGCTCACGGCGGCGATGTGCATCGCGGGCGGCTTGTGCCTGCAGGCGCTCGCGCGGCGGGGCATCCGGGTGGCGACGCGTCTCGCGCAGGTCGGGGACATCGCGGCGGCGAAGGCGGCCGGCGATTCGGTCGGCGGCATCGTCGAGGCGGAAGTCACGGGGCTTCCCGTCGGGCTCGGCGGCCCCATGTTCGAGGGGATCGACGGCGCGCTCGCCCAGGCGATGTTCGGGATTCCGGGCGTGAAGGGCGTCGAGTTCGGGCGCGGATTCGCCGCGGCGGGGCTCAAGGGCTCCGAAAACAACGACCCTTTCGCGATCGTGGACGGGAAAGTCGTCACGACGACGAACAACGCCGGCGGAGTGCTGGGCGGCATGACGAGCGGGATGCCGCTCGTCTTCCGCGTGGCGCTGAAGCCGACGCCGTCCATCTACATGCCGCAGCAAAGCGTGGACCTGAAGACGATGCAGCCGACGGTGCTGCAGATTCGCGGGCGGCACGATCCGTGCATCGCCCGGCGCGCGATGCCGGTCGTGGAAGGGCTCGCGGCGTTTGTGGTCCTGGACGCGCTTTTGACGGAGGAGACCAGCGTCGTGTTCCGCAAGTTGACGGCGGCGGATTTGGTGAACGTCGTCATCGATTCGGGCGTCGCCGCGGCGTATCCGGAACTCGCGGCGCAGGCGATTTGCGTCATCCCCACAGGCGAGGAACACAAGACGATCGAGACGGTCGAAAACATCTGGAACGCTTTCGCCCGGAAAGGGCTTGGACGCAAGGACCACGTGACGGCGATTGGCGGGGGCGTGACGGGGGATTTGACCGGATTCGCCGCGGCGACGTGGATGCGCGGCATCGACTGGGTGAACGTGCCGACGACGCTTCTCGCGATGGTGGATGCGAGCTACGGCGGCAAGACGGCGTGCGACCTCGCGTGCGGAAAGAACATGGCCGGCGCGTTCCATCCGCCGCGGCAGGTGATCATCGACACGGATTTCCTGAGGACCTTGCCGCCGCGGCGCCTGGCGGACGGACGGGCGGAGATGATCAAGCACGAGATCATCGGCGGACTCCCCCACACGGCGGACGTCTCGGGCGCGCCGACGGCGGAGGAAATCAAAGCCAATCTCGCGGTCAAGATACGCACCGTGCGCGCCGATCCGCTCGAAAAGACGGGCGAGCGCATGAAACTCAATTGTGGACACACGGTGGCGCATGCCATCGAGAAGGCGACGAACTACGCCGTTTCGCATGGCGAGGCGGTGGCGATCGGTTGCGTGGAAGAAGCGCGTCTGGCCGTCCGCCTGGGGCTCGCGCCGGCGACTTGGCCGGAGGAAATCGCCGCGCGTTTCGCCGCGGCCCGTTTGCCCACGACGCTGCCCGAGGGACTGACGTTCGAGAGCCTCAAGCCGCTCATGAAGGGGGACAAGAAGCGCGAAGGCAACGCGGTCGTCTTCGCGCTCCCGTGCGGGTGGGGCGACGTGCGGCTTGTGAAATGCTGAAGAGCGGACTTCTGCGCGCGGCGGTCAAATTGACGCTGCCGGTGTTCGCCGCCTACTGGCTCATCGGATTCGGCTACGGCGTCTTCGCGACGCATCTGCAGCTCGCGTGGTGGTTCCCGCTCGTCACGGCGGCGCTGGTCTATTCGGGTTCGGTCGAATTCATCCTGGCGAGCCTGATGCTGGGTGCGTTCCGTCCGCTCGCGGTTTTCGTTATGGCGTTTCTGGTCGGAGCGCGGCACTTGTTCTACGGCATTTCCATGCTGGACCGGTTCAAGGGTGCGGGCTGGCGCAAGTTCTTCATGATCTACATGCTGACGGACGAAACTTTCGCCGTGACATTCGCGAATCCCGTTCCGTCGGGTCTGGACCCGCATCGCTTCCAGCTTGTGGTGAGCGTTCTGGTGTGGCTCTACTGGCTGACGGGCACGGCGATGGGGACTTGCCTCGCCCATGCGTGCCCCGCCGTCGATCTGCCGGGCATGGAGTTCATCATGACGGCCATGTTCGCGGCGATTTTCGCCGAGAATTGGCGCACCGAAAAGAGCCATGCCGGATCGCGAATCGGGCTCGCCGTTTCGTTTGTCACCTTGCTTTTGTTCGGCGCGGAAGATTTCATGCTCCCCGCCATGGGCGGCATCCTCATCGTTTTGACGCTTTTACGAAGGAAACTGTCATGACCGGATTGGAAGAGGCTTGCATGATTTCGTTGGCGGTCGCGGGCGTCATGCTGACGCGCTTTTTGCCGTTTCTCGTGTTCCGGCCCGATCGCCCCACGCCTCCATTCGTGGCTTACTTGGGCAAATGGCTCGGTCCGGCCGTTTTCGGTCTTCTCGTCGTCTATTGCCTGCGGAACGCAATCTTGGCGGGGGAGCACCGTCTCGCGGCGCTCGTTTGCACGTTCGTGACGATGTGGGTGCAAATCAAAAGCCGTCAGATGATGCTTTCAATGGCGGTCGGCACGGGGCTCTACATGCTCTTCCGGGCGATTCCCGCGTTGTCGGCGCTGTAGGGCCTCCACCAGTTTGAAGCCGCGCTTGTCGGGCCAGCTCGTGACATTGCGCAGTATGATCACGATGTTCCGAGTTTCCGGGTCGAAGCAGACGAATGACGCCCCGCCGTAAATCATGCCGGCGCGGTAGAGGACGTGCGCACCGGTTGCGAGTTCCTTCACGCGCAGAAGCCCGATCAGCGCGTTGTCGGGCAAATTTTCCACGGGGACGCCGGCGCATTCGGCGTCCACAATCCGCCAGTAGTCCGCAAACACGCGAGCACAGTCCGCAATGCTGGAGAAGAGCCCACCGGCCGCCCGCAGGGGTGGCCCCAAACGGATGTCCGGAACGGCGTGGCCCCGCCGGACAAACCAAGGGAGGTGCCCGGCTTTGGCGGGGGTGGTCCGGCTGGACAGTCCCGCCCGTTCGGGTTCGTAGGTCGTCTCCTTCAGCCCCAGGGGCTGCACGAGATTCTCCTTCAGGAATTGCTCGAGGCTCAACCCCGTCTGCTCTTCCAGGCAAAGTCCAAGAAGTCCGTAACCAACATTGGAGTAGATGACGGGGCGGGGCGTTATGGCTCGCGTTTTTCGAACAAAACGCCGCCAACAGGGTCGATGGCAACAGCGCAGGAAATCCGCGGCGCTGTCGAATTGCGCGTAGATGTGCCATCCGAAAAAGCCGCCGGCGAAGACATGGCCGACATCTATCGGATTGGATTCGTCGATGAAGTCGCGCGGCAGGCCCGCGCGGTTCTCCATAAGCTCGCGCAGCGTGATGGACGCATATTCAGCCGGAAACCCCAGACTGGAGAATGTCCCCACGGTCGCGTCCAGATCAACCGCCCCGTCTGCCGCGGCATTCTGAAGGGCGCTGACGAGAAAAAGCTTGGAGAGGGAGGCGATCCTGAAAAGACTGTTTGTGGTGCAGGCCCCCGCCGTGGCAAAAGACGCGCCTTCGGACGTGACGAGGACTACGGCGCAGGCATCGTCCCCGGCGTCCTTCACATAGAAG
>DBKW01000023.1:0-1935 GCA_002298665.1 Verrucomicrobia bacterium UBA740 | reverse complement strand
GCTCCAAACAGCAGGAAAATGGAGAAAAGTCGTCCGAACAGGGAACGTTTCATGTGATTAAAAAAGCCTGCAGGATTCAACCTCCTGCAGGCTTTTTTAGTTCATATACGGGTAGCCGTATTACATCATGCCGCCCATATCGGGTGCGCCACCGTGGCCGCCGCAGCCACACGCATCCTTCTTCTCGGGGATGTCGGTGACCATGCAATCGGTCGTGAGGAGCAGCCCGGCGATAGACGCGGCGTTCTGCAGAGCCGAGCGCGTCACCTTGGCCGGATCGACCACGCCCGCCTTGATCATGTCGCAGTACTCGCCCGTGCGGACATTGTAGCCGTTCGTGCCCGTCGCCTTCTTGACGTTGGCGATGACGAGCGCGGCTTCCTGGCCGGCGTTGTTGACGAGCTTGCGCAGCGGGGCCTCGATCGCGCGGCTGATGATCGTCGCACCGACCTTTTCGTCGCCCTCGAGTTCCAGCGCGTCAATCGCCTTCTGGGCGCGCAGGTAGGCCACGCCGCCGCCGGGGACGATACCCTCTTCGACAGCCGCACGCGTAGCATGCAACGCGTCGTCCACGCGGTCCTTCTTCTCCTTCATGGCCGCTTCCGTCGCCGCGCCAACCTTGATCAGCGCCACGCCGCCGGCGAGTTTCGCCAAGCGCTCCTGCAGTTTCTCGCGGTCGTAGTCGGAGGTCGTGTCCTCGATCTGCTTCTTGATGAGCGCCACGCGCGCCTCGATATCCGCCTTCTTGCCGAGACCCTCGACGATGGTCGTGTTGTCCTTGTCGACGACGACCTTCTTCGCACGGCCGAGGTCCGTAAGCTGGACGTTCTCGAGCTTGATGCCGAGATCCTCGCTGATGAGCTTGCCACCCGTGAGGACCGCGATGTCCTCGAGGATCGCTTTGCGGCGGTCGCCGAAGCCCGGCGCCTTGACCGCGCAGACCTGGAAGGTGCCGCGGAGCTTGTTCACGACCAGCGTCGCGAGCGCTTCGCCCTCGACGTCTTCCGCGATGATCATGAGCGGACGGCCCGTCTTGGCCACGCTCTGGAGGAGCGGGAGCAGGTCCTGCAGGTTGGAAATCTTCTTCTCGAAGAGGAGGATGAAGGGGTTCTCGAGCTCGCACTCCATGTCCTCGGGCGAGGTCACGAAGTAGGGCGAGAGGTAGCCCTTGTCGAACTGCATGCCTTCGACGACGTCCAAAGTGGACTCAAGCGTCTTGGCCTCTTCGACCGTGATGGTGCCTTCCTTGCCGACCTTCTCCATCGCGTCGGAAATCATCTTGCCGATCTCGGTGTCGCCGTTCGCGGAAATCGTCGCGACCTGCGCAATCTCGTCCGCGCTCTTGACCTTCTTGGAGAGCTTGGCGATGGACTCCGTGACCGCGGCGGTCGCTTTGTCGATGCCGTTCTTGAGGGCCATCGCGTTCGCGCCGGCCGTCAGGTTCTTGAGGCCTTCGCGGTAGATCGCCTCGGCGAGGAGGGTGGCCGTCGTCGTGCCGTCACCGGCGACGTCGTTCGTCTTGGACGCGACTTCCTTGACCATCTGCGCGCCCATGTTCTCGAACGGGTCGGGCAGCTCGATTTCCTTGGCCACCGTCACGCCGTCCTTTGTGATCTGCGGCGAGCCGAACTTCTTGTCGAGGATGACGTTCCGCCCGGACGGACCGAGCGTGGATGTCACCGCGGCGGAGAGTTTCTCGATGCCCGCGAGGATTTTCTGACGCGCGTCGGCGTCGAACTTGATTTGCTTAGCCATAGTGTTCCAATATCCTTTCTAGATTTACTTCTCGATGACGCCGAGCAAGTCCTCGTCGCGGACGAGCTGGTACTTCTTGTCGTCGATCTTGACTTCCGTCCCGCCGTACTTCGGCAGGAGGACCGTGTCGCCCGGCTTCACGTCGAAAGCCACTTCTTTCCCGTCCTTGTCCGTCTTCTT
>DBKW01000056.1 GCA_002298665.1 Verrucomicrobia bacterium UBA740 | reverse complement strand
CCTCCCGGCGCACGAAAATTTCGACCACGCAAAGGTTTTTCAACCGGCGGGCCGCAGGGGACTGCGGTCCCTGCCGTGGGTTTGGGGGGCATGGTCCGGTGCGTGGCGCGTCGCGGGCGTCCCGTCCGTCCTGGTTGTCCCGTAATCTCGCCTCTCTGCGTTCGCGGCGTCCCGGCGTGAGATATTTCGGCGCGCTAGGCCTCTTCCGGCGGTTCGTCGGGCGGTTCGTCCGGCGTGGCGTCTTTCTTGAGTTTGTTGACGAGCACGTCGAACGCTTCGAGTCCGACCAGGGCGAAGATCGTCGTCGCGAGGCTGACCATGTAGAGCCCGGCGGCGACGGCCATGCCGATTCCGGCCGAGACCCAGATGCCCGCGGCGGTCGTGAGGCCGTGCACGACGTGCTTCTGGACGATGATCGCGCCCGCGCCCAGAAAGCCGATTCCGCTCACGATCTGGGAGGCGACGCGCGAGGGATCGCCCACGCCGCCGAAGCCGTCGCGCGAGACGATCATCATCAACGCCGCGCCAAGCGCCACGAGCAGGTGGGTGCGCACGCCCGCGACCTTCGCGCGGTATTCGCGCTCCGCCCCGATGAGGCCGCCCAGAAACGCCGCGAGCGCCAAGCGCAGGATGAGTTCGCCCGTACTTTCCATGGGTTCGTCTTCCTCCTCAGGCGCGATAGACCTCGCCCGCCCATTCGTAGGATTCCGTATACGGCTCGCCCCAGAGCGTCTCGAGCATGAACTTCAGCGTGCGCGCGCCCGAGAAGAGCCGGTGATAGCGCTCCCGCCCGGCGTGCGCCACTTTCCGCCGCGCCGCGTCGTGCGCGTGGTACCAGAGGATCTTTTCCGCCAAATCGCCCGGCTCGGACCAGTAGACGCATTCGTCGGACGAGAAGAAGTCCTGCATGCGCCCCTTGTCGGAAAGAAACGTCAAAATGCCGTAGCCCATCAGATGCGCGATGCGGTCCGACGAATACCACTTGTCGCCCTCGCGGCGGTTCAGGTTGACGGACATCTTGGAGCTCGCCAGAACCTCTTCGTAGGCCGCACCCCAGATGGACGGCTTGTCCATCCCGTAGAAGTCGAACGCGAGGCGTCTGGCCAGACGCGCCTGGAGGAAGCGCACCGTCTCCATGCGCGGGTCGCCCGGGCGGGGATTGCCCGCGTAGAAGAAGTCGCGCGCGAACGCCGCGGCGTCCTTGAGCGAATTGTCCTGATTCTCCATGGAGGGGTCGGACGGATTGGGCATGTAGGCGACGACGTTGCGTCCGGTCGCCCAGGTTCTGAGGTCGGGTCCGGCGGTCGTCACGAACAGGGCGTCGCAGACGTGCTTGCGCCGCTCGATCTGCGCCCGCGTGCCGGGCTGCCAGATCGGGTCCACGTTGAAATGCGCGATCTTCACGCCCGGCAGCGCGTGGCGAATCTCCTCCAGCGTCTCGTTCGTCACGTAGTCGCAGTGGCCCAGCAGAACCGCGTCCGGACGGAAGTTCCGGGCGGTCTTCACGAGCTTGCGGTTGGCGATCGCGCCGCCCAGCGGACGGATCCCCAACGGCGCGAGCAGACGCGCCATATCGCGGTCCGAAAACTCGCAGAAGCGGAAGTTGTTCCGCACGCACCCGCACATCAGCTTGCGCCCGGGGCCCATGCGCAGATTGCCGTAGCGGCGGATCATCAGATTGTCTATCAGTAGGACGCGCATGGCTGGGTCTTTTCGGCTCCTGTGACAGACTGCACGGTCTGGACGATGTTGGAAAGATCGGCACCAAGCCCCGCCCGCGCCAGGAAGACCACGGCGAGCAGCGGGACGAGCAGACCCGCCAAAAGCCCCAGGAGGGCGTCCGAGGGCTGCGCGAGGAGTCCGTTGACGAGCTTCTTCACGATCAGGCGGGCGATGCCATAGGCCAAGAGCGCGCAGACGAACGCCGCCAGCCCGCGCAACCAGGGGTTTTCCAGAAACGCCGCGCCGCAGACCCAGGCGGCATACCCGCCCGCGAACGCGGCGATTGTCGCGGCGAAGAACGCCAGGGCACCCGAAAGCCCGCGGAAAAGCCCCGTCAGCGCGCACACGGCCGCAAGCGCGAGAAGGACGTAGTCGGCGGGCAGCAATTCCATGCGGGAGTCTCCTTAGAGCGTGTCCAGGTAGTTGCGGTAGCCTTGGTAGACCGCGGCGACCTTGGCCTGGCCGGCCTTGCGCGCCGCCCGTATGAGCCCGTCCGCCGCCGACTTGTCCGCCGGGCGTATCGCCAAGGCGCGCGAATAGATCTCGACCGCGGCGGAATAGTGCCCCGTCTTCAGCGCCATTTCGCCCGCCTCGAGGAACGTCTTGAAAGCGGACGCGTTCAATTCACACGCGCGGCGGTAGTACGTGTAGCTCTCGGCCTGCCCCGCCTTGCGCAAATCGACCTTCGCCCACGTGCGCGCCAGCCCGAGCGCCGCCGGATAGCTCAAGGGGTCCGCCTTCAGCGCGTCCGCATAGCGCAGTTTCGCGGTCTTGAAGTGGCCGCGTTTCCAGGCCGCGGCGGCTTTCTGGAGCGCCGCGGCGCAGGCGTCGGCGTCCCGTCCGGCCATGCCCGCGCGACTCGCCAGCGCGGCGTTCAGCGCCTCGTGCAGTTCGGGCAGGATGTTCCGGCGCACGTTCTGCACGCGCTTGCCCGCGAGCGCGCCCGCTTTCGTCTCCAGGCGCACGAAAATGTCGAACTGCTCGCGCGCGAGCTCTTTGTAGTCGTAGTAGTCGCGGTACAGAAGCCCCAGGTGATAGTAGGCCGACGCGTTCCGCCCGTCCAAGCGGATGGCCCGGAAGAAGCAGATCCGCGCCTTGTCCCGCGCGACGCCGGCACGGGCATCCCGCGCCTCGGCCATCGCCAGCACGCCTAGCCCCGTCCAGCCGAGGGAACGGACCTGTTTCGTGTAGGACGCACCGTCCGCCAGAAGCGCGAAGCATTTCTGCGCCAGCTTGCGGTCGCCCGTCGCATACGCCACATGGGCCGAAACCTGCAGAACGTCCGCATCCGCCGGCGCGAGGACACGCGCATTGGCGATCAGGCGCGCGGCTTCGTCCTTCGCGCCCAGGGCCAGATTCGCGCGCGCCCCGTTCACGAGCGCGTCCACGTTGTCCGGCGCCAGGACCAGCGAGGCGGCGTAGAGTCCGGCCGCCTTGCGGTTGTCGCCCGCCGCGCGTGCCGCGTCCGCGGCGGCGCGTTCACGGGACCCGTCCTTGGGCGCGCAGCCGACCAACAGCCCCGCGCAGAGGAGGGCGCAGAGTCCGTCAGGCGCGAATCTGAGCCAGGAATTCGTCACGCTTCGCCTCCATGATTTCCTTTGTGCGACCTTCCAGGTTCAGGCGGACGAGCGGTTCGGTGTTGCTCATGCGGACGTTGGCCCACCAGCCTTCCGTCTCCCAGGCGTCGACCGTGACGCCGTCCAGTTCGAAGACTTTCGCCTTGTTCTCCCACGCGGCCTTGATGCCCGCGAGCACCTCCGCCGGCGGACGCACCGTCTTCGAGTTGATTTCGCCCGATTGCGCGTACTTGCGCAGCGGCTTCACGATTTCGGAAAGCGGCTTGTCGCTCTTGGAGACGATGTTCGCGAGCGCGAAGGTCGCCATGGACGACGATTCGGCGGTGAAGTTCGCCTTGAAGTAGTAGTGGCCCGACAGTTCGCCGGCGAAAATCGCGTCGTTCGCGCGCATCTGCGCCTTGATGAAGGAGTGGCCCACGCGGGACATCATCGGCTTGCCGCCCGCCGCGGCGATGACTTCCTCGCAGACGCGCGACGAACGCAGGTCGTAGAGGCAGGTCGCGCCGGGATGCGTCGTGAGCAAGTCGCGCGCGATGAGCGCCGTCACGAAGTCCATCGGGATGATCTCGCCCTTCTCGTCCAGGAAGCCGGCGCGGTCCGCGTCCCCGTCGAAGGCGACGCCGAAAGCGTACTTGCCCGGGTTCGCCCGCAGGAGGGCCTGCAGGTCCTTCAGGGTCTCGTGCTCGAGCGGGTTGGCGTTGTGGTTCGGGAAGTTGCCGTCGTACTCGCCATAGAGCGCGTCGTACGTGATCGCGCTACCCTTGAACGCGACGCTTTCGGCGATGCCCATGCCGTTGGCGAAGTCGAACGCCAGGTGGAGCGGATGCGCCAGGTGGGCGAATTCCTGCACGTGCGCCGCGTACGCCGCCGAGACGTCCGTCTTCGTCAGCTCGCCCACGCCCCGCGGCGGTTCGTTCTCGGGCATTTCGGCCACCATCTTCTCGATGTCCTTGATGCCGGTCGCGCCCGAAATCGGCACGGCGTCCGCGCGGCAGAGCTTGCAGCCGTTCCATTCGCGCGTGTTGTGGGAGGCGGTGATCATGACCGAGCCGTCCACCTTGAGCGTGCCGTTGGCGAAGTAGCTCATCGGCGTGGAAGCAAGCCCGATGTCGACGACGTCGCACCCTTCGTCCATGACGCCCTTCGTGAACGCCGCGAACAGTGCGTCGCCCGACGTGCGACAGTCCCGCGCCACGACGACCTTCTTCGCCCCGATGAAACGCACGTACGCGCGCGCGATCTTGTAAAAGATAGCGTCCGTCAGGTCTTTTCCGTAGATTCCACGGATGTCGTACGCCTTGAAAATGCCCATATTCGATTCTACCTTTCTTTTCGTTGGTTTAGTCTATATTGTACCATAAATCGGGGTGGTTTTTCCACTCTTCTCTTCATCAAAACGTGAAAAAGATTCCTGTGTTCCAGAGCCAGCCGCTCAAATCGACCTCCGTCTTGTCCTCCGAGGAGCCGTAGTTCGCCGAATCGCCGAGGCGCCAGTCGACGCCGGAGTAGACGCCCAGGCGCTCCGTGAGATTGTAGGTCGCCTGCAGACCCACGATGCCCTGCGCCAGAAAGGCGGTATCGTCCGCGAATTCCGCGCTGCGGGCGTTGAGCCAGTTGAACGCGACCCCGAGACGCATGCCCATGGCGAGATTGTCCGTCAGACGGCGTTCCGGAATCAGCAACGCGCGCCATTCGCCGTACGCGAAGCGTGTGCCCGAAAGCGCCGCATCCTGCCGCGGACAGAACGAGCCGCCCAGCCCGAGGCGCAGGCCGTACGCCGCGTCCGCCAGAAGCAGGTATTGGTAGTCCGCGTCCAAGCCGTAGAGTTCGCCGCGCGTCTTCCCGAAAGCGCCCGTGGCGCGCAAACCGCCGCGGCCGAATCCGCCGACGCCCAGACGGTTTTCGGAGGGCGCAACCGGCGCGGAACCGGCTTTCGCCAACGCCGGAATCGTCCGGCCCTTTTCGTCCATGCCCCGCAGGGCGAGCGCGCGGACGTAGGGCTGGGTGCGCGCCGTGGCCGTAATCCCCCATTTCGTACGGCTGGCGGCCGCCCCGCCGTCCGACACCAGCATCAGGCAAAGCGTGCCGTCCGCGTTGCGCGGCCCCGTGCACAGCCCCTCGTAGCAGGCGACGTCCGACTGGAAGATTCCCCCGCCGAAGAAATCGCCGTCCCGAAGGCTGAAAAGCGGCGCGCCTTTCTCCACCGGCGTGTAGACCGCCCCTTTGAGCGCCGGGATCGCGCCGATGTCCGTCGCATTCGTGAAGTTCGGGCGGTAGATGCGCGTCAGGCCCAGCGTTTCGTAGGAGCATTCCCGCTCCAGGACGAGGAGCGAATCGTCGGGCAGGACGCACAGGTCCGAAACGCCGCTGTTGAGCGCCCCCAGCGAACCGACCGGGTCGCACACATACGCCCACATGCCCGCCGGGACCCACTCGCCCGGACCGTCCGGCCGCGTAAAGCGCATGAGGCGGACCGTCGTGCCGCGTTGGGGCGTCGCGGTGGGTCCGTCGCAGACCAAGGCCTCCTCGTTCGCCGTCCAAAGCGTCAGACCGTCCGGCGAAATCGCCAGCGATTCCAGCGAAAGATTGCCGCGCACCTGCTCCCGGACGAAGGCGGGGATCGGCACCTTCCGCCCCGTGGGTTCGCCCGTCTCGGGGTCGTATTCGCGAATGGAGGTATCCTGCTCGTCCGAAACCCAGATTTTGCCGTTGAACGGGTCCTGCGCGACGCCTTCCGCGTCATGGGCGCCCTTGAGGACGACGCCCGGGCTCATTTGGGGCTTTTTGACGAGCGCGCCGTGTGCATCGCGTTCCGTGGCCATCATGTGCACCTGGCAACCGTCCGCGAAGGTCGCGCCGCCGTCGCGCACCACGTAGAAAGTGTCCGCCCCTTTCCAGGTCACCCCGCTCATGTCCGCAAAATCCGGCAGGGCCAGCGTGAATTTTCCGCCGACGTCTTCTATGGAGAGCGCGGCGAAAACGCTTCCGCCCGAAACGAAGGCGGCAAGAAGGGCGAGAAGTGGACGGAAACGCGCCATCAGGGCTTCTGGTACAGGCGGCAGTGGCACAGGCCGTGCCAGGCGGGGTCCGCGAGCTGCCCGCGGAATTCCTGGCAGGGACAGAAATATTCGGGGATTTTCGGGATGCGGCAGGGGCAGTAGCCATCCTTCCGTCGCAAACCCTCCAAAATCACGTTCACAATCCGCGTATCGGGCTGGTAGCGGACCTTTTTCGCGAGGAACAGCGCCACGGCGGGCGGAACCAAATCGTCGATCGGCTTTCCTTCCGCCAAACGCGTGCGCACTTCGGTGGAAGATTCCGGCGTGCGCGGATAAACGTGGAAGGTGCACAGTTTGCGCAATTCGTCGTAATCCTTCCACCGCGGCAGTCCAGCTACCGAATCCTCCCCTATGAGGAAGACAAGTTCGTCATGCGGATGCTCCGCGGCGAATTCCCGCACGGTGTCAATCGCGTACGACACGCCGCCGCGGCGCATTTCCCGGTCGTCCACCCGCACATGCGCGAAGCCGTTGAACGCCGCGCGCACGAGCAACAGGCGGTCCCACGTCCCGCCCGGCGCCTGACCGACCTTGAACGGGTTCACCGCCGCCGGAATGACGACAACTTCGTCCACGACACCTTCCGCCAGCGCCTTCTTGACGATTGTCACGTGCCCCGAGTGGATGGGGTCGAACGTGCCGCCGAACAGTCCGATGCGGCTCATGCCAGTTCTTCCGATCGTTTTGCCGCGGCCGCGAGCGTTTCCGCCACAATCCGCTTGAATTCGGGATTCTGCAGGCGTTCCATGCCCGCGGCGGTCGTCCCGCCTTTCGTGCAGACGCCCGCGATGAACGCCTTGAGCTCCACGCCGCTTTCGCGCAGGAACTTGGCCGTCCCGTACATCGTCTGTTCCGCCAAAAGCCGCGCGACGGGCGGGGGAAGACCGAGCTGGACGCCGCCTTCCGCCATGGCTTCCTCCATGTAGGCGAAGTAGGCCGGGCCCGATCCCGAGAGGGCGGTTACCGCGTCGAAGGCCTTTTCCTCCAGAACGACGGTCTCGCCCGCCGCGTCCAGTATCCGCTTGACGCGCGCCACCGCCTCTGTGGGCGTATGGGCCCCGGGGCAAATCGCGCACATGCCCGCCTTCGCCCGCAGCGCCAGGTTCGGCATGACACGCACCAAATGCACGCGCGGACCGAACGCCGCGCGCAGTTTCGCGAGCGTCTTGCCTGCCACGATCGAAACCAGCGTCTGGGCTTCCGTCAAAAGCGGACGCACCTCTTCGGCGACGGCATCGGTATCCTGCGGACGGACGGCGAGGAAGATCAAATCGGCCTTTTTCGCCACTTCCCGCACGTCCCCCGTCACCGGGACGCCCAGACGCGTGCGCAAATCCTCCGCCCGCGCGGCGTTCTTTTCCGCCATGAGGACATCGTCGACGGAGGGCATCGCCGAAAGGATGCCTTCCGCCATCTTGCCGGCGCCGAAGAACCCGATCATATCTTCAATCCCTTGAATGCGTCCGCAAGCGACCCGACGTTCTCGTTCTTTTTCTCGTTTTCCGCCATCCACGCGGCCACTTCGGCCGCCGACTGTTCCGCGGCTTCCTCTTCGGGGGTCTTTTTGAAGGTGCGCGTCAGGCATTCCTTGCGGGAAAGCGAAATCTTGCCCTCCTCGCGGTTGACACGCAGGACCTTGACCGTGACGCCGTCGCCCGGATGCAGCACCGTGCGCGGATCCTCCACGCGTTCCCAGGCGATTTCCCGCACGGGAATCAGCCCTTCCACGCCGCCCAGGTCGACGAACGCGCCAAAATCCAACACGCGCGTCACCGTGCCGTTCAGCGTCTCGCCCTCGTCCAGCTGGTTCAACATCGCCTCTTTCAGCGCGGCCGCCTCGATATCCTGCAGGGCGCGGCGCGAAACGACGACATTCAGCCCGCGGTCGTCCTTGGAATACTCGGTCACGAGGAAATCGAACTTGCGCCCGATGTAGTCCGCGCCCTCCTTGCGGATGCGGTCGATCTGGCTGAAGGGACAAAACGCGCGCGTGCCGGCCACGGTGACCTCGTAGCCGCCCTTGATCTCCTTCTCGACAAGGCCCGGAATCGCCGCGCCCGTCTCCCACGCCGCCTTGATGGAGGCATTGTCGTCCGACAGCGCCGGTTCACCCGCCTTCTTCTCGGGGCGGATGATGGACTTGTCGTCGTTGAACGCCTTGCCAAACTTGTAGCTCTTGCGGATTCCCTTCATCTGGCCGTCCACAAGCGCGCCGAAATCGAATTGATTCGTATTCATACTCTTCCTATTATAACATATTCCGCGTGACAAAAGCAGTCTTTTTTCACGTCCCTCCAGTACGCGGAAAGAAAAAAGGGGAGCCGCCGGGCGGCGACTCCTCTTTTGCGTTTGTAAACGGAAAGTTTACTTCGCGATGACGCGAGCCATCTCGAGAACCTTGTTCGAGTAGCCCCATTCGTTGTCGTACCACGACAGGACCTTGACGAAGGTCGGGTCGAGAACGAGCGTCTTGTCCGCGTCGAAGATCGAGGTGTGGGAATCGCCGCGGAAGTCGGTCGAGACGACGGCGTCTTCGGTGTAGCCGAGGATGCCCTTGAGCTCGCCTTCGCTGGCCTTCTTCATCGCCGCGTTGATGGCGTCCTTGTCCGCCGGCTTCTCGAGTTCAACCGTGAGGTCGACGATCGAGACGTCGCTCGTCGGCACGCGCATGGAGATGCCCGTGAGCTTGCCGTTGAGCTGCGGGAGAACCTTGCCCACGGCCTTCGCCGCACCCGTCGAGGACGGAATGATGTTCTCGAGAATGCCGCGGCCGCCGCGCCAATCCTTCTTGGAAGGACCGTCGACCGTCTTCTGGGTCGCCGTCGCCGCGTGGACCGTCGTCATGAGACCGCGCTTGATGCCGAACGTGTCGTTGAGGACCTTCGAGATCGGCGCGAGGCAGTTCGTCGTGCAGGACGCGTTCGAAATGATGTCCTGGCCCGCGTAGGTCGTGTGGTTGACGCCATAGACGAACATCGGGGTCGCATCCTTCGAAGGAGCCGACATGATGACCTTCTTGGCACCGGCGGTGATGTGCGCACGCGCCTTCTCGTCCGTCAGGAAGAGACCCGTGGACTCGACGACGACATCCGCGCCGACTTCGTTCCACTTGAGCTGGGTCGGGTCCTTCTCCGCCGTGAGGCGAATCGCGTGACCGTCGACGACGAGGTTCGAGCCCTCGACCTTGATCTCATGGTTGAAACGGCCATGGACCGAGTCGTACTTGAGCATGTACGCGAGGTAGTCGGGATCGAGCAGGTCGTTGATGCCGACGATCTCGATGTCCTTCGCGAAGTTCTCGACCGCCGCACGGAACACCATGCGACCGATGCGGCCGAAACCATTGATGCCAACTTTGATTGCCATTTTGATTTTTCCTTTTTTGTTGTTACCAGAAAATTAAGCCTTCGTAACCTTGCCGTTCTTCAGGCAGCGGGCGCAGACCGTGACGCGCTTGGTGTTGCCCTTGCCGTCCGTCACGCGCACCGTCTGGAGATTGGGCAGGAAGCGGCGCTTGGTGATACCCGTCGTGTGCAGACCGATGCCGCCCTTGTACTTCGGCGAACCCTTGCGGACGACGACATTGCCGACCGAAGGTCCCTTACCGCAAACAGAACAAACTCTGGACATTTTTCGTATTCCTTTCCTTGATGTCCGTTACTTGGCCTCGCCCGGCTGCCATTCGACATTCGCGAACGCATTGTCGAACGCCGCGGAAAGACCGCCAAAGCTGCCGCTCTCGCCCGCGCTCGTCTTGACAGGCGTCGCCGGCTCGCCCGAAGCTTCCGCCTCAAGTTCGCGCACTTCGTCGTCCGACATGGCCATCGCGCGGATGGACAGACCGATACGGCGTTCGCCGCGGTCCACCTTGATGACGCGCGCTTCCACTTCCTGACCGACCTCGAGCGCATCGCGGACCTTCTCGACGCGCTTGTCGGAGATCTGCGAAATGTGGATGAGACCGTCCACGCCGCCGTCCAGCTCGACGAACGCGCCGAACGAGGCGATCTTGGAGATCTTGCCCTTGACGACCGAGCCGATCGGATACTTCTCGGCGATTTCCGCCCACGGATCGTTCTGCGCCTGCTTGAGGCCGAGCGAAATGCGCTGTTCCTTGGCGTTCACGTCCAGAACGACCGCCTCGACTTCCTGCCCCTTCTGGAGGCATTCCGACGGATGGTTGATCTTGCGCGTCCAGCTCATGTCCGAAATGTGGATCATGCCGTCGATGCCCTCTTCGAGCTCGACGAACGCGCCGTACTGCGTGAAGTTGCGGACCTTGCCCTTGACGCGCGAACCGACCGGATAGCGCTCCTGGATCGTGTCCCACGGATTTTCCTGCGTCTGGCGGATGCCGAGGGCGATCTTCTGGTTCTCGACGTCGATGGAGAGCACCACGACCTGGACTTCGTCACCGACGGAGAGCATGTCGCTGGCGCGCGCCACGCGCTTGGTCCAGCTGAATTCGCTGATGTGGACGAGCCCCTCGATGCCGGGCGCGATCTCGACGAACGCACCGTACGCCGCGAGGTTGACGACCTTGCCGCTGACGCGCGAACCGACCGGGAAGCGGTCCTGGATGGACGCCCACGGGTTCTCCTGGGTCTGCTTGAGGCCGAGCGAAACGCGCTCGCGCTCGCGGTCGACACCCAGAACCATGACGTTGATCTCCTGGCCGACCTTGAGGATTTCGGCCGGGTGTTTCAGGCGGCCCCAGCTCATATCCGTGATGTGGAGCAAGCCGTCCAGCCCGTCCAGATCGATGAACGCGCCGAAATCAGTGATGTTCTTCACGCGGCCCTTGCGGATCTCGCCTTCCTTGAGGTTCGCGAGCAGTTCCGCACGCTTCTCGGCGAGTTCGCCTTCGATGAGTTCGCGACGCGAAATGATGAGATTGCGGCGCTCGTTGGAAATCTTGATGACCTTGAAGTCCATCGTCTGGCCGATGTAGGGCTCGAGCTCCTTGGTCGGCGAAACGTCGACCTGGCTGCCCGGGAGGAACGCCTCGACATCGTCGATGCGGACGAGCAAACCGCCGCGGACGGCGCTGCGAATCGTGCCCTTGACCACGCTGCCCTCGGTATAGCGCTGAAGAATCTTCTCCCAGCGGATCTTCTCGTCCGCACGGCGCTTGGAGATTTCGATCGTGCCCGTCTTTTCGTTCTCGAGCTGGACGATCATCACGGTGACCTTGTCACCGACCTTGACTTCATCTTCCCCGAATT
This sequence comes from Verrucomicrobia bacterium UBA740, assembly GCA_002298665.1. Taxonomy (GTDB): domain Bacteria; phylum Verrucomicrobiota; class Kiritimatiellia; order RFP12; family UBA1067; genus UBA1067. The sequence goes on along the minus strand of DBKW01000056.1, from coordinate 576 downwards.
CGGACTTGTCCACGACGCCGGCGCTCTTGTAGCCGACATCGACATACACGTCGTCACCCTTGACGGCGGTTACGGTACCCTCGACAAGGGCGCCATTCTTGAACTTCGTTTCCTGACTCGCGTTCGCGAGCATCTCCGCCATTGCGCTGGAGCGCTCCGAAGGAGCCGTAGGTTTGCGAATTGCCATTCTGAACCAATACTTACTTTATTCGTTACGATCACGGTTTTCTGCCGTGTCCACCCCGTTAGTGAGCGTGGAGACTAATAGTATACCACTTTTTTGTGTTAAAATGCAATGGTCAAATTAAAAAATTTTTGGTATACTATTAACCGTCACGCCCGAAAAAGGCGGTTTTGGGTCCTTTTTGCGTGCTCGTGAACGAAACGGGGCGTTGCACAGCCTGGTAGTGCGTCTGCTTTGGGAGCAGAATGTCGGAGGTTCAAATCCTCTCGCCCCGACCAATCTCCTGCGCCGCGGGGCGATTTCCCCCCGTCCGCCGGCCCTGTCCACTCCCGCTCGCACACCGCGAAAATCGTCTCCCCACGGCCGTGGTTACCCCGTTGCGCCGGAACGGC
>DBKW01000035.1 GCA_002298665.1 Verrucomicrobia bacterium UBA740 | reverse complement strand
GGGCGGGCGGCGGGGCGCAAGCACAGGGCAAGACGGCGGAGCGCGGGGGAATGGCGGGAACGGACTTTTTTCAATAATTTGCAGGAAGGTGCTTGACGCCGGAGGGCAATTTTTGGTATCATATACGTCTGTTGTCCGTTGAAGGGCATTTGGCGAGATAGCTCAGTTGGTAGAGCGCAGGACTCATAAGCCTAAGGTCAAGGGTTCGATTCCCTTTCTCGCCACCAATTTTCCCCCCGATCCGCATGCGCGAGGCGGTGCGCCCGTGATGGGCGCGGATAGTTCACACGAGGCGCACAAATTATGATATAATAGTGCGACAGAATGAGAGGATCAGAATGTCCATACAAGACAAAATAGGAATGCGTGTGCGGGCGTGCCGGGAGAAACTCGGCATGAGCGTGTACGATTTGACGCAGAAAAGCGGCATCGACGAGAAATTCATCAATGCGGTGGAGAAGGGCGAGGTCATTCCGGCGCTCGGCGTGCTCTCACGTCTGGCGCGTGCGCTGGGCATGCGGGTGGGCACCTTCACGGACGACCAGTTCCGTCCCGATCCGGTGGTGACGCGGGCGTCGGAGGACGCCACGGTGAAGATCCACGACTCGGTGGTGGACCTGCCGGGGGTGACGTACCGTTCGCTGGCGCTGGGCAAGACGGACCGCAACATGGACCCGTACCGGGTCGACATGGAAGAGGGCGCGAGCGAGACGGTGCAGGCGAGCGAGGGCGAGGAGCTGCTCATCTGCCTGTCGGGGTCCGTGGAGCTGGTCTACGGGCAGCAGACGGTCACGCTCTACGCGGGGGACACGGCCTACTACAACAACGTCGTGAAGCACACGTTCAAGGCGGTCGGCGGCCCTGCGTCGCTTTACCGGATATTCTACATGCCGCTCTGAGGGGCGGGCGAGACTTTAATCAGGAGAACAAGCAATGAGTTGGTTTGAAGCCACGAAAGACAAACCGAAGATTCCGCCGGCCAAGGCGCTGTGGGCGATCTGTCCCAAATGCAAGAGCCACTTTTCGAAAGAGGCGTGGAAGGCGCACGGGGGGATTTGCCCGAAGTGCAACTACCACGGGCGGCTGTCGGCGCGCGAACGCATCGCGCAGATCGCGGACGCGGGTTCGTTCGAGGAAATCTGCCGCGAAGTCGGCTATTCGGACCACCTGCACTTCCACGACGCGACGGGCGCCTACGCGGACAAGGTCAAGGCGACGATCGAGAAGACGGGCGAGGGCGAGTCCGTCACCGTGGGGACGTGCACAATCGAGAAGCATCCGGTCGTGCTGGGGGTCATGGATTTCGCGTTCATGGGCGGGTCGCTCGGGACGGGCACGGGCGAGCGGATCGCCCGGGCGTGCGAGCTGGCGATCCGGGAGCGGCGTCCGCTGGTGCTGTTTTCGGCCTCGGGCGGCGCGCGGATGCATGAGGGCATCCTGTCGCTTCTGCAGATGGCCAAGACGTCCGCGGCGATTGCGCGGCTGAAGGCGGCGGGGCTGCCGTACATCAGCGTGTTGACGGACCCGACGACGGGCGGCGTTTCGGCGTCGTACGCGATGCTGGGGGACATCAACATCACCGAACCGCGGGCGCTGATCGGGTTCGCGGGGCGGCGCGTCATCGAGAACACGATCCACCAGAAGCTGCCGGCGGACTTCCAGAGCGCGGAATACCTGGAGAAGCACGGGTTCATCGACAAGATCGTGGAACGCAAGGACATGAAGCATTTCATCGCGAAGATGCTGGGATACTGGGGATTCTAAGGAGATATTTCGATGGCTACGAACAAGACAGAGACGGCCGGGAAGACGGCGTGGGAGCGTGTGCAGCTGGCGCGGGATCCGAAGCGGCCGCACATCCGCGACTTCATCGCGAACGTGTGCAGCGATTTCGAGGAGCTGCACGGCGACCGGCTGGTGAACGACGACCGCGGGCTGATCGGCGGCTTCGCGACGCTCGGGGAGCGCAAGGTGCTCGTTTTGGGGCACCACAAGGGCGCGACGGTCGAGGAGAACATGGAGGCCAACTTCGGCATGGCCAATCCGGACGGCTACCGCAAGGCGATGCGCCTGGCGAAGCTGGCGGAGCGGTTCCACAATCCGATCGTGACGTTCGTCGACACGCCCGGGGCGTATCCGGGCGACACGGCCGAGGCGCGCGGGCAGGCGGAGGCGATCGCCAAGAGCCTGGAGTTTTTCAGCGAGCTCAAGACGCCGATCGTGGTCGTCATCACGGGCGAAGGCGGTTCGGGCGGGGCGCTGGCGATCGCCGTCGGGGACAAGATTCTCATGATGGAGAACGCGGTCTATTCGGTCATTTCGCCGGAAGGGTGCGCGGGGATTCTGTGGCGCGACGGGGCGAAGGCGCCGGAGGCGGCCGAGGCCCTCAAGATCACGGCGCACGACCTCGAGAAGCTCGGGGCGATCGACGCCATCATCCCGGAACCGGCCGGCGGGGCGCAGAACGATCCCGCGGCGGCGTGCGCGAACGTCAAGAAGGCGGTCGTCGCGGCGCTGGACGAACTGGTGAAGATACCGGTCGACGAGCTTGTCGCGGCGCGCTACGCGAAGATTCGCGCCTACGGCAACTTCTACAAATAACCGGTGAAGCGGCTGATCGTCATAGCCGGCGCGGGGGCGTATCCGCGGCTTGTCGTGGAGGGCGCCAAGCGCGCCGGGGTGCCGTGCGTGGACGTTCTGGCGGTGAAGGGTTCGACGGCGCGCGCGACATGCGCCGCGGCGGACCACGTGCACTGGGAGGCGGTGACGCAGGCCGCCCAAGGCATCCGCTGGATTGGCGCGGGCGGCTATGACGGGGCGATTCTCGCCGGGCAGATCAGCCCGATGTCCCTCTTCCGCGGACGGTTCGACGCGGAGACGAAGTCGTGGCTGGCGGAACTCCCGGCCAAGAACGCGCATTCCATATTCGGCAAACTCATCGAGAAGCTGACCGCGGCGGGTGCGCATGTTCTGCCGGCGAGCCTGTACATGGACGGTCACCTGCCGGGGGTCGGGCCGCTGACGGACCGCGATTTGACGGACCGCGAACGCGCCGACGCGCGGCATGCGGCGCAGGTGGCGCATGACATGGGGCTCCACGACGTGGGGCAGACGGTCGTCGTCAAGGGCGGCGTGGTGCTCGCGGTGGAGGCGTTCGAAGGGACGAACGCGGCGATCCGCCGCGGCGGGAAACTGGGCGGCAAGGGGTCCCTCGTCTTCAAGGCGGCGCGCGAGGGGCACGACATGCGCTTCGACATTCCGGTCGTGGGGCTCAAGACGCTGAAGGTCATGCGCCGGGCGGGGATTTCGGCGCTCGTTTTCCAGGCCGGGCGGCTCGTCCTCCTGGATCGCGCGGAGGTCGTCGCGTTCGCCAACCGCCACCATATCGCGCTGGTGGGGGTCGACTCGGGGCTTCCCCCGGCGCCGTTGCGGCCATGAAGATCCTATTGCTGGCCGGCGAGGAAAGCGGCGTTCTCTACGCGAATGCCCTGAAGAACTCCGCGACCCTGCGGGGGGCGGAGATACGGGGCTACGACACGTACGGCTTCAAGACGGAGGACCTGGCGGTTTTCGGTTTCACGGCGGTATTGAAGAAGATCTTCTACTTTCTGCGGGTCAAGCGGACGCTGGAGCGGGCGATAGACGAATGGCGGCCGGACGTCGTGTGCACGATAGACTATCCGGGGCTGAACCTGAAACTCGCGGCGTATGCGAAGAAGCGGGGCATCCGCACGGTCCACGTGGTGTGTCCGCAAGTCTGGGCGTGGAAGGCGGGGCGCATACCGAAGATCGAAGCCGCGCTGGACCGGCTATGCTGCTTTTTCCCGTTCGAGCCGCGTCTGTTCAAGCCGGGGTTCGCGACGTTCGTGGGGCATCCGCTCGTGGCGGCGTTCGGGGCGGCGTCGGCGGTGGAGAAGGGGCTGGTCGCGGCGCTTCCCGGAAGCCGGATGGGGGAAATCGAACGGCATCTGCCGCTCATGCTGGCCGCGCTGCGGGACGTGAAAGGGGCGCGGCGCATTGTGATACCGGCGGCGAATGCGCGCGCGGAGGCGGCGATCCGGCGGATTGTCGCGGCGGATCCGGCCGGGGGGGCGTCCGTCACGGTGCAACGGGGCGGCGCGCGGGATGTTCTGCGGCAGGCGGAATGCGCGGTCGTCGCTTCGGGGACGGCCACATTGGAGGCGGCGCTCGCGCGGTGTCCGACCGTGCTGGTCTACAAGGTGGAGCCGCTTCTGGCGTGGTTTTTGCGCCATGCGATCACGGGGGTGAAGCACGTGGGGCTGGCGAACATCGTCTGGGAGAAAGCGGGCGGGACGGGCGAAGAGCCGATGCCGGAGCTTCTGCAGGAGGATTTCACGCCGGCGGCCGTGGCGCGGTGGCTGAATTTGTGGCTTTCGGACGCGGCGGCGCGGAAGGCGTCCGCGGCGCGTCTGGACGGGGCCGTGCGCCTTCTGGGGGGCGACGGGGCGGTCGTGGCGCGCATCGCCGCGGAAATCGCCGGGGGCACGCGTGAACGGGCGTGAAATTGTCTAGCCCGCGCACCCGGAAATATGATATAATAGATTTACACAAAGCGAGACAAACATGGCGAAAGAAACGACAAAAGAAGCAGTCGCGAAAGAGAACGCGAAGGAAAGCGCAAAGAAACCCGTGAATCCGGCGCTCGAGGCCGTGCTCGGGCAAATCCGCAAAGAATTCGGCGAAATGTCGATTATGCGCTTGGGCGAGCGCAAGATAGAGGCGATTCCCGTCATCTCGACGGGGGCGTTTTCGCTCGATTTGGCGCTGGGTGTGGGCGGTTTGCCGCGCGGACGCATCGTGGAATGCTACGGGCAGGAGTCGTCCGGCAAGACGACGCTGGCGCTGCATGTCGTGGCCAACGCCCAGAAGGCGGGCGGGATCGCCGCGTTCATCGACGCGGAGCATGCGCTGGACCCGGTGTACGCGCAGAAGATTGGCGTGGATTTGAACAATCTGATCGTCGCGCAGCCGAATTCGGGCGAGGAAGCCCTGACGATTTGCGAACAGCTCGCGAAGTCCGGGTCGTGCGACGTCATCGTCGTGGATTCCGTCGCCGCGCTCACCCCGCAGGCGGAAATCGACGGCGGCATGGGCGACAGCCACATGGGCCTGCAGGCGCGTTTGATGTCCCAGGCGATGCGCAAACTGACGAGCGTGCTGGCCAACACGAGGACGCTGTGCATTTTCACGAACCAGGTGCGCGAGAAGATCGGCGTGATGTTCGGCAATCCGGAAACGACGCCCGGCGGAAAGGCGCTGAAGTTCTACGCCTCGTGCCGGCTGCAGGTCCAGCGCATCGGGGCCATCAAGAGTTCTTCCGGACAGATTCTCGGCAACCGCACGCGCGTCAAGGTCGTGAAGAACAAGGTCGCGCCGCCGTTCACGGAAGCGGAATTCGATATCCTCTACTCCTGCGGCATTTCGTGGGAGGGGTCCGTCCTGGACGCGGCGCTCATCCGCGGCGTTGTGGACAAGCGCGGCAGCTGGCTTTCGTTCGGCGACGAGCAGCTGGGGCAGGGCCAGATGGCGACGATCGAGTATCTCAAGGAGCATCCGGAGATCACGGCCGAAATCGCGAAACAGGCGAAGGAGCGGCCGGTTAACCCGGTGCTGGCGAAGATCAAGAAGTAAAGATTTGTTGTGACTGGAGAGGTGGCGGAGTGGTCGATCGCGGCGGTCTTGAAAACCGTTGAGGATGCAAGTCCTCCGGGGGTTCGAATCCCTCCCTCTCCGCCAAAAAGAGCGGTTAAAAGAGAGTCGCGCATAGCGTGCGCCTCTGAGACACGTGAGAATCCCCAAGTTGTTTGGGGATTCTTTGCGTAAGTTCAGAGCCGCCGCGGTCTCTTAGGGCGCCGGAGGATGTAGCGGGACGGGAAGGGGGCGTCCTTTCTCGGAAACGCCGCGGGGAAAAGCAAAATGATTGATAGTATGGTAGGAAGAGTAAGGTACTCTCGGAACAACCGGGGCTGATTGCGGCAGTCTTTGGTCGCGCAAGGGCTCTTGTACGGGTGGTATTTGCCTGGGCAATTCGCAATTTGAAAATACCGCTTGCGTTAGAGCGTCTGAATATGGTATAATTGTAGTTCATTCGACCACTCAAGAGAGTAAAGACAACATGAAAGTACGTAGTTCCGTTCGTCGCATTTGCGAGAACTGCCGCATCATCCGCCGGAAAGGCGTGGTGCGCGTGATCTGCACAAACCCGCGCCATAAGCAGCGCCAGGGCTAAAATAAAGAGGTAATAGACATATGCCAAGAATGATGGGTGTGGATATTCCGGGCAAGAAGCATATTCGCTTCGCTCTGCGGTATATCCACGGTATCGGGCCGAAACGCGCTGATGACGTTTTGGCGGCTTGCAAGGTTGATCCGATGAAGAAGGCGGACGACCTGACTCAGGAAGAAATCCACACGATCACGACGTACGTCCAGGATCATTTCCGCGTGGAGGGCGACCTTCGCCGCGAAGTTTCGCAGAACATCCGCCGTCTGATCCAGATCGGTTCGTATCGCGGCATGCGCCACAAGAAGGGACTTCCCGTCCGTGGTCAGCGTACCAAGACGAATGCACGCACGCGCAAGGGCGGCAAGCGTGTATCCATCGCGATGCCCAAGCAGGCCGGTCGTTAAGGAGATTTGAACCATGAGTGAAGAAGTGAAGAAGGAAACGGCGCCTGCGGCAGAGGCGGCCGCTCCGGCGGCCGAGGGCGAAGCGACGGCGAAGAAGCGCGCGGGCAAGTCCATTCCGGCGGGCATCGCGTTCATCCGCAGCACGTTCAACAACACGCAGGTGTCGATTGCCGACGCGCGCGGCGGGGTGATTTCCTGGAGTTCGGCCGGCAAGGCGGGCTTCAAGGGCAGCCGCAAGTCGACGGCGTTCGCCGCGACGATGGTGGCGCAGGATGCGGCGCGCGTGGCGCTCGCCAAGGGCATGCACGAGTGCGAAGTGCGCATGCAGGGCGCGGGCGCCGGACGCGAGAGCGCCGTCCGTGCGATCCAGGCCGCGGGTATTCGTGTGACGCAGATTACGGACACGACCCCCGTTCCGCATAATGGTTGCCGTGCTCGTAAGCGTAGGAGGGTCTAATCCATGTCTCGTTTTATTGGTTCCAAGTCCAAAGTTTCCCGTCGTTTCGGCGAGCCGATCTTCGGCCGCGAGAAAGAGATCAAGCGTTCGACGCCTCCCGGGCAGCATGGCGCGAAGCGGAAGCGCAAAGTTTCCGAATACGGCCAGCAGCTGATCGAGAAGCAGAAGGCCAAGTACATCTACGGCATGCGCGAAGGCCAGTTCCGCATCTTCTTCGAGCGCGCGAAAGCGAAGCAGGGCAAGACGGGCGACATCCTTCTGCAGATGTGCGAATCGCGTCTCGACAACGTCGTCTACCGCTTGGGGATCGCCCCGACGCGCGCGGCGGCCCGTCAGCTCGTGTCGCACCGCCACATTGTCGTGGACGGCAAGGTTCTCAGCATTCCTTCCTATATCGTCAAGCCGGGGCAGACCGTGGGCGTGCGCGAGAAGAATCGCCAGATGATCGCGATCGTCGACTCGCTCGCGCACCGCAAGGTTACGGGCGCCTGGCTCGCGTGGGACGAACCCACGATGACCGGTACGTTTCTGCAGGTCCCCGAGCGTGCGGAGATCCCCGAGAATATCAACGAGCAGGCAATCGTCGAATTGTACTCGCGCTGATAGTTCGTCCGTATCATTAACCGTTACTGGGAGGTAATACATGCCTATCCGTTTTGGCCAATTCGAACAGCCGCGGTCCGTCGTGAAAGACACGACGACCGCGACGCCCACGTACTGCCGTTTCACGGCGGAACCCTTCGAAATTGGTTATGCCCGGACGATTGGCAACTCGTTGCGCCGCGTTCTCCTGTCCTCCATCGAGGGCATGGCGATCACGACGGTGAAGATTAAAGGCGTAAGCCACGAGTTTTCGACGATCAAGGGGTGCACGGAAGATGTCACCGACATCATTCTGAATCTGAAGCGCGTCCTGCTGAAGACGTTGAACGATTCGCGCGAGCCGCTGACGATCACGCTCAAGGCCCACGGGCCCTGCACGGTCGTGGCGGGCGATTTCGCGAAAGACAACAGCATCGAAGTGTTGAATCCGCGCCAGGAAATCGCCACGCTCGACGTGGACGGCGAACTGGAGTTGACCTGCGACGTCGGGCTGGGCCGTGGCTTCTGCCTCGCGGAAGCGAACAAGCGGCCGGACCAGGAAATCGGGAAGATTGCCATCGACTCGATTTTCTCGCCTGTCACACGCGTCAATTTCCTCGTGGAGAACACGCGCGTGGGCAACCGCACGGACTACGAGAAACTCGTTCTCGACGTCTGGACGGACGGGCGGATTGACCCGGATACGGCGCTCAAGACGGCGTCCGCGGTTTTGCGCAGCCACCTCGACGTGTTTGTCGGCGAAGGGACGGAAGTCGAACTGGTCGAGTCTCCGAAACAGGAGGATTCGGCCGACCGCGAACACCTGCACGAGTTGCTCAACAAGTCGGTCAACGAGATCGAATTGAGCGTGCGCGCGGCGAACTGCCTCAACAACGCCAACATTTCGACCGTCGGAGAACTCGCTTCCAAGACGGAGGCCGATATGCTCAAGTACCGCAACTTCGGCAAGAAGTCCCTTACGGAAATCAAGCAAAAATTGTCCGATTTGGGGCTTTGTCTCGGTTACAAGTTTGACCCGAAGTTGATGGACACACCCATCAAGAATTAAGGAGTTTTAGACCATGCGTCATCAAAGAGTCATGAAAAAGTTCGGGCGTTCGACCGCCCACCGTCAGATGCTCATGAGGAGCCTCGTGACGAATCTCATTCTGGCGGAGTCGATCAAGACGACCCTGCCGAAAGCGAAGGAGGCGCGCAAGGACGCCGACAAGATCGTGACGATCGCCAAGAAGGGCGATCTCTCCGCGCGCCGTCTGGCCGCCCGCCGCTTGACACAGCCGGCGGCCGTCCAGAAGCTTTTCGACAAGATTGCCCCTGCGATGAAGGATCGCAAAGGCGGCTACACCCGTATCGTCAAGTTGGGCACACGCAAGGGCGATGCGGCTGAGATGTGCATCCTTCAGTGGGTCACGGCCGGCGAAATGTCCGCGCCGCAGCCTGCGACCGAAGAGCCGGCGAAGGAGGTGAAATAATGGCCATTGTTCTCAAGCTCAAGAAGGGCGAGTCCGTCGAACGCGGACTCAAGCGCCTCAAGAAGATTCTGGACAAGGAAGGTCTCCTCAAGACTCTGCGCGACCAGCGCTACTTCGAGAAGCCCTGCGTGAAGGCGCGCAAGAAATCCCAGCGCGCCCGCATCCGCAACCGTTCGCGTCGCGGACGCATGGAGCTCAACTAAGGAGTTCCGCCACGGGGACGCCGCGCACGAGCGCGGCGTTCTTGTTTTAGGGAGACGGGAAGATGTCGACAAAAGACGAACTCAGGGCGGTGATGCGTGCGCGGCGCAGGGGGCTTTCGCCCGACGTGCGGAAACAGGCCGCCGCCTCTCTCTGCGCGAAGTTGCTGCGGCTGGACGCGGTCAAGAATGCGCGCGTTTTGGCCGTTTACCTGGCTACGCCGCAGGAACTTGATTTGGCGCCCCTTGTCGCCGCGTTGCGGGATTCGCCCGTCCGCCTGGTCGCGCCGCGGTGGAATGGGTGCGCCTACGAGTTGGCCGAGTGGGCGAGCAAGGATGGCGGTGAGCTGCGTCCGGGGCCGATGTCCATTCTGGAGCCGCCGTCCACGGCCCGCGGCGTTTCCCCTTCGGCGGTCGACGCGTGGATTATCCCGGGGCTGGCTTTTACGCGCGAAGGCGCGCGGCTCGGATATGGTGGGGGTTGGTATGACCGCCTGCTCGCGGAAAGCGCGCCTGAGGCCGCGCGGATAGGCGTCGGATATGATTTCCAAGTGGTGGAGGAGCTCCCTTTGGAGCCCCATGACAGCCGTCTGACGCAGGTGGTGGCGGTCGCGTCGAAATAGGGGTTGCCAGTGGGGACTTTGTTTGCTATAATTACTGTTAAAAGGTTTTTTGTGCCTTGAAGGAAATACGACGATGAACAAGTACATGGATGCTTTCATGAAGACCTTCCCCTACGAAGGTCTCACATACGACGATGTTACGCTGGTGACGCAATATGCGGATTTTGTGCCGGACGAAGCCTCGCTCGAAACGAAATTGACGAGCCGCATGAAGATGAAAGTTCCCTTTATTTCCGCCGCCATGGATACCGTGACGGAAGCGTCCATGGCGATCGCCATGGCTCTGGCGGGCGGCATTGGCGTCATCCACAAAAACCTCGAAGAGGACGATCAGGCCAAGGAAGTCTCCAAGGTCAAGAATTACTTGAACGGACTGATCGCCGCGCCGGTATGTTTCCACGCGAACGACGACATCAGCTTTCTCCGCGCGGAAAAGAAGCGGATGGGCTTGAAGTTCAACGGCTTCCCGGTGCTCGACGAGAACGACTGTCTGGTCGGGATGATCACGTCTTCGGACATGCGTTTCGCCCCGATGAACGCGATGAAGCTCAAGGACGTCATGCAGCCCGCGCCGATCACGGCGAAACCGGGGACGACGCTGCGCAAGGCCTACGATTTGATGCGCGCGGCGAAAGTGGGCAAGTTGCCGCTTGTGGACAAGGCGGGACATGTCGTGGGGCTCTACAGCTTCACGGACGTCCAGCGCCTCATAGAGAACAAGAATCCGACGACGAACTGCGACGACAAGTTCCGGTTGCGCGTCGCGGCGTCCGTTTCGGGCGGAACGGGCGATTGCGGGCGCATGGAGAAGCTGGCGGACGCCGGCGTGGACGCGATTGTCGTGGATTCGGCGCACGGCCACTCCAAAGGCATCATGGAAATGACGAAGTGGATCGTGAAGCACTATCCCAAGATTGACGTCATCGCGGGCAACATCGCGACGGGCGAGGCGGCGGTCGCATTGGCGAAATGCGGTGCGCACGCGGTCAAGGTGGGCATCGGGCCGGGCTCGATTTGCACGACGCGCGTCGTTTGCGGCGTGGGCATTCCGCAACTGACGGCCGTCTATTCCGCGGCGAAAGCCCTGCGGGGATCGGATGTGGCGGTCATCGCCGACGGCGGCATCAAACTCTCGGGCGACGTGCCGAAGGCGCTCGCGGCGGGTGCGGACAGCGTGATGCTGGGTTCGGTTCTGGCCGGCACGGAAGAGTCGCCGGGCGAGAAAGTCTATTCCAACGGCCGGCAGTACGTCATCTATCGCGGCATGGGCTCCATGGCGGCGCTCAAGAACGGGAAGGGTTCGCGCGCGCGCTACTTCCAGGACAACGAGGCGGATGACGATCTCGTTCCGCAGGGGATCGAAGGCATGGTCCCGTACTCGGGGCACGTGAAGTCGATCATGACGCAGTTCTGCGGCGGCCTGCGGGCGAGCCTCGGCTATTGCGGAACGCGCACGATTGCCGAGCTCAAGGAGCGCGGCAAATTCTTCCGCGTGACGGCGGCCGGCCAGCGCGAGGCGCGTCCGCATGACATTACCATCACGAAAGAAGCCCCCAACTACCGCACCTGACACGATGACCAAGAAGTCCCTTGTCGATTTCGGACGGGAGTGGCTCGACACGCTCGTCGTCGCCCTTTCGGTGGCGATGGCGTTCCGCGCCTATTTCTACCAGCCGTTCAACATCCCGACGGGTTCCATGCAGCCCACGCTCTACGGCAACCACGTCCAGGCCTGCGAGAAGCCGGGCATCCTGCAAAAGACGCCGCTCAAATGGCTCAACTGGCTTTTGACGGGGCGCGACTACAAGGAGGTGCGCGCGCCCTTTTCGGGCCACCTGTACGTTTCGCCGCGCGGGGACGGACGGTTCGCGCTTGCGATTGTTGCGCCGGACGGTCGGCGCGGACCTGTCGTGAACTTGCCGAACGACGCGCTCGGGCAGCTCCCGGTCAGTCCCGGCGGACGCGTCCAGAAAGGGCAGCGGCTGTTTGCCGGCTACGACACGACGGGTGACTTCATATTCGTCAACCGGTGGCTGTGGAACTTCAGGCGGCCGCACACGGGCGAGGTCATGATATTCTCCACGACGGGCATCGCGGCGCTTCAGCAGGGAACACACTACATCAAGCGCATGAAGGCCGCGCCGGGAGAGACGTACACGCTGGAGCATCCGGTGAACGGGCAGGCGCCGGTTTCCGTGACGATGGGACCCGACGAGTACTTCGCCTGCGGCGACAACTTCAACAACAGTTTCGACAGCCGCTACTGGGGCGCAGTCCCCGGGCGCAACCTGCGGGGCGTGGCGTCCTGCGTTTTCTGGCCAATCGTAAATCCTCGCTTGGGAGGCATAAAATGAGTGAAGAAGAGTTGATTTCGGTCCCTTGCTCGTTTGGCGAGAACGGCAACTTTCTGCTTGAGCGCGAATTGGGGCGCGGCGGCATGGGCGGCGTCTACATGGGACGCGACAAGATGCTGGACCGCCCCGTCGCCGTGAAAATCATGCTGCGCGAATACGGCCAGGACAAGACCTTCGTCGAGAAGTTCAAGAAGGAAGCGCAGGCGGCCGCGCGGCTGATCCACCCGAACATCGCGCAGATCTATTCCTACGGCCTGGCCGACGGCATGCCGTACATCGCCATGGAACTTGTGGCGGGCGGTTCGCTCTACAAGCTCATGCAGAATTTCGGCGCGAAGATAGACGTCGCGCGCACGCTGAAGATCTGCGAACAGGTCGCGCAGGCGCTGCGGTGCGCGGCGGACCAGGGCGTCGTGCACGGCGACGTCAAGCCCGAGAACATTCTGCTGGACGCGAACGGCAACGCGAAGTTGGTGGACTTCGGCTTGGCGGCCATGCAAAACGACCTCAACGAGATTTGGGGCACGCCCTATTACATCGCGCCGGAAAAAGTGCGCAAGCAACCGATTGACTACCGCGCCGACATGTATTCGCTGGGTGCGACGCTTTACCATGCCTTGACCGGCGTGCCCCCATTCGACGGCCCCGACGCGACGGCCGTCGTCAAGGCGCGTTTCGAGGGGGCGCCGAAAAAACCCAGCGAATTGCGTCCGAGCCTGACGCCGCAAATCGATGAACTTGTCATGCGCATGCTGGCGGTCAATCCGGACGACCGCTACCCGACGTTCGAGGCGCTGATCGAGGCCTTCCGCCAAGTCATGACCTCGGGCATCGCGGCGAAGACGGTCCGCGTCGAGCCCGTCCGTTTGACGTCCACGCACAGCCGCCGCATCGTCCTGAAGGGCCGCCGCCCCATGACGGTCAGGCTGACGGGGCAGATCGCCGCTGACGGAACGCCCGGCGCCGTTGCGGACAAGACGGCCGCGTCGACGCAGAACGCCCCGAAAGACGACGAGGAGGACGAGGAGTCCGGCGGGAACATCGCCTTGAAAGCCGCCGCGGTCGTCGGGGCGGTCGTCCTCGTCGTCGGCCTTATCATCGGCGGTCTCGTCTGGTACAAGGCGTCGGACAAGGCGGCGCAGGAGCGGTCGCTCAACGAACAGCTCAGCAAGGGCACGTCCCTCGCCCGGGCCTCGATTGAAAAGACGCGCGAGGCGGCCAACAAGTTCAGCACGGAATTCGGTGCATTCGCTTCGGAAGTGGTCGCGACGTGCCAAAAGACGACGGACGACCTCGCGGCTCTCGTGAAGGACCAGTATCCGGCCGGCGTGCTGGCGCAGATGCGCCCGCCGAAGACGAAGGAACTCTTGGAGGCGGAGGCGTCCACGAATGCCGCGCCGGCGACCGGATCCGCCGCGGGTGCGGCCCCCGCGGACGCGGCGAAAGCCGCCGCCAAGCCTGCTGCCGCGGTGCCTGCCCAAGCGCCTTTGCCGGTCCCCGCGGAAGGCGAAGTGCCGGCCTTCGTGAAAGAGGCGCAGGACCTCTGGAAGCGCGCCTACACCGCGCAGGCGGGCATAATCCGCGTCCAGGCGGGCATGCGGGCGGTCGTCGCGGTCTGCGACCGGGCGAAGGACGTGAAGGACGACGGCGAAGAGGCCCTTCAGAAATTGGAGGCGATCAACAACGAAGCCAGGGACCTCTACGAGCAGACGAAAGGCAGCCCGGCCGTGGAAGCCGTCCAGAAGGCGAAGGGCTATGTGAACAGCCGCGGACCCAAACTTGTCGAAAAAACGAAACGCTACGTCTACGAGGCCCAGAAGCGGGCGGAACGCGCCGCGCAGAAGAAAGCGGCGGAAGAAGCCGAAGTGGCGCAGAAGAAAGCCGTCGAGGAGGCGCAAAAGGCCGCCGCGGAAGACGAGGTCGGTCGCGCCAAGGCTTGCTTCGACGGCATGAAGGAGAGCTACTTCCGTTCGCTCGACTGGAAGGGCGCCGCGCGCGCGCTCTCCTTCCTCGAGAAGGACCCGACGAATCCCTTCAAAACGGCGGAAGGTTCCCTGCAGATCCAGACCGAGCTCAAGAAGGTCGCGATGATGGGAAGCGTCCAAGCCATCATGCAGCGCAACTTGGAGAATTACACGTTCGGACGCGCGGATCTCCGTGGGTGGGTTTGCCGTAAAGCGACGGATTCCTACCTGGATATCGAAAAGGACGGGCTGTCGCGCAAGCTGACGTGGGTCAAGTTCTACGACGAGTATCCGGGCAACATGAGCGAACTCATCAACAAGTTCATCCGTTTCGGAAACAAGAACGGCACGCCGCGGCTGACCCAGCGCACGCAGACGGAGGCGCTTCTGGGCGCGGCGCTCACGCTCCGCATCATCTGCGTCAAGGAAGCCACGGCGGCCACGTGGGCCGAGCAGCTCGCAAAGGAAGCCGTGAAACGCGCGAACAACCCCTATTATTTCAACCTGGCCAAGGAATTCTTCCCCGACATCGATTTCTCGGAAGTCGAGAAGGAGATAGAGGCCAATCTGATCTAATGCGATGAAAACAGCGAATTACGACAACACGGACTACTTGAAGAAGATCCTGAACGCGACCGTCTACGACGTGGCGCGCGTGACGCCGCTCGACGAGGCGGCCGACCTTTCGCGCCGCCTGGGCGCGCGTTTCCTTCTGAAGCGCGAAGACCTCCAGCCGATCCACGCCTACAAGATCCGCGGCGCGTACAACAAGATGAGCCAATTGCCGCGCGCGGCGCTCGACAAGGGCGTCATCTGCGCCTCGGCCGGCAACCACGCTCAGGGCGTGGCGCTTTCCGCCCGCAAGCTCGGGTGCAAGGCGACGATCGTCATGCCCGTCACGACGCCCGAAATCAAGATCAACGCCGTGAAGTCCTACGGCGCGTCCATCGTCCTGCACGGCGACAGCTATTCGGACACCTACGAAGAGCTCGAGCGCCAGATCGCCGAGCACCACTACACCTACATCGCCCCGTTCGACGATCCGGACGTCATCGCCGGCCAGGGCACCGTCGCGAAGGAGATCCTCGATCAGGCCGGACGTGACCTGACCGCCGTCTATGTGCCGATCGGCGGCGGCGGACTGGCCGCGGGCGTGTCCGTCTACGTCAAGAGCGTGCGCCCGAACGTGAAGGTCTACGGCGTGGAGCCGGTCGATTCGGACTGCATGTACCGCTCTCTCAAGGCGGGCCACATCGTCACGCTCGACAATCCCGGACTCTTCGCGGATGGCGTCTGCGTGAAAACGCCGGGCAAGGAAACGTTCCGCATCTGCCGCGAGAACCTGGACGGCATCGTCCGCGTGACGACGGCGGAAATCTGCGCCGCGGTGAAGGACATCTTCGAGGCGACGCGGTCCATCTGCGAGCCGGCGGGCGCGCTCGCGCTGGCCGGCGCCAAGAAGAAGGCGCAGAAGGGCGACGTGTGCGCGTGCATCGTCTCCGGCGCGAACATGAACTTCGACCGCATCCGCTTCATCTCCGAGGAGACGGAAATCGGCGAGAAGCGCGAGGCCATCCTCGCCTGCCGCATCCCCGAGGAGCGCGGCAGCTTCATGAACTTCGTGCGCAAGCTAGGCAAGCGCAACGTAACGGAATTCAACTACCGCTTCAGCGCGCCCGACCACGCCCACATCTTCCTGGGCGTGTCCGTCAAGAACGCGGACGAGACGAAGGCGCTCATCCAGACGTTCGAGAAGGCCGGCTGGTCCACGCTCGACTTGACGGACGACGCGCTCGCCAAGGACCATGTGCGCCACATGGTGGGCGGCCACGTGCCGGGGCTGCGCAACGAACGCGTCCTCTCCTTCGAGTTCCCCGAACGCCCGGGCGCGCTCATGCGCTTCCTGGAAGGCGTCGCCGGCCGCTGGAACATCTCCATGTTCCACTACCGCAACCACGGCGCGGACTACGGCAAGATCCTCGTGGGCTTCCAGGTTCCGCTCAAGGAGCGCACGCTTTTCAGGCAGACGCTCGACCAGATCGGCTACGCCTACGAGGACGTGACGAGCCGCCCGGTCATCCGCTACTTCCTCGGCAACAACGAGCCCGAGACGAACACCTGACGCCCGCCGGGCGCAAGGACGCCAAACGATGAATCCAAACGCCTTTCTGCAGGATCTCGCCATGCTGATGGCCGTGGCGGGGTTTGTCTCCGTGCTCTTCACCCGGTTCAAATGGCCGAAGGTGATTGGCTACATCCTGGCCGGCGTCCTTCTGAGCAGCCACCTCTGGGGCTTCTCGTTCCTGGCGGACGAAGGCAGCGTGCAGACCATCGCCCAGCTCGGCATCATCTTCCTCATGTTCACCATGGGGCTCGAGTTCTCCACCTCCGACATGCGCCGCATAAAGGACGTGACGCTCCCCACGGCGATCCTGGACACGGTCGTCATGACCTGGCTGGGCTACACCTTCGGCCGGCTCGTCTGCGGCTGGGACGCGGTCCCCTCCATCTTCCTGGGCGTGGCCATCTGCGACAGTTCGACCACGCTCCTGGCGAAAATCATCGCCGAGATGAACTGGTCGCGCCGCCCCTTCGTGAAGTACGTCATCGGCACGTCCGTCTGCGAGGACATCGTCTGCGTGGGCCTCATCGCGCTCGTGACGGGCGTCGCCCAGGGGCACGGCATGTCCCTCGGCGCCGCCGGCATGTCCCTCGGCGGCCTGCTCATCTTCTCCTTCGCCGTCATCGTCTTCGGCCTCGTCCTCGTGCCGCGCCTCCTGTCCTCCGTCGCGAGCCACGGCGACAACGAGACGCTCCTGCTGACGGTCCTCGGCTGCTGCTTCTTCGTGACCTATGTGGCCTTCAAGCTCAACTTCTCGCTGGCCCTGGGCGCGTTCCTCGTCGGCGTGCTGGGCGCGAGCTCGGACGTCCGCCGGCGCCTGCACCAGATGATCGAGCCGCTCAAGTCCATGTTCGCCGCGGTCTTTTTCGTCTCCATCGGCCTGCTGGTCAATCCCGCCGTCTGCTGGCAGAACCTGGGGCTCATCCTGCTCCTTTCCCTGCTCGTGATGGCCGGCAAGGGCCTCAACTGCTTCGTCGGCGGGCTCGCCACGGGCCAGTCCCTCAAGACCTCCGTCCAGATGGGGATGAGCCTGGCGCAGATCGGCGAATTCGCCTACATGGTCGCGCTTCTCTATCTGACGCTGACCGGCGACACGGACCGCCCGATGTACCAGGTGGTCGTGGGCGTCTCGCTCCTGACGACGCTGCTGAACCCGGTCATGCTGCGCGCGTCGGACCCCTTCGGCGACTGGGTCGAGCGGCACTGTCCGGCGGGCCTGCGGGCGAAGCTCGCATCCTACGGCGACTTTCTCGCGCGCTGCCGTTCCTCGCTCGGCGCGGGCGCGGGCGCCGCTGAGCGTTATCGCGTGCGGTCCCTCGTCATGAAGCTCGTGCTGATCGCCGTCGTGGAATTCGCGCTCGCGCTGGCTTTCGGCATCCTCAACGAACGGGACTGGAGCGCGTTCCCGGCGTGGTTCAACGGCCACAAGCGCCTTGTCCTCTATCTCGTCCAGAACTTCTTCCTGACGGCTCTGCTGGCCCCGATCTTCTTCCTGGCGCAGGCCCTGGCGCGGACCGTCGCCGCGGCCGTCTGGGGGGCGCACAAGGGGGCGCGGGCCCGTGCGGCGGTGAGCGGCGCGGTGCGCTTCGTGGTCCTGGGCATCGTGCTCGGGCTCTTCTTCCTCGAGGCGCTCATGATCAACGTCAACCTCATGCCGGCGAATCCGTGGGTGCGCGCGGGCGTCAGCGTCGGCTTCCTCCTCCTGGCCCTGGCGGGCTGGAAGTTCTTCCTGCGCACCGGCCGCCGCGCCTACACCCGCCTGCAGGACGCCCTCAACGCCGACGCCTCCGAATCCGCCGCGGACGACGCGGGCTTCGCGCTCCCCGGCGCCGGCCTCGCGCGCCAGACCGTCGCGGTGAATTCCCCCGCCGTGGGCGAGACGGTCGTCTCGCTCAACATCCGCAAGAAAACCGGCGTGAACGTCGTGGCCGTCGAGCGCGGCGGCGTGCGCGTGGCGAATTTCGGCCCCGCCTTCGTCTTCGCCCCGGGCGACGTGCTCATGGTCACCGGCGACGCGGCGCAGCTCAAGGCTTTGCAGGATCTCGTGAAGGAGCCGTCCTGATGCGCCGCGGAAGGCTCCTGCCGCTCGCCGGCGCCGCCCTCGTGGCCCTGGGAATCGCCGCGCAGGTCGCCCTCGCCCGTCAGCGCGCCGCGTCGGAACCCATCGTGCGCGAAAGCCTCCTTTCCGCTTTGGGCGGACTCCGCCCCCTCGCGGCCGAATTCGTCTGGTTCCGCGCGGACCTCCTGCAAAGCGAGGGACGCTACGCCGAGATGGCGCAACTCGCGACGACGCTGACGCTTCTCGAACCCCACGTCCCCGAGGTGTGGAGCTATGCCGCGTGGAATCTCGCCTACAACATCTCCATCATGATGCCGACGGACGCGGACCGGTGGCGGTGGGTCGAAGCCGCCCTGCGCCTCCTGCGCGACAGGGGGCTCCTGTTCAATCCGGAATCCGCCGCGCTCTACCGCGAGCTCGCCTTCCTGTTCGAATTCAAGATCGGTGCGGATATCGACAGCGCCGCGCCCCTCTACCGCGCCGAATGGGCGAAGATCGTCGCGGAAGCCGCCCGCACCGGCGATTGGGCGGCGTTGCGCATGGACTACGCGAAAATGCGCGCCGTCGAAGCGCGCTACGGCTTGCGCGACTGGAAGAGCCCCTTCTTCTCGGCGGTCTATTGGGCGGACGCGGGCCTCGCCTTCGCGGACAAAACCGACCGCGCCTTCCTGAACGAAGTCATCCGCCAGTCCTGCGCGCTCGAAGCCAAACGCACCGCCCCCGCGAAGTAACGCCCCCTGCCCCCGGGACAACCGCGACGCGTAGGACGAGTAGGTTTCTACACGGCCATTCCCGTGCG
>DBKW01000088.1:2672-25240 GCA_002298665.1 Verrucomicrobia bacterium UBA740 | reverse complement strand
CCCCTACCATTGGATGGGGCATGGTCGGGGCCGGCCGCAGGGGACTGCGGCCCCTGCCGTTGGAGGGGGTTGGGCGTCCCCGTCGTGTAGACGTGGGGTTCAGACCGGATGGGCATGATTTGGGCGCGATTTCCAGTTGCACGAAGATTTCACTTGCTTCTTGGGCGAGGGCATGTTATACTATGTAGACAAATAAATTTGGAGAAAGTGTCGAATGGGACAGTTAGAAGAATCCACCGACTTGACGCTTGATTTCACAAAGCTCGAGAAGGTCGGCAAACAGGTCTCGGAGACGCGTGCCGCGGGAGACGTGGCGTGCGATCCGGGCGTAATACCCGTAGCCGTGCAAAACGCGGACACGAAGGAAGTCATTCTCGTCGCCTACACGAACGAGCAGGCCATGAGGGAATCCTTCAAGAAGCGGAAGCTCATTCTCTGGTCCACGAGCCGCAACAAGTTGTGGTTCAAGGGCGAGACGAGCGGCGAGACGTTCGACCTCGTGGCGGCGTACGTGAACTGCGAACAGAACTCGCTCCTCTACATCGTGCGTCCCTGCCGCGGCGGGATTTGCCACACGAAGAACAAGGAAGGCAAGCCGCGCAACTGCTATTACCGGAAGATCGACTTCGACACGCTGAAGCTCACGTTTGTCGATCCGTAAGATTTGGAAACCAGAAACAACTAAACAAGGAAAACATAAAATGGCAGTTCTCGGACAGGGACTCGTCCTATTGATAGCCGGAATGGGCATCGTCTACATCTTTTTGACGGTGCTCATTCTTGTCACCAAATTCACGATGAAGGAGATTGGCCGCTTCGACCACATCCTTCCGGAAGACGCGCCGAAGAAGAAGCCGGCCCCGAAGGCGGCGTCGGACGACGAGGCGAACATCGCGCTGGCGATCGCGATTGCGCGCGGCTGAGCGCGGCGGGCGAAAAGGGTTTGCAAACAGTAAAAAGAAGAAAGAATACGAAAATGGCAAAGAAGACGGTAAAGTACATGTTGACGGCGTTCCGCGACGGATTCCAGTCGGTCATCGGCGCGCGCGTTCTCTCGAAGGATTTCCTGCCCTGCGTGGCGGAGGCGTACGACGCGGGCGTGCGGTGGTTCGAAGCGGGCGGCGGCGCGCGTTTCCAGAGCTGCTATTTCTATTGTCAGGAAGACGCGTTCGAGGTGATGGACAAGTTCCGCCAGGCGGCGCCGGAGGCGGATTTGCAGACGCTTTCGCGCGGCGTGAACGTGGTGGGACTCGAGTCGCAGCCGTCGGACATGATCAAGCTGCACGCGCAGCTGTTCAAGAAGCACGGCATGAGCTCGATCCGCAACTTCGACGCGCTCAACGACGTGAACAACCTGAAGTGGTCCGGCCAGTGCATCCACGACGCGGGGCTGAAGCACGAAGTGGTGGTGACGATGATGGGCCTGCCGCCCGGGATCGACAACCAGGGCACGCACACGCCGGCGTTCTACGCGGACCGTCTGCGCAAGATCATGGATTCGGGGATTCCGTTCGACCGGGTGTGCTTCAAGGACGCCTCGGGCACGTCGACGCCGCGCACGGTGTACGAGACGATGAAGGCCGCGCGCAAGCTTCTGGGCGACAAGATCCACATCCAGTTCCACACGCACGAGACGGCGGGCAACGGCGTGTCGTGCTATCTGGCGGCGCTGAAGGGCGGGGCGAACGGCATCGACCTTTCGCTGGCGCCGATGAGCGGCGGCACGTGCCAGCCGGACATCATCACGATGTGGCACTGCCTGGACGGCGACCCGGACTTCGGGTTCGACTTCGACATCAACAAGATCAAGAAGGCTGAGGATGCGTTCAAGGACGCGATGAAGAAGTACTTCCTCCCGCCGGAAGCGATGAACGTGAACCCGCAGATCGTGTGGAGCCCGATGCCGGGCGGCGCGCTGACGGCCAACACGCAGATGCTGCGCGACAACAACATGATGGACAAGTACGACGACATGATCGCCGAGATGTACGACTGCGTGCGCCTGGGCGGCTTCGGCACGTCCGTCACGCCGGTTTCGCAGTTCTACGCGCAGCAGGCCATCCAGAACGTGATGTTCGGCAAGTTCAAGAAGTTCGCGCCGGGCTACGCGAAGATGGTCCTGGGGTACTTCGGCAAGACGCCGGTCGCGCCGGACGCGGAAATCGTGAAGAAGGCTTCCGAGTTCATGAAGCTCGCGCCGACGACGAAGACGGTTCTGGAGCTCAACGACGCCGACCCGCACAAGGGGCGCAAGGCGGCCGAGCAGATGCTCAAGGACGCGAACCTGCCGATCACCGACGAGAACGTGTTCATCGCCGCCTCGTGCAAGGAGAAGGGCATCCTCTTCCTCCAGGGCAAGGGTCCGATGGGCTGCCGTTTCGCGGAAGACGCCAAGCCGGCGGGCAAGGGCGGTCCGGTCACGGTCACGATCAACGGCAAGGCGTACGGCGTGGAGATCAAGGGCGACGGCCAGGCGGTCGTCAACGGCAAGCCGGTCAGCTTCAAGGCCGAGGCGGGCATCAAGGCCGCGGCTCCTGCGGCGGCGGCTCCGGCGGGCGGCACGGAAGTCAAGGCGCCGGTCCCGGGTTCGGTCCTGCGCATCACCACGCCGAGCGGCACGAAGGTCTCGAAGGGCGACGAAATCCTCGTCATGGACGTCATGAAGATGGAAACGCCCATCACCGCGCCGTGCGACGGTACGGTCACGGTCAACGTGGCGCCGACGGACAAGGTCGCGACGGACGATGTCCTGGCGGTGATCGCCTAATCCACCTCGAAGGAGCAAAGAGACAATGAAGAAAATTCTGACGGCTCTTCTCCTCGCCGCCTGTGCGTTCGGCGCCCAGGCGGACGGGGACTGGAAGACGACGGCGGCGCGTGTGGAGAACCTCTCCGCGGACACGGGCATTTCGGGCTTCCTGAAGAAGGAGGCGCCCGCCTACATCACGGGCAATTTCGCCGAGAAGGACCGCGTCACGGTCAACGAGATGGTCGGGAAGGATCCGCACGATCCGGCATCGGGGTACAAGACGCCGAACGGCTACGTCGACAAGGACGGCAACTGGCACGGCGGCTACTTCGACGATGGGGGCAACTTCGTCGAGGGGCACGCGGTCAAGACGCTCTTCAACATGCCGTACGGCCTGGGGCAGTTCATCATGATCCCGATCTGCCTCGTCCTGCTGTACCTGGCGATCGTGAAAGGGTTCGAGCCGCTTCTGCTGTTGCCGATCGGTTTCGGCGGACTTTTGGCGAACTGCCCGCTCACGGGCATCACGGCGCCGGCGATGATGCACGACGGGGTGGTCACCTTCCTCGCCTCGGGCATTCCGCTCATGACGGGCGGCGTGATCGAGCCGGGTGGCTTCCTCTACTACTTCTTCAAGTTCGGCATCGACACGGGCGTCTTCCCGATCATGATCTTCATGGGCGTCGGGGCGATGACGGACTTCGGTCCGCTGATCGCGAACCCGAAGACGGCGCTTCTCGGCGCGGCGGCGCAGTTCGGCATCTTCTTCGCGCTCTTCGGCGCGCTGGGGCTGGCGGCGATCTTCGGGTCGGACTTCTTCGGGTGCGATCCGCTCAAGGCGGCGGCCTCGATCGGCATCATCGGCGGCGCGGACGGTCCGACGGCGATCTGGCTGACGAGCCGGTTGGCGCCGGAGCTTCTGGGCGCGATTGCGGTGGCGGCCTACTCGTACATGGCGCTCGTGCCGATCATCCAGCCGCCGATCATGAAGGCGCTGACGACGAAGGAAGAGCGTCTCATCCGCATGCCGGCGCTGCGTCCGGTGAAGAAGATCGAGAAGATCTGCTTCCCGCTGATCGTGCTTCTGCTGTGCGCGTTCCTGCTGCCTTCGGCGGTGCCGCTGATCGGCGCGCTCATGATCGGCAACCTGGCGCGCGAGGTGGGTCCGTCGGTTTCGCGTATCGCCGACACGATGAGCAACGCGCTCATCAACATCGTGACGATCATGTTGGGTCTGTCGGTCGGCTCGAAGCTCGCGTGCGAGAAGTTCCTCTCGGGCACGACGCTGGGCATTCTCGCGCTCGGTCTTGTCGCGTTCTGCGTGGGCACGGCGGCGGGCGTTCTGATGGCGAAGCTGATGAACGTCTTCTCGAAGGACAAGGTCAACCCGCTCATCGGCTCGGCCGGCGTATCGGCGGTTCCGATGGCCGCGCGCGTGTCGAACAAGGTGTCGCTCTCGGAGAATCCGACGAACTTCATCCTCATGCAGGCGATGGGCCCGAACGTGTCGGGCGTCATCGGTTCGGCGGTCGTCGCGGGCGTTCTCTATACGCTCTGCAAGTAAGTCTTCCAGACGAGACGGAACGTGGACGGGTGCGCGGAAGGCGCGCCCGTTCCGTTTTTCATGCGCGGAGAGCGGCGTTTTCGAGCGCGAGCAGGGCGCGTTTGCGTTCGAGTCCGCCCGCATAGCCGGTCAGTTCGCCGTGCGCGCCGACGACGCGGTGGCAGGGGACGATGATGGACACAGGGTTGCGCGCGACGGCACCGCCGACAGCCTGTGCGGACATGCGGGGCGCGGCGATTACCGCGGCGATTTCGGCGGCGAGTGTGCCGTAGGTGCACGTTTGACCGAAGGGGATCGCCAGAAGGAGTTTCCAGACGGATTGCTGGAAGGGGGTGCCGCGGAGCAGGAGGGGCGGTGTGAAGCCGGGGACGCGTCCGGCGAAGTAGGCGTCGAGCCAGCGACGGGTCTGGGCGAAGACGGTCCGGGCGGCGTCCGGCGGAGGCGCGGGCGGGGTGTGTTTCTGGCCGTCGAACCAAAGTCCGGTCAGGTGCGTGTCGGTCGCGGACAGGGTCAGGAGCCCGAGGGGCGAGCGGTAGTGCGTAAAATAATCCATGGGGTTATTATACCGTATTTCGCGCGGGAGGGGTAGTCCGGAGACAAATGCAGGATGTGGGGTCACAAGCGCGCCGATTTTTGGTATAATGTAAGGCATGAGCGAAAAGATTTCATTGAAGGACGGGAAACTCGTTGTTCCCGCGAATCCGGTCATTCCGTACATCGAGGGCGACGGGATCGGTCCCGACATCACGCGCGCGGCACAATTGGTGCTCAACGCGGCGGTTGAGAAGGCCTACGGGGGCGCCCGGGCGATCGCCTGGAAGGAAGTGTTCGCCGGCGAGAAGGCGTTCAAGCAGACGGGCGAGTGGCTGCCGGTGGAGACGCTGGAGGCGTGCCGCGACTACATCGTGTCCATCAAAGGTCCGCTGACGACGCCGGTCGGGGGCGGCATACGGTCCATCAACGTGGCGATGCGCCAGGAGCTGGATCTGTACGTGTGCCTGCGGCCGGTGCGGTACTTCAAGGGGGTGCCTTCGCCGGTGAAGCGTCCGGAATTGACGGACATGGTGATCTTCCGCGAGAACACGGAGGACATCTACGCGGGCATCGAGTGGATGAACGGGACGCCCGAGGTGGAGAAGGTCAAGGCGTTTCTGCTGGGCGAGATGGGCGTCACGAAGATCCGCTTCCCGAACACCTCGTCGATCGGCATCAAGCCGGTGTCGCAGGAGGGGACGGAGCGGCTGGTGCGCGCGGCGCTCGAGTACGCAATCGCCAACGACCGCAAGTCGGTCACGCTGGTCCACAAGGGGAACATCCAGAAGTTCACCGAAGGGGCGTTCCGCGATTGGGGGTACGCCCTGGCGACGCGGGAGTACGGGGCGCAGCTGATCGACAAGGGTCCGTGGCGCAGCTTCAAGAATCCGAAGACGGGGCGGGAGATCGTGGTGAAGGACTGCATTTGCGACGCGTTCCTGCAGCAGATCCTGACGCGTCCGGCGGAATACGACGTGATCGCGACGCTCAACCTGAACGGCGACTACGTTTCGGACGCGCTCGCGGCGACGGTGGGCGGCATCGGCATCGCGCCGGGGGCGAACATCAACTACCAGACGGGCGTGGCGGTTTTCGAGGCGACGCACGGCACGGCGCCGAAGTATGCGGGGCTGGACAAGGTGAACCCGGGGTCGCTGATTCTTTCGGGCGAGATGATGCTGCGGCATCTGGGCTGGAACGAAGCGGCGGATCTCGTCATCGCGGCGATGGACAAGGTCATCGCCGAGAAGACGGTCACGTACGATTTCGCGCGCCAGATGGAAGGCGCCAAGGAAGTCAAGTGTTCGGAATTCGCCGCGGCGCTCGCGCAGGCGATGTGAGGGGGTGCATCTCGCGCTTGCCAAACGAACCCTAAAATCGTATAATGTAGCGTATAAGTAAAGTAAGAGAGGAATCAAACGATGAAGAAGTTGATGCTGGGGCTCTTTGCCGGGGTGATGTCCGCTGCGGTTTCGGCGGCGGACGCCGCACTGGTTGAAAACGCGGAAGCAGACCGCGAGGCGGCGCTCGAGGCGCCGCGTCCGAAGGAAGTCGCCTGGCCGCTTTTCTTCGCGGCGGGCGAATGGCCCGAGACGCCGGATCTTGTCGGCTTGCGTCTGACGATTCCGTTTTCGACGGCGCAGGAGAGCGTGACGGGAATCGATCTGGGTCTTTTCGGTCGTTCGAAGTACTTTGAGGGCATCCAGCTCAACCTGTTGCGTAGCGATGTCAAGGACGAACTGTCGGGCATGCAGATCGGTGTGTACAACACGGCGGCGCAGGCGGACGCGTTCGGCCTGCAGGTCGGTTTGTGGAACGAGGCGGGGCGTCTGAACGGCGTGCAGTGCGCGCTAATCAACACGGTGGGCGAGATGAGCGGCATTCAGATCGGTCTCGTCAACCGCGCGGAGGAGCTCTATGGCTTCCAGATCGGCGCGATCAACATCATCCGCGACGCCGAATTCCGTTTCTTCCCGTTCGTCAATATAGGATTCTGACACACCATGCTGATCCGTCCTTTTGCGGCCATACGGCCGAATGTGCAAGACGCGGCGCAGGTCGCGGCCGTTCCGTACGATGTAGTCGGGACGGCGGAGGCGCGTGCCTTGGCGAAAGACAATCCGAAAAGCTTCTTGCATGTGTCGCGTCCGGAAATAGACCTCCCCGAGGGGACGGATCCGGCTTCAACGGCGGCGTACGCCCAGGCGCGCAAGGCGTTTGACGCGTTGCGCGCGGACGGCACGCTCGTGCAGGATCCGGAGCCGAAGTTCTACGTGTATCGCCAGTCGGTCGGGTCGCATGCGCAGACGGGAATCGTCGCGACGTTCGACACGAAGGAGTACCTTTCGAACGTCATCCGGCAGCACGAGAAGACGCGGAAGGACAAAGAGGACGACCGCACGCGGCACATCGAGATTCTCGGGGCGCACACGGGGCCGGCGTTTCTGACATACCGGGACGACCGCGCGATAGACGAACTCGTGGCGGAGACGTGCTGCGAGGCGCCGCTCTACGATTTTGTGGCGGAAGACGGCGTGCGGCACACGGTTTGGGAGATGGCGCCGGCTACGAGCTGCCGGGCAGACGAACTGCAGGAGCTTTTCGCGCGCATCCCGGTCGCGTACATTGCGGACGGGCACCATCGGAGCGCCGCGGCGGCGCGCTACGCCCAAGAGCACAATTTCGAGGGCGAAAGCCGGTGGTTCCCGGCGGTCATTTTCCCGGCGAGCCAATTGCGGATTCTGCCCTACAACCGCCTGTTGCGCGATTTGAACGGGCTTTCGCCCTACGAGTTCCTCTCCCGGGTCAGCGAGAACTTCGCGATCGGGACGGGCGAAGGGGCGCGGTCCTGCCGGATGTATCTGGGCGGAAAGTGGACGACGCTTTCGTGGGACGTCCCGCCGGATGCGACGCCGGTGGAGGCGCTGGACGCGAGTTGGCTGCAGGAGAAGCTGCTGGCCCCCATTCTGGGCATCGGCGATCCGCGGACGGACAAGCGCATCGCGTTTGTCGGGGGCATCCGCGGCGACGCGGCGCTCGAAGCGGCGGTGGATTCGGGGCGTGCGGCGGTTGCGTTCGCGATGGCGCCGGTGAAGATAGAGGAAGTCATGGCGATTGCCGACGCGGGAGAGATCATGCCGCCGAAATCGACGTGGTTCGAACCCAAGCTGCGCTCGGGACTCTTTATCCACGCCATTTCGTGAGACGCGTACTCCTATATCTGCGGAGACTGAGGAGAAAGATCGTCGGCGAGCAACTTTCGTCCGAACGCATAGCGGCGGGGTGGGCGCTGGGCATGTTCATCGGGTGTTTCATTCCCTTTGGCCTGCAGCTGATCGTTTCCATTCCGCTGGCAGTCGCGTTGCGCATTTCGCGCATTGGCGCGACGGTCGGGACGCTCATTACGAATCCGGTCACGATATTTTTCATCTATCCGGTGCAAATCTGGGTGGGGAGCCGTCTTGTCGGACATCCTTTCACCTGGGAATATCTGCGCGAGGACGTCGTCGGGCGGCTTTGCGAGGCGACGGTCTGGAGTCTGGACGGGTGGCGCGTGCTGGCGGGTCTGGGCGGGCGCGTGCTGGGCGGATTTTTCGCGGGAGGCTTTCTGTTGGCGCTCATCATGACGCCGATTACGTATTTTTTTGTGAAAAGCATAGTCTTGGAAGCGCGCAAGTTGAGTGCGGCGCGGCTCGAGAAAAAAGAAGAACGACGGAATGAAAATTGATACAGTGTGCGTGCAGGGCGGTTGGTCGCCCGCCTGCGGCGAACCGCGGCAAATGCCGATTTGCCAGTCGACAACGTTCAAGTACGATACGACCCAGCACATGGCGGACTTGTTCGACCTCAAGGCCCCGGGCTATTTCTATACGCGCCTGGCGAATCCGACGAACGATGCGGTGGCGAAGAAAATCGCCGCGCTGGAAGGGGGCGTCGCGGCGATTCTGACGAGTTCGGGCCAGGCCGCCAACACGTTCGCGGTCATGAATCTCTGCGGCGCGGGGGATCATGTCGTGTGTTCCACGCAGATTTACGGCGGGACGTTCAACGCCTTCAACGTGTCCCTGCGCAAACTCGGCATCGACTTCACGTTCGTGGACCCGGAGGCGGACGAGGCGGCGATCCGGGCGGCGTTCCGGCCCGAGACGAAGTGCGTTTTCGGCGAGACGGTGGCGAACCCGTCGGGAACGATCCTGGACATCGCGAAGTTCGCCCGGATCGCGCATGAAAACGGCGTGCCGCTGATTGTGGACAACACGTTCCCGACGCCTGTCCTGTGCCGGCCGTTCAGGTTCGGGTGCGATATCGTCACGCACGCCACGACGAAGTACATGGACGGGCACGCCAGCCAGGTCGGCGGGTGCATCGTGGATTCGGGCAATTTCGACTGGACGGCCCACGCGGACAAGTTCCCCGGGCTTGTCGAACCGGACGCCTCCTACCACGGACTGAGCTACACGAAGGCCTTCGGCAAGCTCGCCTACATCACGAAGTGCACGGCGCATCTCATGCGCGATTTCGGGGCGGTTCCTTCGCCGTTCAATTCCTACCTCCTGAATCTGGGGCTGGAATCCCTGCACGTGCGCATTCGCCGGCATGCGGAAAGCGCGCTCAAGGTGGCCTCCTGGCTCAAGGGGCAGGAGAAAGTCGCCTGGGTCCACTTCGCCGGCCTGCCGGACAGCCCCTACCATGCGCTGCTCGAAAAGCAGTTCGACGGTCCCTCCCCGTGCGGCGTCATGACATTCGGCATAAAGGGCGGCCGCGAGGCGTCCGTCAAGTTCATGGACAGCCTCAAGCTCATCGGCATCGTGACGCATGTGGCGGACGCCTGGAGCTGCGTTCTGCACCCGGCTTCGCACACCCACCGGCAATTGACGGACGAGCAGCTCAAAGCGGCGGGAATCCCGCCCGATCTCATCCGTCTTTCGATCGGCCTGGAAGACCCCGAAGACCTGATTGCAGACCTCGACCAGGCGCTTCAGAAGGTTTAAGCGCATGTTTTGAAAACGCGTCCTTGAAAAATGAGCCGCAAATTGGTATAATTGTACGAGTATTTTCTAAAGGAAAGAATAGCAACATGTCAATGACAAAAGGTTTTTCGAACGCGTTCCGGATTCCCGAGCTGCGCAAGAAAATATTGATTACGCTCGGACTCGTGTTCGTGTGCCGCTTGATTTCGCAGGTTCCGACGCCGGGCGTGGACTGGACCGTGCTGAACGAGATCATTTCCAACTTCAAGGAAAGTTCCCAGGGCGGTCTCTTGGACTGGTTCGAGGTCTTCACGGGCGGTGCCCTTGGGCAGTGCGCGATCGGATTCCTCTCCATCTGGCCCTACATTTCGGCGCAGATCGTCATCCAGCTCCTCTCGTCCGTCATTCCGGCGCTCGAGAAGCTGAAGAAGGACGGCGAGTCGGGCCGCCAGCAACTGGCGCAGATTACGCGTTATCTGACGATTGTCCTCTGCGTCATCCAGGCCTGGGGCATCGCGACGGCGCTTTCGCACCCTGCGGCGCTCGGCATTGCGCTTCCTGAAGGGCAGTCCATTGTCGTCAATCCGGGTCTCGGTTTCAACCTGATGACGGTCATCGGCATGACGTCGGCCTCGCTCTTCGTCATGTGGATCGCGGACCAGATCACGACGTTCGGCATCGGGAACGGCGCTTCGCTCATCATCATGATCAACATCACCTCCCGTCTGCCTTCGGCGCTTTTCGCGGCGTGGGAACGCTATTTCGGCGTGAGCGGCGCGGCGGGCACGGCGCAGGCGAGCTATGCGGAACTCGTGATTCTCGTGATCTTCTTCCTGCTCGTCGTCATGGGCACGGTCATGTTGACGCAGGGGGTGCGCAAGGTGACGATCCATTCGACGCGGCGTTCGGTCGTGGGCGGCAACAGCTACGGCATGCAGCAGACGTTCATGCCTCTGCGCGTGAACTACACGGGCGTCATGCCGATCATCTTCGCCCAGCCGCTGATTCAGATTCCGTCCGCCCTGATCATGAAGGTCACCAATTCGGCGGATACGGGCTTCCGCGGCGCGCTTTACCGCTTCGCGCATGAACTTTCGGAGATGACGCCGCTCCACTTGAGCGTTTACGCCGCGCTCATCCTCTTCTTCACCTTCTTCTGGGTCGCCACGCAGTTCAACGCGGTAGATATTTCGGAAAATCTGAAGAAGGACGGTAGCTACGTGCCGGGAATCCGTCCGGGCCGCGAGACGGCGGAGTATTTGGACTCCCTCATGACGAAAATCACGCTTATCGGCGGCGTGGGGCTGCTGGTCATCGCCTTGATCCCGATGTTGCTGATGGGCGGGCTAAGCATTCCGTGGTCCATCGCCAGCTTCTTCGGCGGCACGTCGCTCCTCATCATCGTGGGCGTCGCGCTGGATACCCTGCGCATCATGGAGTCCCATCTCTTGGTGCGCAAGTACGAGGGCTTCCTGAGTCATGGGTCCCTTCGGGGACGTGGTGGCGTCTGATGTCCGCGTTCCGCAGGTTTCTCTCGCGCGAGGCGGGTGCCTTCGCGCAGTTCGTAAAGTACGCCGTCATAGGCGTACTTTCGACTTTTGTGCAGATTGTCGTGTTCTACATCCTCGCCGCCACCGTCTTGAAGTGCCTGACGCCTGACGATTGGGCGGTGCGGTTGCTCAAGCTGCCGGCCGCGGACATCTCGGACGCCCTGCGGGGGACCTACTTTTTTGTGGCGACGGCGCTGGCGTTTTGCGTTTCGAACCTGTTTTGCTGGGTCTTGAACCGTCTTTTCGTCTTCACGCCCGGGCGGCACAGGTGGTATGTGGAACTGGCGCTTTTCGTGGCGATATCGGCGCTGGCGATGGTTCTGGCCGCGCTGGCCGGGTCGTGGCTGATTACGGCGTTCGGGCTCATGACGTCCCTCGCGGCGCTTGTGCAAATCGCCTTTTCCTTTGCGTTGAACTACGTCGCGCGGCGGTTTCTCGTCTTTGCGCACTAAGGCGCGGCGAAACGCCGCGGGGACGGTGGTATGGAATTCCGTATGCGTGGGTCGAAGCGTTCCGGCGGAACCTGGTCCAATAACGGGTAGTTCTAGCATAATCGCCCTGTTTTTGGTATAATATCCGGAAATATGCGAATAGTTTTTATGGGTTCTTCCGCCGCGTCGGCCACGTGCCTGCGCGCGATTTTGCGCGAAAAGGAGCTGGATGTCGTGGGCGTCGTGACGCAGCCGGACCGTCCGGCCGGGCGCGGCAAGACGCTGACACCGTGTCCGTGCAAGGCTTTTGCGCTTGCGAACGGGCTGGGGGAGTCGGTTATTTCGCCTGAAAGCGTGAACAGCGACGAAGCTCTGGCGAAACTGCGGGAGTGGAAGCCGGATGTCGCCGTGGTGGTGGCCTACGGGCAAATCCTCAAGAAGCCGGTGCTGGAACTACCGCTTTTCGGTTGCATAAACTGCCATTTCTCTCTTTTGCCGAAATATCGCGGCGCGGCGCCTGTCGCCGCGGCCATCGCCGCGGGCGACCGGGTGACGGGCGTGACGATCATGCGGATGGGCCCGGGGCTCGACGACGGCCCCATCATGTACCAGCGCTACGAGCCGATTTACATGGATGCGACCGGCGGTGAACTGATGGAAGGTCTCGCGATCACGGGCGGGGTTGCGCTCGCCAAGACGCTGAAACTGATGGGGTGCAACGCCCTGCCGCCAAGCGTCCCCCAAGACAATGCCGAAGCGACGTACGTGCGCAAGCTGAAGAAGTCCGACGGACTCAT
Source organism: Verrucomicrobia bacterium UBA740 (assembly GCA_002298665.1). Classification (GTDB taxonomy): domain Bacteria; phylum Verrucomicrobiota; class Kiritimatiellia; order RFP12; family UBA1067; genus UBA1067. Next base: position 12,645 of record DBKW01000088.1, on the reverse strand, counting down.
CGACTGGGCGGCGCCCGTTCTGGAGATCGAGCGCAAAATCCGCGCCTACACCCCCTGGCCGGCCTGCTACACCTTCTTGCCGGAACGTTTCCGCCGCAAGGGCAATACGGGGCGCCTCGTCATTTTGCGCGCGCGGATCGTCAACAAGATGGAGGACGCCTGGAAAAACGCCGCGCCCGGGACGATACTGAAGGCGTCCGCCGTGCGCGAGAAAGGCGAGAGCGCCTTGCCGCCGGGACCGCTCGTCAAATGCGGGGATACGGCGCTTTTGCTGACAGAACTCAAGCCCGAAGGCGGCGGACCCATGGACGGCGGCGCGTTCTTGCGCGGACGCCCCCTCCAGCCGGGCGTGGACGTCTTGGGCAACGTGTAATCCAGATAAAGGAGCGGGAAAAGCCGTCCGCGCGGCGGCATTATTCTCTGGACACAGTGGTATGCACGGGAGACCGTGGTCTCTCGATCAAGAGACCACGGTCTCAGGGACAAAAGACCACGGTCTCAGCACCAAGAGACCACGGTCTCTCAGTCAAGAGACCACGGTCTCAGGGGCAAGAGACCACGGTCTCCAGAGCAAGAGACCACGGTCTCAGCACCAAGAGACCACGGTCTCTTGGAATGGGGATGGGGAGGAGGTCCGAATAGGGGGTACCTGAAACAGAATTCAGGCCTTGCGCGCGCGCCTGGACTCCTGTTCTCCGCGGCGGAATCCGCCCAGGCGCGGGTTCCGGAAGTCTTTCTCCGCGGCGGAGATTGCGCTGATGAGGCGCAAGGTTTCCGGACCGCCCTCCAAGGGATCCGGCGCGAGGAAGGGCGCGATGGACTCCAAATGGTCGCCGACGGATCCGCCGTTGGCGAACGAGCGGTAGAGATTGAGGTAAACCGGGTCCATGGGAAGGTCCGTGTTGAGTCCCCACTCGGCGATCAGGAGCTTTTCGAGCGCTTGGCTCGGTTTCCCGCCTGCATAGGTCCCGGAATATTTGTAGAGATCCCTTTTCGTGCGGGGCTTCCAGCGGGGGTGCTTGGCGGATTCCGAAATGAATTGTCTGACGTCCGGCCAGTAATCTTCCTTCTCCAGGTCGAACAGACAGGGATTGTAAATAATCGTATGTTCGCTGTCGACCAGATATTTCGCGTAGGGGCTGAGCGTGGGGGTCGTGATCATATACTTGATTTCGTTCAGGGAAATCAAAGGATCGAATTCCTCGAGCCCGAGAAGAATGTCCGTGAAGTCCAGATAGGTCAGCGCACCGTAGACGCGCGAACAGGCCGTGGCATAGCGTTCGACGATCATGCCGAGTTCTTGCATATGAAAGACGTAGGGGTCCAATTTCGCGATGGACTCCTGCAACTCCGGGGTCAGCGAAAATCTCGAGGTGAGCGAGTTTTCGTCCCACAGAACCTTCATGCCGTGGAGCGGGAAGCCCTTGAAAAAGGTGGCGTACGTGCCGTGCGGATCGAGCGCGGTAAACATTCCCTTATTCCGACAGGCGCGCATGATGCATTCCCAGGTTTGAACGTTGAAGAGCAGCACCTTGAGCTGCAGTTCTTCGGGATCTTCGGTTTTTTTCGTCATAATGCCTTTCTTCAGATGCAGATGAACACGAGCCCCGGGTTGGGGGAACGCTTGTAGAGGGGCGGCAGCTCGGCCATGAGGGGGAAGGCGAGTGCCTGCGTGGAGAAGATGTCGCCCGCATACTCGCCGTCCAGATAGCCGCGGATGTGGTTCTGGCGCCTGTAGACGGCGCAGGCGGCGAGGACGGCTTCCTTGATGCGCGAGGTGCCGCCGCTCGAGCCGTAGCCGGTTATGACGGCGAAAAGGGACGGGCCATGTGCGCGTGCGGACGAGATATAGCGGTCAAGGGACGCGAGCGCGGCGTCCACATGGGTGCCGCGGGGGTGCAGGTCGTATTCGGGGATGGTTCTCATTTTACAGGCGGGCCCAGTCCGGGAGGGGCGTCTCGATTTTGAAGGGGCGTCCCGTCGCGGGGTGGACAAACGCCGCGGCGAGGGCGTGCAGACAGTGCCCCGTCTGGTTCTCGACCGCGAACGCGCCGTAGAGGCGGTCGTTGACGATGTGGATGCCCGACAGGGCGAGTTGCGCACGGATCTGGTGGGTGACGCCCGTGAAGATGGTGATGCGCAGGAGTGTGCGGTCCTCGTTCCCGGCGCGCGTATGGCCGACGGGTTCGTAGCGCGTGACGGCATGCAGGGGACGCAGACGGCGTTTTTCGCTTTCGCAGAGCCGGTTGTGGTGCGCGTCGATCATCCGGCAGAAGGGAATGGACGGGTCGTGCGCGAGGTCGTTTTCGAGGGTCGCGCCGGCGGCGTAGTTTCCCTCCACGAGCGCGAGATAGGTCTTTTCGACGGTCTGCGCGGCGAATTGGGCGCGCAACGCCGCGAACGCGGCGGCTGTTCGCGCGACGAGGACGAGCCCGGAGGTGTCGGCATCGATGCGGTGGATGGCGCCCGCCAGAAGGGGCCGGTCGCCGAGCGGCGCGCATTCCGGATACCGCGCCACGACGCCGTTCGCGAGCGTGTCCGTTTCGGTGTGCGACAGGGGCTGTACGGGCATCCCGGCCGGCTTGTCGCATCCCAGCAGCGCCTCGTCCGCATAGATGACATGGGGATCCACCGCGGCATTGGGGGCGACCGTGTTGTCGCGGGCTTCGGGCAGGCGGGAGACCGCAATCCGTTCGCCGCCTTTGAGCCGGCGTCCTTTTGGGACGAGATGTCCGTTCACCGTGACGGCGCCGGAGGCGACCGCTTCGCGCGCAAACGCTTTGGTCGTCGTCGGGAACGCCGCGACTAAAGCGGCATCCAATCGGACGCCGCTTTGGTTGTTCGTGAACGAGACGTTTTCCAGCATGGGCTAGTCGTACTGGTTCATGATGGAAGGCGCGATGGGGGCCATGCCCTCCCACGACTTGTTCGACGACCAGGGCAGATCGCTGTCCTCGGCCGTGTCGGCGATGCAACCCGCGAGCAGGAGGCACGCGCCGAGCGCGCCCCCCAACAACCCTGTGCGCAGGTTAGTCCGCGAAGATGACGTCATTGGACTTGATCTCCCCTTGCGACCAGTTCGCGAGAATATCGCAAACAACGTAGTTCTTGCCCGGCACTTCCTGGCGCAGGCGCAACCGCCCGATGAATTCGCCGGCGGGACCCTTGTAGCCCGGACGCTTCACGGAAAGTTCGATGTGCGGCAGGGGCCTGCTGAGTTCGGGGCCCTTGAGTTCCTTCAGCGCTTCGTCCGAAAGCTTGACGATGGCGAACAAATCCTCCGTGTCGGCCTCGACGACCGTGCCCTTGTCTCCAGCCGGGAGCGTTATAGGTGCATCGGAACCCGCTTCCGGCGCGGGACCGCTGTTCGCCAGAGCGAAGGCGTCTTTGGAGATCTTCTTGAGTTGTTCGTTCTCGCGCAGCGCCTTGGCGAGATCTTCCTTCGCGGCGTCGGTCTCGTCGCGGGCGGAAACGACCTCATCGCGCAGGGAGGCGATCTCGGCGTTCAGCTCGTCAATTTGCGAGCGGATCTTGACGTTCTGGGCCTCCATTACATCCTGATCCTTCGCGGCTTTGTCCTTCTGGGAGACGGCCTCGACCTCGGCGACTTTGGCCTGGCGAAGTTCGGGCTTCAGCTTGTTGATCTCAGATACGGCCTGCTCCAGCCGGTCGCGCAGATTCTTCAGCGCCTCGCGCGTCGTATTGAGGCGGGCTTGCTGGGCGGAACACGCCTGGAAGAGCTGTTCCAAGAGATCCTTCTCGGTTCCGGGACCGTCCATCAGCGGGCGGCCGCCGTCCATGACGGGCTTCCCTTCGGCGTCCGTCACATAGACATTGTGGAGTTGCTGGCGCTCGCGCATGCCCCACGAGAAGGTCTCGAGCGATTGCTTTTCCAAGTAGTACTTGTAGTCCTCGAGCACGTTCTCGGTCTCCGGCACATCGACGATTTTGGCGTCCACGGGCGAAATGTCCATGCGCATCTCGGTCGTCACGCCCTTGTCGGGCTCCGCCTTTTCTATGGTGCTTGCAATCTTGACAAGGTAGTCTTCCTGCAGACGCCCCCTGTCCGCCAGCGTATCACGCTGGGCGTTCAACTGGAGCTCGAACCACAGGGCGGCTCCAGACAAGGCCACGAAAAGGTACACGAATACATGCAATATCTTAGTCATAGAATCTGTTCCTTCATTCAAACATCTTATATGATACATCATTTTTCTCCAAAAGGCAACCGTTTTTTGGTAAAATATAGGACATGACATTTGAGATCATCAGAGAAGATGCACGCACAGGGGCCCGACTGGGGCGCCTGGAGACGGCGCACGGCATCGTGGAAACGCCCGTATTCATGGATGTAGGGACGCTGGGCACCGTGAAAGCACTCGAGCCGCGGGACCTTGTGGAGAACCACGCGCAGGTCGTCCTCGGCAACACCTACCACCTCATGCTGCGCCCCGGGCCGGACGTCATCGCCGCGGCGGGCGGCCTGCACGCCTTCATGAAATGGGACGGCCCCATCCTCACCGACTCGGGCGGCTTCCAGGTTTTTTCGCTCGCGAAGATGCGCAAGATAACTGAAGAGGGCTGTCGGTTCAACTCGCATCTGGACGGGCACGAGTTCTTCCTCGGCCCGAAAGAGTCCATGGAAATGCAGCGCGTCCTCGGCAGCGACATCGCCATGGTGTTCGACGAATGCCTGCCCTATCCCTGCGACCGGCCCCGCGCCGTCTCCAGCGTGGAGCAGACCATCCGTTGGGCGGCGCGTTCCAAGGCGTGCCCCCACGCCCCCGGTCAGCTCGTCTTCGGCATCGTGCAGGGCGGCGTCTACGCGGACCTGCGCAGGCATTGCGCCGAGGAGCTCGTCAAGATCGGCTTCGACGGCTACGCCATCGGCGGCGTGAGCGTGGGCGAACCCGAAGAGGAGATGTACCGCGCGGTCGAGGCGTCCGTCCCGTATCTGCCGCGGGAAGCGCCGCGCTACGTCATGGGCCTCGGCGTCATGCACCAGATGGCGGAATGCGTGGCGCGCGGCGTGGACATGTTCGACTGCGTCATCCCCACGCGCATCGCCCGGCACGGCACGGCCATCACGCGCCGCGGCAACGTGGCCATCAAGGCCGCCAAATGGATCTACGACCAAGGCCCCGTGGAGGAAGGGTGCGACTGCTACTGCTGCCGCACCTTCACCCGCAGCTACGTGCGCCATCTGCTGGCGTGCAACGAGATACTCGGCCTCAGGCTTCTGACCATCCACAACGTTTTCGCTCTCAACCGGTTCATGGAGGAAATGCGCGCGGCGATCGCCGACGGTTCCTTCGCGGACTGGAAGGAGCAGGTAAGAAAGGACACAACCAACCATGAATGAAACGCAAGCGCCGGCGGCCGCGACGACCGCGACGACGACACAACCCGCGGAAGCGCCGGCAACGGCCGCCCCGCAGCAGCAAAGCGGCTTCGGCATGCTCGTGCCGATGCTCCTGATCCTGGCGATCTTCTACTTTATGATGATTCGCCCGCAGCAGCGCCGCGAGAAAGAGCGCCGCAAGATGATCGAGAACCTCCGCGCGGGGGCGAAAGTCGTCTTCGCCGGCGGCTTCATCGGCACGATCGTCGAGGCGACCGAGAAGACGTTCCGCATCGAAACGGCCCCGGGCAACGTGGTCGAGGTTCTGCGTAGCGCCGTCTCGAACATCGTCGAGGCCGAGAAGCCCGTGGCCAAGTAAGGCGGAAGGGGTCTCGCCATGTCGCTTGCGCGCGGTAAATTCGGTATCGAGTACGACCCCTTGCGGGGAGAGGAGAAACCATCGGGGCGCGGCATATTGATCGGCGCCGCCGTGCTGGTCGTCCTCGTCTCGTTCGCGGTCACGCTCGTCAACCGGCTGCGCGCAGGCGCGGATGGGGCGCCCGCCCCTGCCGAACGAACGGGTTCGGCGGAGGCGTGTGCGCCCGTTGCCGCCACAAGCGCGGCCCCGCCCCTCACGCCGGCCGTGCCCCCCGAGAAGGCCGCCTTCGCCCGGCGTCCGCGCGTGGTGCGCAATCTGCTCATGCGCCTGACGGAGGCGGAACGCGATCGCGACCTGTCGCGGCAGGTTGAGACCATAGAACTTTTGCGGGCGGCGCCCGGCAATCCCGTCGCCGACATAGACCATCTGCTCGTGAAGCGGCTCGGCCGCCTCAATTTCCGCTGGATGTTCGGCACGGACCGTTCGCCCTGGACCGTGGAAATCACGCCGCGCAAGGGCAATTCGGCCGAACGCCTCGCCAAGGAACAGGGCATGACGGTCGCGGCGCTCCTGAAACTCAACCGGTGGCGCACGCCGGACGAAATGCGTCCGGGCAAGCCGGTGCGCGCGTTGAACCACCCGAATTTCGCTTTGATCGTCCACCCACGCAACCGTCTCGTCGAACTGATGTTGGACGGCAAGCTCTTCAAGGCGTACGAACTGACGCGCGCCGCTTCGCTCGCCCCCGGGCTCTATTCGCTGCCGGACGACTATGCCGGACAGTTCGCCCGGCTGGGTCTTTCGTTCGCCCCCGCCGATCTGGCGGAACTTTCCCTGTTTCTGATGCCGCGCGCCCCGCTTTTCGTGGCCGCGTATTGAGCCATGGACATCCGCAAGGGCTTGGTTTTCTGCGCGGCGCTCGCCGCCGGCGAAGCCCTTGCCTTCGCGTTCCCTCTCTGGGCGGCCAACACCCGCATCGTTTGCGCGGTCGCGGCGCTTTTCGCCACGCTGTGCGCATGGGGGTGGCGCCGCTGGAGCCTTTTTCTGGTCGCGTGCGCCCTATTCGGTTTCGCGCGCGCCGGGCAGATTCTGGCCGGGCAGCAGCGCGTGTTCGCGCGCGCCCAGCTTTGGAACAAAGGCGCCCCCCTCGAAGCGACATTCACCATCCCCGAACGGCAAACGGTTTGGCCGGCGGCCGCCGGCGGAATGAACATGACATTCAGATCCGCCATCGGGCCCGTTCCCGTGAACGTGCGCCTGTCCGGACTGGACGCGGATGCATTGCCGCGGACGGGGGAGCGCTGGCGGTGCGCGGGCTGGCTTGCGGTCGACAAGCCCGCCTGGGGCGGACGCTACGATTACCGCGTGCGGGGGCGCGGCAGTTTCGCGCGGCGTCTGGCCCCGGCGGACGAGGGGTCGTTTTCCGCCCGGATCCGGCGTCTGCGGCAGGCGCTCTCCAGACGTCTGGGCTGGGGTGTCGCGCCGGACCGGGAAGCGGTGCGACTGGTGCGGGCGATTCTGTTAGGCGAGCGCGCCAATCTGCCGCGGGAAACGCGGGACGCCTTCGCCGATGCGGGCACGATCCACGTCTTTGCCATCTCGGGACTGCACGTCATGGTCGTTACGCAGCTACTCTCCGCTCTCCTTGTCCTGCTCTACATCCCCGAGCGCGTGGCCGGGCTCGTGCTGATCCCGCTCATATGGGTCTACGTCCTGCTGACGGGCGGGAATCCCTCGGCCATGCGGGCGGCGTGCATGGCGAGCCTCTACGTGACGGCCCCGGTTTTCGGACGCGCCCCCAACGGCCTTACCGCGTGGATCGTCACGTTCTTTGCCGCGCATGTGTGGGATCCGACGCTTTTGCAGGATATCGGCAGCCGCCTTTCCTTCGTGGTCGTGCTCACGCTTATCCTGGCCGTGCGCGCCACGCAGGCCTACGGGGCGGGTCCGCGCCTCATCATTTTGACGCTTGCCACCTGGGCCGTGGGGGTTCCGCTCGTGGCCGCGTCGTTCGGACGCTTCACCTTCGGCGGGCTTATCGCGAATCTCGTCCTCGTGCCCGCGGCGGAATGTGCGGTGATAGTGGCCAGTGCCGGGCTTGTCGTGGGCTGCCTGTCGGCGACGCTTGCCGCCTATTTCAACAATCTGGCCGCGCTTATGACGGATATCATGTCCAATATCTCGTTTCTGGCCGCGGCACTTCCCGGGGCGCATGGCACGACGCCGCCCTGGCCCTGGTACGCGTGCATTCTGTGGTATTTCGCCCTCGGCGGCGGACTTTGGCTCGTCGCCCGCTACGGGGCATGCCGTACGGCGCGACTCGACCTCGCCGGGGAGGAGTGAAGGGGGGGGGGCTCGGCAAGCGCGGAAACTGCGCGTCGCATCGCGTGCTCGAATATGGTATAATAAGAGAAGTCAGAATGGATGATTGTCCGCAAGAATGGAAAGGAATGATAATATGAAGAAGAATCTGGGTTCCAAGGCGTGGCTTTATCCCATGCCGGTTCTGGTCATCGGTTCGTACGACGCCGAGGGGCGGGTGGACGCGATGCCGGCGGTCTGGGGCGGCATTTCGCTTGAAGACCGCGTGTCGATCTGCGTGGACGACACCCACCAGACGACGGCGAACGTATTGGCGCGCAAGGCCTTCACGGTGCATGTGGCGGACGCGGCGCATATCGTGGCGTGCGACTATCTGGGGGTGGTTTCCGCCAAGAACGATCCGGAGAAGTTCGCGAAAAGCGGCCTGCATGCGGAGAAAAGCGCGTTCGTGGACGCGCCGGTGATCGCGGAATTGCCGTTCGTCCTCGAGTGCGAACTTGTGGAATACGACAAGGAGACCTGCCGCATGACGGGGCGCATCCTGAACGTCGCCATCGACGAAAAGTGCCTGGCGGCGGACGGCAAGGTGGATTGCGCCGCGCTGGATCCGGTGGCGTACGACCCGGCCAACCACGACTACCTGCGCCTCGGGGCGAAGGTGGCGGACGCGTTCAAGGCGGGTCTCGCGCTGAAAAAGTAGGGCCATTCGCAGAGAGGTAGCCGTCCATGAACGAATCGAGCCGTCCCCAACTCTACGTCGCCACGCACAATGCGCACAAAATACGCGAAATCGGCGAGATTTTGTCCGATTACGACATCGTGGCGGACAATCCCGCCGGCGTGGAAGAGACGGCGGACACTTTCGCGGGCAATGCGCTCATCAAAGTGCGGGCGATTGCCGCGCGGCACAAAGGCGCGTGGTGTCTGGCGGACGATTCGGGGCTGGAGGTGGCCGCGCTCGGGGGCGCCCCGGGGGTGCACAGTGCGCGGTATGCGGGCGAGGCGTGCGATACGGCGGCGAACAATGCGCTGTTGATGAAGAATCTCGCCGGCCAGGCGGATCGTTCCGCGGCGTTTGTGTCGGCCGTGGCGCTTATCGACCCCCGCGGTCGGGAGCATGTGGTAGTGGGTCGGTGTCCGGGCAAAATCGCCGAAAAAGCGTCCGGAAAGGGCGGTTTCGGGTATGATCCGCTATTCATTCCGGAGGGGTACGACAAGACGTTCGCGGATTTGACGGAAGAAGAGAAGAACGCGATCTCCCACCGGGGGCGGGCGCTCGCCGCGGCGAAAAGCGTGCTGGAAAAGGCCGAAACGCCGCGGAAAGGCGGGCGTTGGGTCGCGTGGATGCGCTTTTTCCGGATAGTCAACCTGCCCACCGTACCGGGGGATTTGCTCGTGGGGGCGGCGCTCGCACTTGTCGCGTGCAAAGGCGCGGGGGCCGTCTATTCGGGCGCGGCGCTTTTCGCGGCGATTGTCGGCTCTTGCTTTCTCTACCTGTATGGTCTAGCGGACAACGATATCGTCGGGGCGGCGACGGATACGGACCGGCCCATCCCGCGCGGCGAAATTTCGCTCGGGGCGGCGCGTTTGGCGCGGGCGTTCTGTTGGGGTGGACTGCTCCTGGCGGGCGTTTTGGGTAAGCTGCCGCTCGCCTGGTGGATTGCCGCGGGCGCGCTGCTATTGGCGATACTCGCCTATAACCGCACGAAATCCGCGCTTTTGATGGGATTTTGCCGCGGAATCAACGTGCTCGCCGGGGCGGCGGCGATTGGATTCTTCACGCCGCGTCCGCCCACGGAACTGGAATTGGCGGGGTGGGACTGCGCCTGCACGACGCAAATCTGGTCCTTCGGACGGTTGGCGCCGGTCGCGGGCGCGGCACTTTTGTGGACGCTTTTCATTGCCGCGGTGACGCGGTATTCGGCCGGGGA
>DBKW01000088.1:0-2609 GCA_002298665.1 Verrucomicrobia bacterium UBA740 | reverse complement strand
TGACGGTGCTTTTGGGCGTTACGTTGCTGTATCCGTCCGTGACGGTACTCCAGACGTTTTTGATCGCCGGGGCGCTTTTATTGCTCGTTTTGCGTCTCTTGAAGCGCGTTTTGCCGCGGGTGGAGGCGTCATGAGGGCGTTGACGGTCATCGCCGCCGGGCTGGGGTGGGACGTTCTGGCCCGGCACAAGACGGAAAAAATAGGTGATTTGGTCTTTTCGCCGCGCAAAAGCGTGTTCCCGGCCGTCACCTGCGTGGCGCAGGCGAGCATCCGGACGGGACTTTCGCCGGCGGAACATGGGGTGGTTTCCAACGGAAAGTGGATGGAAGAGCTCCAAAAGCCGCTTTTTTGGGAACAAAGCGCCCGGCTTGTGAAAGGGCGGCGTGTGTGGGAGAAGGCGGACGGGGGGACGGCTTCCGTGGGGCTGTTCTTTCTGCAGCAGTCGCTGGGGGAGAATGTGGCGGCGATTGTTTCGCCGGCGCCAATCCACAAGCATGGCGGCGGGATGATCATGAGTTGCTATACGCGGCCGACGGAGACGGTGAAGGTTTTGCAGAAAGTGGCGGGGAAGTTTCCGCTTTACCGCTATTGGGGTCCGTTGGCGTCCCCGAAAGTCGGGCGCAAGTGTCTGGACTGGTTCGAGGCGATGACGAGCGTGCAGGATGTGGAAGAGGCGTACCTTTATCTGCCGACTTTGGACTACGCAGCGCAGAAAGACGGGCCGGGAAGCGCGGCGGATCGCGCGGCATTCCGGGAATTTTCGCGGCAAATCGAGCGATTGTGCCGGATTTGCATGGAAAGAGGCTGTTCTTTGCAGGTAACGGGGGACTACAACATCACCCCCGTGACGGCGGAAGCGGTCCGCCCGAACGTGATTTTGCGCCGGGCGGGGCTTTTCAGGACGCGCACGGTCGGGGGGATGGCGTATCCGGACTTCTACCAGTCCACGGCTTTCGCGGTTTGCGACCATGAATTCTGCGTATTGGAGGGCGAAAAGGCGTCCGAAGCGGAAAAACTGCTGTTGGCGACGGGGGAGTACGTCCGGCCGGGGACGGAAAGCGTGCCGGGGAAGACGATTTTGCTGGCGCAACCGGGGTCGTGGTGCGAATACAAATGGTGGACGGACGACCGGGAAGCGCCGGATTTCGCCGCGCATGTCGACATCCACAACAAGCCGGGGTACGATCCGCGGGAATTGTTCTTTTTCTGCCGCGGTGCGGTCAAAGGCACGCATGGGCGGCTGTGCGACATCGCCTGTTCGGAAGGAGTGTAACAGATGAAAATGAACGTTTTGGTGTCGATTGGCGCGTTTTTCGCCGGAATCGCCCTGGGATTCGGGCTGGCGCCGCGGGAAAAGGCGGGAAATGCCGCGGCGGAAATCCAAACGGGAGGAGTGGCTCCGATCGCCGCATCCAATGAGGTGCGGACGCAACGGGCGGATTCCGCCACCATTTTGCCGGCGCCGGAAGGGGGACGCCCGGTCGTCGTGGCGGAAGGTCCGCGGGAGCCGTCCGAAAACACGGCGGGGGAAAAGGCAAAACAGCATGGGGAAAAACCCAAGGGCCCGGCGGAATTCTTTGCAAAACTCCGCAAGGAGAATCCGAAGCAGTATGTGGAGATGACGAACGGCATCATGCGGATGCGGGCCGAGCAGCGTGCGCGAATGGAGGAAAAACTCGATTTTCTCGCCTCCATCGACTTCGCCAAGTACGGGGAAGAAGCGGCGAAGGACCACGCGCGGCTGCAGGAGTTGCTGGCGAAGCAGGCGGAATTGGAGGAGTCGCTCAATCCCTTAGACGAGCAGGCGAGCGAGGAAGATCGGCAGAAGAGCTTCGCAGAAATGCTTAAAATAGGGAGCGAAATCGCCGATTTGAACGTGCGCGAGCTGCAAACGCTCTTCAAGGCGGTCGCGGACGAAATGGGGTGCGCCGCGGAAGACGCGGAGAATTTTGTGGAGACGCTGAACGACATTATCGATGCGACAGGCGGCAATTTCGGCGGATTCGGTCCGCGGCGGGGCGGTCCGCCGCCCAAACGGCCCGAGGAAGGAAACGGGAAGTGAAAACGAAGAAGAAGGTAAATTCCATACAGGACATCGTCGATTTGGCGAGCGCCTTTTACGGGAGCGCGGTTCTGTTCGCCGCCTTGGAGGTGGATTTGTTCGGGCAGGTCGCCGCCGGGACACTGGATGTAAAGGCGCGGGGCATGCGGCTTTTGGCGGATGCGTGCGTCGCGCTGGGGCTTTTGGAGAAGAAGGGGGAGGCGTACCGGAACAGTCCGCCCGCCCAGATGACGCTTTTGCCGGGGGCGCCGGCCGATTTGACGAAGGCGATCCGCTACAATCGCGACGTGTACGGGGCGTGGGGGAAATTGGCGGAATTCGCGCGGACGGGGCGTCCGGTCGAGAAGCCGGAGATCCATCTCGGGGCGGATGCGACGCGGACGAAGGCGTTCGCCGCGGCGATGTTCGGGCGGGCGATGGGGATTGGGCGCGGGGTCGTGCCGCTTTTGGATCTGCCGCGGCGGGACGGGGCGCGGGTGCTCGATTTGGCGGGCGGACCGGGGGCGTACGCGATTTTGATGTGCGAAAAGTTCCCGAAACTGCGGGT
>DBKW01000033.1 GCA_002298665.1 Verrucomicrobia bacterium UBA740 | reverse complement strand
TGGAAAACACACTATTTCAACCCGGTAGAATGTGTAGAGAGGGCCTGAAGGCGGGGAGTAATCAACCGAGCAAAAAAATGGAGATGGGGGGGGGGGGATTAACAGGATTGGGGCGGGGTGACCGAGTTGTCCTACGCGTCCTACATGTCCTACTCGTCCGAGCTGTCCCAGTTGTCCCGGGGTGGGACGAGTAGGGGGTGGCGGGGCGTGTGGAACCTTTGTGCCCCTCGGAGTTTCTTCTACATTTTCTACGCAGTCAATTATCCCCGCCCCCTCTATCGTTCCCCACAGAACTTGTCTCCTTCACCTCAATACTTCGTTTTAGAGTTTGGCAGGGTGTTTTTGCCCGTGCAGAAAAGGAGCGCGTCTAGCCCTGCACGCGGACTTGCCTCAGAAGCTTCCCGCCGCTGACAACCAAGAAAGGGTGCCGCGCGAGCGCGACACCCCCTTTTGCCGCGTGCGCGGCGGATTCAGAACCTTCGAAATCTTACTTGCCGAGAATGGCGTCCTTGAGTGCCTTGCACGCCACGATCTTGACGACCGTCTTGGCTTTGATCTTGATGGTCTCGCCCGTCGAAGGGTTGCGCCCCATGCGCGCCGGACGCTTGACGAGTTTCACCTTGCCGAAGCCGGGAAGCATATAGCCCTTCTCTTCCTGCTTGGCGCCTTTGATCGAAAGGTCGAGGAGACGATCATAAATGTCGCTCGCCTGCTTCTTGGTAATCTTACCGGTTTCCGCAAGCGCCGCCAAAATGCCGCTCTTCGTCGTAGGAACGATTTCTTTCTTAGCCATTCTTGTTATCCTTGTATTTAGTAGATACTACTCATACGAGAACCACTCCCGCATGCATACAAGTATATAATAACATCATTTACGCAGAATTGCAAGCACAAAATTACTCATCGTTCGGATTTTCCGCCCCGGATGCGCTTGGGCGCGCCCGTGCGCACGCTTGACTCAGACGAAAGCCGACACACGCACGGCGATGTTCCCCAAGTGCCGCGCGATATCCCGCAGTCCGGACAGGACGGACAAGAAGGCTATTTCGCCCACGGCATTCTGTTCATCCGCCCCGCCGAGGTGTTGCGAAAAATCCTTCGAAAGCTGCTTGGCTTCCGCATGGATCGCCGCCTCTTTTTTCGCCAAAAGTTCGGCCCGCGGCTTTTCGTCCCGCACCGAAATCACCGTATCGCGCGCCAGGATCCGCACGCTGTTGATGAGGCTCGTAATCCCTTCCAGGGCGTCCGGCGGGAGACCTCCGCGGCGGATGCGCGTCGTTTTGCGGTAGATGCGCAGGGCAAGATCCGAAATGCGCTCGGCGTCGTTCGCGCAATGAATGAGTTCCGGGATCATGTGCGCCTGGCGGTCGGTCAGCTTGCGCTGCGAGATGGCGACGAGATAATCGCGGATGTTCGACTGGAGCGTATCGATTTCCTGCTCCGCCTTCTGCATCGACTCGGGGTCCGCATCCGTCTTGCCCAGGCAGTTGTTCAGGGCGACGGAGGCGATGGTCCACGCCCGGCGCGTCATATCCGCCAGCGCGTGCGTCGTCGCATGCAGGGCGATATCCGGCGCGGCCAGGAGATGGGGCTCCAGCATGACGGCGTGGCGTTGCCGGTCGCCGGGGATGATCCAGGCGCACAGACGCGCCAGAAGCGGGATAAAGCCGCACAGCACGACGACATTCGTCACGTTGAATATGGTGTGCGCCATGGCGATGTGGCGTCCCAAATGCTCGTTCTTGAAGACGTCGCCCGACGCGGCGGCATTCACGAGATGGAAGAAAACGGGACCTCTCTCGCCTGCGGCGTTCGAACAGACGATGCAGAAGGTGGAAAGCAGGAGCATCGTGCCGATGATATTGAACAGCGCATGCGCCAGCGCCGTCCGCCGCGCATTCGCCGTCGTGTTGACCGCCGCCAGGGCCGCCGTGACCGTCGTGCCGATGTTGTCGCCCAGGACGATCGGAACGGCCGTCCAGATATCCAGAAGCCCCGCTTCGGCGAGCGCGATGGTTATGCCGATCGTCGCCGACGAACTCTGCACGAGAACCGTGCAGAGCGTGCCGACCGTCACGGCGCCGAGAACGCTCCAGAACGGCAGGAAGCCGGCCGCGGAAGGCGCACAATTGAAGGTGCGGAAAATCTCGATGAATTCCGGCATTTTGGCGACGATCTTGAGCTCGCTGGACATCGTCATCATACCATAGAATAGGAAACCGAAACCCAGAATCGTCCGCCACGTGCCGCGCAACTCGGGCTTGCGCGAAACAAGAAGCCCCGCCACACCGATGATGATGGAGGGCAGGGCGAGGTCATCCAGCTTGAAGGAAACGAGCTGTCCCGTGACCGTCGTGCCGATATTCGCGCCGAAAATCACGCCGATGGCCTGCTGGAGCGTGAGAAGTCCCGCATTCACGAATCCGACCGTCATAACCGTCGTGGCCGAGGAACTCTGGATGAGCGCCGTGACGGCCGCACCGGCGAAAATGGCCAAAAAGCGATTCCGCGTCACATAGGCCAACACCGCCTTCATGCGCGCACCGGCGATTTGCGTGAGGCCTTCGGACATGAGCCCCATGCCATAGACGAATATCGCCAGCCCGCCCAGAACGGTTATAGTCAGTTGCAAATAGTGCATTCTTATCCTTATATTCGTTGCGTAGTGTTAGGATTATACGAAATTGGCATGAGGAATTCGTAAAGGTTTTGTTAGCATTCTGTTAAAACGTGGACTTAGTAACCGTTTTTGTTGAGCCAGGCCTGAGCTTCCCGGCTCCCGCGCGCGGCTTTCCCGCGCACTTTCCAGACGAGCGCCATCTTCTCGTCCTTCGCGACGCCCCCCAGTCCGCGGTCGTAGAAGATCGCGAGATTGTCCATCGCCTGCGGCAGCCCCTTGCGGGCGGCCTGGGTCAGAAGATCGAAGGCGCGCGCTTCGTTTTTCGGCACGCCCTTCCCGTTGAAGTAGCACATCGCGTAGGCGTTCAGCGCCGCGGCGTTCCCCTGTTCGGCGGCGCGGCGAAAATAGTCCGCCGCCTGCACGTCGTCCTGGGGCGTCCCTTCGCCGCGCGAAAGCGCGAACGCGTAGTTGAGTTCCCCGAACGCATTGCCAAGCGCGGCGCTTTCCTTGAAATAGCGCGTGGCCGCGTTCAGGTCCTTTGCGACCGAAATCCCCTCGCGGTAGCACGCGCCCATGTTGTTCAGCGCCTCGGGATGCCCCGCCTTCGCCGCGCGTTTGAAGCAGGTGAACGCCTTGAGCGCGTCCGGTTCGCACCCGATTCCCCGCGCATAGCACGTGCCCAGGTTGTAGAGTCCGTTGGGATCGTCCTGGTTGGCGGCGCGCTGGAAGCAGTCGAAACTCGACTTGAGGATGCGTTCCTTTTCCTCTGGCGCCATCGTCTCCGCCGCGCGGAAGGCCCGCACGACGTTCAGCGACCCCCACGCGTTCAGCGCCTGCACATTGTCGCCGTCCGCCGCGCGCTGGAGCATGTGTTCGTCGTTGTTCTCGAGCGAAAGCAGATACCAAGCGAGCGCATTGCCGCGTTTCTCGGCGAGATTCCTGATTTTCGCCCGGGATGCGTCCAGATACGCCTTGCGCTTTTCGGCCGGCAACCGCGCGGCGGCCGGCGCGCCCGGCTCCTGCGAGACCAGCGCCAGGACGAATTGCTGCAGGGGACGCCCCTGCGCGGCGTCTTCGGCGACGACCACCGCGGCGTCCGCGTATCCCTTCGGGCTGCCCGAGCTGCGCGAATTCAGAAGTTGCATGATGGCCTGCGCCCGGTTGGGCGCGGCCACGAGCCCGGAAACAAGGCCGGCGACAGCCAGAATGACGAGGAACTTTTTCATGTGCGCTCCCTGAAAGGCGTGAAAACCAATCCTTTTGAACGGATGAACGATTTGGCCGCGCGCCAGGCCTTCTTCCGCAGGCAAAAGGTCAGCGTGCGCTCCTTCCGTCCCAAAAACCACCAGCGGGGACGTTTCACGGCGATAATGTCGAATCCCTCCCGGACGAGCCGGTAGACCGACGCGAGCGTATGGCCTTCCTGCTTGCGCGTCTGCTCTTTCACCGTAAAGAAGGCGCACCCGCGCGGTTTGAGCACGCGATGCGCCTCGCGGATCCCTTCGCGCGTCAGGATGTCGCCGTTCAGCACGACCACCTCGAACTGCGCGTCCGCATACCGGAAGTCCGCGCCCATGGGCGCCGAAAGCCACAGTCCGCCGAACGTCTTCCGGAACAGGTCCGTCGTCTCCTCGCTGTCGAATCCGACTTCGAGCCCGGTCCGCACGCGCGGATGCTGCGCGGCGATGACCGCTAGGAGTTCGGCGAACGCAGGCATATCTCCTTCTCTTCGCGCGTGGTCATGTCCTTGAGGCGCGCCACGCCCTTGGCGGCATCGTCGGGTCCGATATAGACCGCCTCCGCGGCGTTCGTGGAGTCGGCGTGCGAGAAAAACTTCTTCGGCTTTTGCGGGTGCAGCGCCAGATTGACGTCCTTGCCGATGCGGCGCAGGTCGGCGGCGAGCGCGAGCGCCGTATCCCGTTGCTCGGGCGTCATGAACCCTATGGCGACGCCCCTCTTCGCTTTCGCCGCGTCCGCCCCCAAACGCGCCTTCAGAAGCTCCGTCACCACGACGTCGCCGAACCCGAGGCCCACCGCGCTCGTCGGGTCGCCCCCGATCGTCGTCAGCAGATTGTCGTAGCGTCCCCCGCCGAAAATCGCGCGGAACTCCCCGGCCGTGTCGAAGCACTCGAACACGATGCCCGTATAGTAGCTCAGCCCGCGGATGACGCCGATGTCGAACTGCAGGCAGTCGGCGAAGCCGGCTATTTCCGCCAGGCGGAAGAGTTCCGCCAGTTCCGGACTCGCCGCGTACGACTTCGTGTCCATGATGGCGAACGTCGCCTGGACCTCCCCCGCCCCCAGTCCGCCGTCCGCCAGCATCTGGGCGATCTCGGAATCCGGCATTTTGCCGCGCTTGTCGAGCGCGAGGAACACCTGCGCGTGCTTGGAGGCGGGTATCCCGCTCGCCGCCAGCAGGTCGCCGAGGTATTTGCGCGAGGAGACATGGACTTTGAAATCCTTGGACGAAAGCCCCATGCGCCGCAAGGCGTCGCACGCCGCGCCGATGACTTCCGCCTCGGCCAGGACCGAATCCTCGCCGATGATGTCCACGTTCCACTGGTAGTGTTCGCGCTTGCGCCCCTTGGTCGTGCGTTCGTAGCGGAAGCACTGCGCGATCGTGGTCCACTTCAGCGGAAACGACAGTTCGTGCTGACGCTGGGCGACCATGCGCGCCAAGGTGGGCGTCATCTCGGCCCGCAGCGCCAAATGCCGCTCGGACTTGTCGTAAAAATGGTAGATCTGCTCGCCGACCTCTTCGCCCGCCTTGCGCGCCAAAAGCTCGTAGCTTTCGACGACGCACGCGTCGTACGGTTCGAATCCGGCCGCGGCACCCGCCGCCCGGAACGCGTCAAACACGCGATTGCGCCACACCATATCCTCCGGATAGAAATCGCGCATCCCGCGAGGCGGCTCAAATGAAATCTTTTCGGACATCTTTACTCCTTACACACCCTCTCATTATACCATATAAACGCGCCTGCCTCAACCCCGATTCTCCCGTTCCACGCGACAAATCCGCCCGTCGCACCCGAAACCGGCGGGAATTCCGTCCGCCCGACCCCGTGCGCCCGCACGCCGTCCGCCAAATCCGCCGCGGCGAAACGAGACCCGTCCGACAACACGTCGCCTTTTGAAGACTCTATCTTTTGGAGATTGGTGGCCAAGGCCGGGATCGAACCGGCGACACACGGATTTTCAGTCCGTTGCTCTACCAACTGAGCTACCTAGCCACGATCGAAATGGTAGGGGCGCAGGGATTCGAACCCTGGACCCAGTGATTAAGAGTCACTTGCTCTACCAGCTGAGCTACGCCCCCATTTCACTGTCTCGAATGGAGCGAGGAACGGGACTCGAACCCGCGACAACCACCTTGGCAAGGTGGCACTCTACCAACTGAGTTATCCTCGCACGCTCTCGAAAACAGTGCATAGTATATCATATTTTGCCGTCCGGATGCAAGGGGATTTTTGAAGAAAATTAAAATATCCTGGTTATCTCACGAAAACGGACGCGTTTACATGTTTTCCCTGCACTTATCCTGCAACAGGGCGCCGCCAGGGACGCCTGCCCGCGCAAATCCCCAGCTCTGCTTCTGCAGGTTTGGGGTCGTTCCGGCGCAACGGGGTCACCGTTCCGGCGCAACGGCACCCCCGTTCCGGCGCAACGCCA
>DBKW01000037.1 GCA_002298665.1 Verrucomicrobia bacterium UBA740 | reverse complement strand
CCTCCCGGCGCACGAAAATTTCCTCACGCAAAGGTTTTTCAATCGTGCGGGCCGCAGGGGACTGCGGCCCCTACCCTTGGGTGGGTTGGGCGTCACCGTCGTGTAGACGCGCGGTTTTAGACAGGATTAACAGGATGGGCAGGATTGGCGGGACGCGTCGCGGGCGTCCCGTCCGTCCCGGTTGTCCCGTTAGCCGTCCCCGCTCTGCGCGGGAAATGGCCGTGCGCCCCTACCATTGGGTGGGCTGGGTGCGTCTCCGTCGGCTAGCCGCGGAGGGTTTTAGACAGGATTTGAGGCGTCCGGGCGGGTGTTTTGGGGCGCGAAAGGTCCGAAAAGACGTCGGGAGTGAATAAAGTTCACGCAAACGCGAGGAATTATGGTATAATATAGGTTTGAAATGAGCGGAGAAGAGGCTAAATTGCTGGTGGATGTCGCGCGCTTGGCGCCCGAAGGCGAGGAGCTGACGGGCGAAGCGGACATTATCGACCTGGACGAAGAGTTCGTGAAACCCTTCGGCGGGGTGCGGTATCGTCTGAAGGCGCAGCTCTTCGGCAATGAATTGCTTGTCCGCGGACATTTGGAGCAGGATTTCACGCTCGTTTGCAGCCGGTGCGACCGGGACTTCGACACGACGATTTCGGTGGACGATTTCACCGTTTCGTGCGAAGTGCCCGCGAACGCGGAAAACGTCGATTTGACTACGGACGCAAGAGAGTGTATAATACTCGCTTTACCGTCGTACCCTCTTTGCGATGAGGCGTGCCCGGGGTTGCCTCAACGCAAAGAGGTCCCCGAAGACGACCGCTGGAACGCGCTGGACGGGTTGAAGGTTTGAACACTAGAGCAGAAGCAGAATAAGAACAGGAGAAAAAGAAAATGGCAAGTCCTAAGAACCGCGTGTCGAAAATGCGCAAGCGTCAGCGTGTCGCATCCCTCGAGAAGCCGATTCTCGCGCAGGTTTCCGCGTGCCCGGAGTGCGGCGCGGCGAAGCGTGCGCACCGTGCGTGCCCGAAGTGCGGCGCCTACAAGGGCCGCAAGGTCGTCGCGGCCGCCGAGTAATCCCGGCCGTCGCCGAGAGCGATTCTGACAACGGAGCCCGATATGGTGCGAGTCGCGTTGGACGCGATGGGGGGCGACTACGCCCCCAAGCAGATCGTCGTGGGGGCGATCGAGGCCGCCTGCGGCCTCGAGAACGTCAAGATTCTCCTCGTGGGCAATCTCGCCGCGATCCAGAAGGTCGTCGCCGCTTTCTCGAAGGACCGCAAGGCGCTCTTCCAGCGCGCGACGGAGAAGGGATTGCTCGAGATCGTCCCCGCCACGGAAGAGATCGAGATGGACGATGTGCCGGTGGAGGCGGTCCGCCGCAAGAAGGACTGCTCCATCAACGTGGCGATGCGTCTGGTGAAGGAGAAGCGGGCGGACGTTTTCGTGTCGGCCGGCAACTCGGGAGCCGTGGCGACGAGCGCGATCGTCAACCTCGGGCGCATACCGGGCGTGAAGCGTCCGGCCATCGCGATGGTCCTGCCCACGCGTGCGCCGGAGCGTCCGCTCCTGCTTTTGGACGCGGGGGCGAACATGGACTGCCACCCGGCGTGGCTGGTGCAGTTCGCGATCATGGGCAGCGTGTATTCGGAGAAGGTGCTGAAGCGCGCGAAACCGGCCGTCGGGCTTCTGTCCATCGGGACGGAGGACTGCAAGGGCAATGCGCTCGTGCACGAGACGTATCCGATCCTGAAGGCCGTCAAGGGGCTGAATTTCGTCGGCAACATCGAAGGTCACGACATCTGCGGCGGCGAGGTGGATGTGGCGGTCGCGGACGGGTTCGTGGGCAACGTCGTCCTGAAGACGGCCGAGTCCGTCGCGCACGCGGTGGGCGGCTGGCTCAAGGCCGAGCTGAAGAAGAGTTTCTTCCGGATGTGCTGCGCGTTTCTGCTGAAGGGGGCGTTCAAGGCGCTCAAGAAGCAGCTGGATCCGGAGGTCTACGGCGGGGCGCCGCTTCTGGGCGTGCCGGGCGCGGTCATCATCACGCACGGCAACTCCACGCACAAGGCCATTTTCTACGCCGTCAAAGCCGGCGTCGCTGCGGCGACCAACGACGTGTCGGGGCTTATCGAAAAAGCGATCGCCGAACACGCCGAGGGCGCTAAGCAGTCATGAGCGATTACAATTTCTCCGCCATCGAGAAGAAGTGGCAGAAGTACTGGCTCGAAAACAAGACGTTCAAAACCGACAACGGTAAGGACGGGCCCAAGTTCTACTGTCTGGACATGTTCCCGTATCCGTCGGGGGCGGGGCTCCACGTGGGGCACCCCGAGGGGTACACGGCGACGGACATCCTGTGCCGCTACAAGCGGATGAAGGGCTTCAACGTGCTGCATCCGATGGGGTGGGACGCGTTCGGCCTGCCGGCCGAGCAGTACGCGGTCGAGACGGGGACGCACCCGGCGATCACGACGAAGAAGAACGTCGACCGCTTCCGCGAACAGATCCGCGCGCTGGGCTTTTCGTACGACTGGGACCGCGAGATCAACACGACGGACCCGAAGTACTACAAGTGGACGCAGTGGATTTTCGAGCAGCTCTACAAGAAGGGGCTGGCGTACGTGGCGGAGGTTCCGGTGAACTGGTGTCCGGCGCTGGGGACGGTCCTGGCGAACGAGGAAGTCATCGACGGACGCTCCGAGCGCGGGAACCATCCGGTGGTGCGCCGTCCGATGCGGCAGTGGATGCTGCGGATCACGGCGTACGCGGAGCGGCTTTTGAAGGATCTGGACACGCTCGACTGGCCGGAGGGCATCAAGGAGATGCAGCGCAACTGGATCGGCAAGTCGACGGGGGCGCTGGTGGATTTCGGCACGACGGCCGGGGCGAAGATCACGGTCTACACGACGCGGTGCGACACGCTGTTCGGCGCGACGTACATGGTGCTTTCGCCGGAGCACGCGCAGGTGGCGAAATGGCTCGCGGACGGGACGATCCAAAACGCCGCGGAAGTCGCCGCCTACCAGAAGAAGGCGGCCGGCAAGAGCGACCTCGAGCGCACGGAGCTGAACAAGGAAAAGACGGGCGTGCGCCTCGCGGGCGTGGCGGGGATCAACCCCGTGAACGGGCGCGAGATCCCGATCTTCATTTCGGACTACGTGCTGGCGAGCTACGGCACGGGGGCCATCATGGCGGTTCCGGCGCACGACACGCGCGACTTCGAATTCGCCAAGGTGTTCGACCTGCCGATCGTGCAGGTGGTGGCGCCGGCCGAAAGCGCCGCGGCGAAGACGGCCTCGCCCGACCCCGTGCCCTACACGGGGGACGCGGCGTTCACGGACATCGCCACGGGCGTGATGGTCTCCTCGGGCTTCCTGACGGGGCTGAGCGTCGCCGAGGCGCGTCCGAAAATGATCGCCTGGCTGGAGGAGAAGGGCGTGGGCCAGGCCAAGACGCAGTACAAGCTGCGCGACTGGCTCTTCTCGCGCCAGCGCTACTGGGGCGAACCGTTCCCGGTCATCCACTGGGAAGACGGCACGAACACGCTGGTGCCCGAGGAAGATCTGCCGCTGACGCTCCCGGAGCTGGCGGACTACAAGCCGACCGGCACGGGCGAGCCGCCGCTGGCGAAGGCCACGGCCTGGGTGAACGTCGTCGATCCGAAGACGGGCAAGAAGGGGCAGCGCGAGACGAACACGATGCCGCAGTGGGCGGGCAGCTGCTGGTACTATCTGCGCTACATCGACCCGCACAACGACAAGGCGTTCGCGGATCCCGCGCTCCTGAAGAAGTGGCTCCCGGTCGACCTCTACGTCGGCGGCGCGGAGCACGCGGTCCTGCACCTGCTCTACGCGCGCTTCTGGCACAAGGTCCTCTTCGACCTCGGGCTGGTGCCCACGCCGGAACCTTTCCACCGGCTCGTCAACCAGGGCATGATCCTCGGCCTGGCGTATCGCACCAAGCGCGGCGTGCTGATCCCGATGGACAAGATCGAGTGGCGCGACGGCAAGCCGTTCGGCGCGGAAGAGGGCGGCGAGATGGAGGAGCTGACGGAGTTCCCCGCCAAGATGTCCAAGTCGCTGCGCAACGTGGTGAATCCGGACGACGTGATCCGGGACTACGGGGCCGATTCGCTGCGGCTCTACGAGATGTTCATGGGGCCGTTGCAGGCGGTGAAGCCGTGGTCGACGAAGGGCGTCGAGGGGGTGTTCCGCTTTTTGAAGCGCGCCAACCGGTTCGTGACGGAGACGCCGATCGCGGAGCGTCCGCTGACGAAGGCGGAAGCGAAGAGCCTGAACGCCATGATCAAGAAGGTCGGCGAGGATCTGGAGGCGCTCGCGTTCAACACGGGCATTTCGGCGATGATGGTCTTCGTCAACGAGGCGGAGGCGTTCGCGAAGGCGGGCGGCGTGCCGCGCGAATATTTGGAGAAGTTCGTGCTGTGCCTGTCGCCGTTCGCGCCGCACCTGGGCGAGGAGCTCTGGGCGTTCCTCGGGCATGACAAGACGCTCGCCTACGAACCGTGGCCAGCCTACGACCCGAACGCGCTCGTGGAAAACGAGATCGAGATACCGGTGCAGGTCCTGGGCAAGCTGCGCGGACGCGTCACGGTGGCGGCGGACGCCACCCCGGCGCAGATGGAGGAGGCGGCGCGGGCGAATCCGGACGTCGCGAAATTCCTCGCGGGCAAGACGGTCGTCAAGGTCGTCGCCGTGCCCAAGCGCCTGGTGAATTTCGTCGTGAGGTGACGGCGATGGCGGCGGTGAAGTTCCTGAAAGTCTTCGGTTCGTGGCGGGACGTAGCCGACGCGGCGCGCACGACGATCCGGAAGGACGAGGGCGAGGGCGAACCTTCCGCACGGTGGAAGAAGCGCATCCTGCTCGCGGAACATTCGCCCATCCGCAAGCTGTGCTTCAACTGGAAGTGGACCGATCTGCCCTACTGGGTCAGCGTCCACTTCGTGCGGCACAAATTCGGGATCGAGCATTTCGTCTCGACCCAGCGTTCGGACCGCACGGGCGACGCGCGGGAGAGCAAGCGGCAGGACGCGCCCGTCCTGCACGAATGCTTCGCCAACGCGCAGGCGGTGATGACGATTTCGCGCAAGCGGCTGTGCATGCAGGCGAGCCCCGAGACGCGCGCGGCGTGGAAGCTTGTCGTGGACGAGATCGCGAAAACCGAGCCGGAACTCGCCGCGTGCTGCGTGCCGGAATGCGTCTACCGCGGCTTTTGCCCCGAATTCAAATCGTGCGGCTACTGCAACACCCCCGCCTTCGCCGCGGCGCTCGAGAAGTACCGCGCGACACCCGAAAAAGCGCCGGAAAAATGATCGCCCGGCGGCTCGAGACCTGGTTCCGCCGCGCGAAAAGACCCATGCCCTGGCGGGCGAAAGCGGAACCCTACGCCTGCTGGATCTCGGAAATCATGATGCAGCAGACGACCTACGCGCAGGCGCTGCCCTACTATACGCGGTTCCTCGCGGCGTTCCCGACGGTGGAGGCGCTGGCCGCGGCGGACGAGGCGTCCGTCCTCAAGGCGTGGGAGGGGCTGGGCTACTATGCGCGGGCGCGCAACCTGCACGCCGCGGCGAAAGAAATCGCCGCGCGCGGGACATGGCCCCGGACCGCGGCGGAATGGGCGCGGGTGAAGGGTGTCGGACCCTACACGGCGGCGGCGCTCGCAAGCGTGCTTTCGGGGGAACGCGTCCCGGTCGTGGACGGCAATGTGGCGCGCGTGTTCGCCCGGTACTGGCTTCTGGACGGCGACTTCCACAAACTGCCGGAGCGGAAGAAACTTGCCGAGCGTCTGCAAAGCGAGATGGACGCGGCGAAAAGCCCGGGGGACTTCAACCAGGCCATGATGGAACTGGGGGCGCTCGTGTGCACGCCCCGCGATCCGGACTGCGGGAACTGTCCCCTGAAGCGGGATTGCCGCGCGTTCGCCGCGGGCACGATGGCGGCGTACCCCCGCAAGGCCCCGCGGAAGGCGCTTCCGATCCGGGAGGCGCGGGCACTCGTCGTGCGGGACGAAAAGGGGCGCGTCCTCCTTGTCCGCAACCGCGAGGGCGGGCTCCTGAAGGGACTTTGGGAGCTGCCGACGCTCGAAGACGCGGGCACGTACGAGCAGACGTTTTCGCATTTCAAGCTGGCGCTCGAGCTCGCGCGCACGACCCGCACGGACGTCGCGTTCGTCGACCCGCGCGAGGTGCCGCTGACGACGGCCGCACGCAAGATTTTAGGCATACACAAACAAACGAAAGGAACGGAAAATGAGAATGAATAGACTGAAGTTCGGTCTGCTCATCGCGCAGGCCGCATGTTGCCTGGGCGCGCAGGCCATGCTGGACGACGAGTCGGCGCTGAAGGCGGCGCGCGAGACGCTCGCCAAAATGACGCTTGAAGAGAAGACCATGCTTCTGGGCGGGTCGGGCACCATGACGCTCGCGGCGATTCCGCGCGTGGGCATCACGAAGGAGTGGACGATGAGCGACAACAGCTCCACGGTGCGCCCGGCCATGAACCGCTGGGACTGGGGCTACACGAACCCCAAGAGCGTGAACACCAAGCTGCCGTCGCTTTCGGCTCTGGCGCAGACGTGGGACGTCGCCTGGGCGCGGCGCCACGGCGAGGTTCTGGGCGCGGAAATGCGCGATCGCGGCGTGGACCAGTTGCTGGGTCCGGGCGTCAACATCCTGCGCACGCCCCTCAACGGCCGCAACTGGGAGTATCTGGGCGAAGATCCCGTGCTCGCGGCCGAGTTGTGCGTGCCCTACATCGAGGGCGTGCAGAGCTATGACGTCGCGGCGACCGTGAAGCACTTCTGCCTCAACAACCAGGAGCTCGCCCGCAATACGGTCGACACCCACGCGGACGACCGCACCGTCCACGAAATCTACATGCCGGCGTTTCGCGCCGCGGTCAAGCGCGCGGGGACCCTCGCGCTGATGACGAGCTACAACAAGGTGGACGGACTGTGGATGAGCGAGAACAAGTACTTCCAGAAGGGGATCCTGCGCGACCTCTGGGGCTACAAGGGGCTTGTCGTGACGGACTGGGGCGGGCAGCATTCCACGGACTTCGCGGCGAACAACGGCGGCGGCGTCGAGATGCACTGGGGCCAGGGCATCCGGTACAACTACTACGCGATCTCCAACAGGTTCCCGCTGGCGCAGGCCGTGCGCGAGAACAAGGTTCCGGCGGCGACGGTGGACGAGATGGCGCTCCGCACGCTGTGGATGATGGCCAAGACCGGCTTCCTGACGGGAGCGCCGCGCCGTGCGGGCGCCCGCAATATGCCGGAGCACCAGCGCGTGGCGCGCGACGAAGGCGCCGAGTCCATCGTATTGCTGAAGAACGAGGCGGGCATCCTCCCGCTGAAGCCGGCGACGCTCAAGAAGGTGCTGGTGATCGGATCCAACGCGAACGTGAAGCAGTGCGACAAGGGCTGCTCGGGCGAAGGCAACGTGCCGTACGAGGTCACGCTTTTCGCCGCGCTCAAGACGCGCCTGCCGCAGGCCGAAGTCACGCTGATGCCGTTCTGTGCGAAGCAGAAGATCGAGAAGACCGACACCGCCGCGGCGACCGTCGCCGGCGGCCACGCCCACCAGAAGACGTCCGAGGCGTGGAGCGATCCGGAGGAACTGCGCGCCGCGGCTGAGGCCGCCGACGCCGTCGTCGTCTTCACGGGCACGGAGCTCGGGTACCAGGAGAACATGGAGTCCGAAAGCCGCGACCGCCAGAACATGGACTGGCCGGCGGAACTCCAGGCCGCCCTGCACCAGATTCTCGGGTGGAAGATCCGGAACCTCGTCGTCGTCACGCGCTCCGGCACGCCCATCGGCTACAATTGGACGGACAAGGCCGCGACGCTCGTGCATACGTCGTATCTCGGCATGGAAGAGGGCAATTCGATCGTCGACGTCCTTTTCGGCGAGGTCAACCCGAGCGGCAAGCTGGCGTGGAGCTGGCCGAAGTCGTACGCGGACACGGCCGTCGCGAAGTGCGGGACCTACAACGCGAACAACGTCGTCTACAATGAGCGTTTCTACGTCGGCTACCGCTGGCATGACGCGAAGAAGATCGAGCCGCTCTTCCCGTTCGGCTATGGCAAGAGCTACACCACCTTCGCCTACTCGAACATCCGCGCGCTTCCCGGCATCGGCGTTTCCGTGACGGTGAAGAACACGGGCAAGGTCGCGGGCAAGGAAGTCGTGCAACTCTACGCGGCGTATCCGGGCGCGCAGGTCGAGCGGTGCGTGAAGGAACTGAAAGGCTTCCAGAAAGTCGCGCTCGCCCCCGGCGAAGAGAAGACGCTCGTCTTCCGTCTGGCGCCGCGCGATCTGGCGTACTGGGACGAATTCCTCCACCGCTTCCGCACGGATGCCGGGACCTACGAGCTTCTGGTCGGCGCGTCGAGCGCGGACATCAAGGGCCGGGTTCGCGTGACGGTCGCGCAGACGGAAACGTTCGCCGACTGACGCCGGGCATGCGGGCTCTCGTCGCACTCGGATCGAACATCGCGCCGCGGGAAGAGCATCTCGCGCGCGCCTACGCGGCGCTGGCCGCGCTTCCGAAAGTGCGCCTTCTCGCGGCGAGTTCGACCTACGAGACGGATCCGGTGGATGTGCCGGACGAATTCGCCGCGCAGAAGTTCCTGAACGCCGCGGCCCTCTTCGACGTGGGGCTTACCGCCGAGGAGTTCGCCGCGGCTCTTCACCGCATCGAGGACGATGCGGGGCGGGTGCGTACTGTGCGGAACGGTCCGCGCACGCTCGATCTCGACCTGATAGACTTCGGCGGGAAGGTCCTCGATACGCCCGAACTGACCTTGCCGCATCCGCGCGCGGTCCTGCGCGATTTCGTCAAGCGTCCCCTCGCGGAACTGGGCGTTTTCCTCGCGGAGACGGTCATTCTCGCGGCCGGGGACTTCCCGCGGTCGGATTCGCTCGCCTGGCTCGCCCTGGCGGCCGCCAAACGTGTCGTCTGCTGCGACCATGCCGCGGACATCTACCGGCAGAAGTGCAAGAAGGATCCCGACCTTGTCGTGGGCGACATGGATTCCGTCCGCGGCACATTCGAACGGACGATGTGGATGCAGGACGAGGACACCAACGATTTGGAGAAGGCGATCTGCGCCTGCCGGCAGCACGGCTGGGCCGACCCCCTCGTCTTGGGGGCGACGGGCAAGCGCGAGGACCATACGCTGGGCAACATCTTCCGCGCATTGGATGCGGGTCTGCCCATCGTGACGGACAACGGTTGTTTCGCACCCGTCGACCATGCGGCGGCCTTCACGCTCCCGGTGGGTACGGGAGTGTCGGTTTTCGCGCCAGACCCCCGCACCCGGATGGCGTCCGAGGGGCTGCGCTGGCCGCTCAAGGGGGTGGCTTTCGATTCGCTCTACCGGGCGACCTTGAACCGAACCTGCGCACCGCGCGTTCGACTGACGACCAACCGGCGCGTGTACTTCTATATTTCGGCGCCATGAGCGACGCGCGGCCGGTGGGTTTCTTCGATTCCGGTTTGGGCGGACTGTGCATTCTGGAGGCGTTCAAGCGGCGGTGTCCGCACGAGTCCACGGTCTACCTGGCCGATTCGGCGCATTGTCCCTACGGGAACCGTCCGGCGGAGGAGATACGCGCGTTGTCCGCGGCGAATACCGCGGCGCTTTTGGCGCACGGGTGCAAGATGGTGGTCGTCGCGTGCAACACGGCGACCGCCGCGGCGATAGACGCCCTGCGCGCGGAGCATCCCGAAACGCCGTTCATCGGGCTCGAGCCGGCGATCAAACCCGCGGCGCTCCATTCACATACGGGCATCGTGGGCGTGCTCGCGACGGCCGGGACGTTCAACGGACGCCTCTACCGGGAGACGTCCGCCCGTTTTGCCCGGCAGGTGACGATCCTCACCACGGTGGCGGACGAATTCGTGACGCTGGTGGAGCGGGGCGAAACGGCGGGTCCGCGGGCGGAAGCGCAGGTACGGGCCAAGGTGGAGCCCCTCCTCGCCGCCGGGGCTGACCATCTCGTGCTGGGCTGCACGCATTTTCCGCATCTGAAGGGACTAATCGCGAAAATCGCCGCGGGGCGCGCGGAAATCGTGGATCCATCGGACGCCGTAGCCCGCCAGGCGCAGCATATCCTGGACGCGCACGGTCTAGCGTGCGCACCGGACCACGCGGCGCGGCACGTTTTCCTGCGCACGACCCCCTAGTCCGGCGGGGGAGGGCGTCCGGATTCGGGTTGAGGGCGTTAGCGCGTGTTTTCGTCGCTATTTCGCGCAATTAGGGCGTTTGGTGAACTTCAGACTTGACTAGGACACCATATTAGTGTAAAATATAGTCCAAATAATTGGAATAGATGAAATGTCGGTACTTGGTAAAATAAGGTCGTTGTTCTCTACGGACATTGGCATAGACTTAGGCACAGCGAATTCGCTCGTCTACGCAAAGGACCGCGGCATTGTGCTGCGGGAGCCTTCCGTCGTGGCCATACAGGCGGGTTCAAAGCGCGTGCTGGCTGTGGGCGACGAGGCCAAGCGCATGCTGGGTCGCACGCCCGGCAACATTATCGCGATACGGCCGATGAAGTCGGGCGTCATCGCCGATTTCGACATTACCGAGGCGATGATCGCCTATTTCATCCGCAAGGTGTGCCCGCATCGCTTCTATTCGGGGATGAAGTGGGCGCGTCCGCGGATGGTCATAGCCGTGCCGAGCGGGATTACGGAAGTCGAGAAACGCGCGGTCGAAGACGCGGCGCAGAAGGCCGGGGCCGGGAAGGTGTTCCTCATAGAGGAGCCCATGGCCGCGGCGATTGGCGTGGGGCTTCCGGTCAGCGAGCCGGCGGGTTCGATGATTGTGGATATCGGCGGCGGCACGTGCGAAGTCGCAATCATTTCGCTTGCGGGCATCGTCCACAGCTATTCCGCCCGGCAGGCGGGCGGCGACGCGATGGACGAGTGCATCATGAAGTATGTGCAGCGGGTGTACAACCTCCTCATTGGCGAGCGCATGGCCGAGATGATCAAGATAGAGATCGGCAGCGCCTATCCGACGGGCGAGGAGAAGACGCTCGAAATAAAAGGTCGGGATATTGTCGCAGGTTTGCCGAAGACGCTTACGATAACTTCCGAGGAAATCCGAAACGCGCTCAAAGATCCTGTAAGCCAGATCGTGGACGCCGTGCGCATCACGCTGGACAAGTGCGAGCCCGAACTCGCCGCCGATCTGGTCGACCGGGGGCTTGTTTTGTCGGGCGGCAGTTCGCAGTTGAGAGGCTTGGACAAGCTTTTGGCGCAGCAGACGGGCTTGCCCGTCACAATCGCGGACGATCCGCTTTCCGCCGTGGCGGAAGGCACGGGCGTCGTCATGAACGAACTTGATTTCCTCGCGAAAAACAAGAACGAATCGTAAAGTCTTTGGCGAATCCGCCCGCGCAAACGGTGGAAGGATTCGCAAGAATGAAAACAAATAGAACGGCGGTGATAGCCGCGCTGGCATTGGCCTGCGTGGGCGTTGTCGCGCTGGCTGTTTGCCGCGAAGCTTCCGTCGAGGCGGTGTATCCGATAGAAAAAGCGCGGCTTTCGTTCGTGCGGAAGGTCTGGTCGCGCACAAAGGGGTTCTTCCGGGGGGCTTCCGCTGCGGCGGAAAACGTGCGACTCAAGCGCGAAATAGCGTCCCTCGCGATGGTTTTGGGGGACAACGAGCGTCTGGAGTCGGAAAATGCGCGGTTGCGCGCGGCGCTGGACTACCAGAAACGGAAGAAGGGGACTTGGATCGCGGCTCCCGTTCTGTCCACGGGAGGCGCCGCGGCGGGTGCGCGGCAAACTATCCGGATCGGGAAGGGGTCGCTGGCGGGCGTTCAGGCGGGGCAGGTCGTGGTGGTCCCCGAAGGGCTTGTCGGGCGGGTCATCTCCCTCACGCCGCACACGGCCGAGGTTCTGCTCGTCACGGACCCCGCACTCAAGGTATCCTGTTTTGTGGAGGGGACGGCTTCGCGGACGACGGGTATCTTGGCGGGCGGGACGGACGATTTGTTGATTTTGACGCACATGACGGCGGATGTCGCGCTGCCGCCGCGTGCACAGGTTTTGACATCGGGTCTGGGCGGGGTGTTCCCCGCCGGGATTGCAGTCGGCACATTTCTCTCTGAAAGGCACGGTTCTGGCGAAGGGGTCCTGGGCGTGCGGACGGGCGAAGTGCAGCCGGCGGTGGATTTCACCACGCTGGAGGACGTCTTCATCCGCCATGAGAAGTGAATTCGCCCTGCTCGCTTTCGCCATGGCGGCCCTTGTCTTCGGGGGTGCGTTCGAGGAGTTGTTGCCCAAGCCTTTCGGCGTCGGCTTCCCCATCCTCCTGTGCGCCTCCATCTGGTTTGCGCGACGGGCGCGTCCGACGGCGGCATTCGTGTTCGTATTGGCGGCCGGGACGGTAGAGGACGCGCTGGCGGGGCTTCCTTTCGTGATGAGCGCGAGCTATTTCGTGCTGGCCGCTTTCGTGGTGCGCTTTTTGTGGGTGCCGGGTGTGTTCGCGCCGCTGTTCTACCTTGGCTACCAGTTCTGGCTTTGGCTTTGGGTCGTCGATCTGCAGGGGAGCCTGTTCATGCGGGCCCTGCTGGCGCTTCCCGTCGGCGCGGGGACGGCGCTGGGCGTCACGTGGCTTTTGGACGCCGTGCAGCGGGAGGGGGGCCTCGATGAAAGATAACGTCTTGGCTTCACGCCTTGTTTGCGCCGCGGCGGGCGGGCTCGTCCTCCTGGGATTCCTCGTCTTGGCCATCAAACTGAAGGTGGTGCAACTGGAACAGTCCGCGCTCTACAAGAACAAGCAAGAGGCGCAATCGGTGCGGACGGTTCTCACGGCGGGGCTTCGCGGTCACATTTTGGATTGCCAGGGCCGGCCGCTTGCGGACAACAAGATTCTGCGGCAGATCGTCGTGCGCCCCGAGGTTTACCAAAAGAAGTCGACGGAGTCCACCATTTCTAACCTGGTGGAGGCGATCGGGAAGGCGGAACGCATCCTGGGGCGCCAATCGCCGCTTTCCGAGCGGTCCGTAGGCCGGCACGTCCGGCAGGTTCTCGCCTTGCCGCTTGTGGTTTGGAGCGACGCGAGCGAGGAGGATCTGGCGCGGTTCTACGAGCACGAGGGGGAGTTGCCCGGATTTTCGTGCGAAGTGGAGTTTTCG
Source organism: Verrucomicrobia bacterium UBA740 (assembly GCA_002298665.1). Classification (GTDB taxonomy): domain Bacteria; phylum Verrucomicrobiota; class Kiritimatiellia; order RFP12; family UBA1067; genus UBA1067. Next base: position 10,773 of record DBKW01000037.1, on the reverse strand, counting down.
CGGCGGTATCCGCACGGTGCGCTCGCGGCGCATTTGCTGGGACGGGTCGGGCGCGACAGCATCCGTGCGGTGACAGGGGAGCGGCGCGTCAATTTCGACGATCGTGAAATGCGCGGACGCGAGGGCGTGGAGCGCTTCTACGATGCGTTTTTGCGCGGACGGCCCGGGACGGAGAACGTGCTTGTGGATGCGCGCGGGTTCGCCATCCGGCGATGGACGGTCGTCGAAGCCAAGAAAGGGCCCGACCTGCGGCTCGCGCTGGATATCGACATTCAACGGGCGGCCGAGGAGGCGCTCGCGGGGAGAAGGGGGGCCTGTGTCGTTTTGGACGCGAATACGGGCGATGTGCTCGCGGCGGCGAGTGCCCCCACTTACGATCTCAATGCGTGCGTGCCCATACTCACGCAGGCGCACTATGCTGAATTGAAGGACGATCCGCAAAAACCGCTTCTCAACCGCGCTTTTTCCGGCCAGTATCCGCCAGGCTCCACGTTCAAAACGATATGCGCGGTCGCCGGTCTTGAAGCCGGGTGGGATCCGGACGCCACCTACGAATGCACGGGAGCCTATGAAATCGGCGGGGCGCACATTCGCTGCACCGCGCGGTGGGGGCACGGTTTTCTGGACATCCGCGACGCGCTCAAGAAGAGCTGCAATCCTTTCTTCTGCAACCTCGGCATGAAGACGGGCACGAACGTGCTTTGCCGCACGGCGCGCATGTTTGGGCTGGGAGCGGCGACGGGCGTGGATTATCCGGCGGAAGGGCCTGGCGTCGTGCCGGACGCGACCTGGAAATGGCGGCACTACAGGGAGCCGTGGTACCTGGGCAATTTGGCGCAGATGTCCATCGGACAGAGCTATCTTCTGGCTACGCCCTTACAGATGGCGCGGGTTGCCGCGGCGCTGGGGACGGGTTATCTGGCGACGCCGCACGTCAAAGCCGGAATCCCCGCGGAAACGCGCGAGTTGCCGTTTTCGGTCCGATCTTTGGAGGTGGTGCGCGAGGGCATGCGGCGTGTGGTCGACGGGGGTACGGGCCGGCGCGGCGGGGAGGGCGTGGACGCCTTTGTAATCGGCAAAACGGGGACGGCCGAAGTCGGGAAAGGGGCGACGCGCCGCAAGCACACCTGGTTCATCGCCTATGCCGAACCGAACGACAAGACGACAAAAACGCGTGCGCTGACACGGCGTGTGGGCCTCGCCATGGTTGTCGAGAACGGCGAATCGGGCGGCGGCACGACCGCGCCACTCGCCGGACGCGTCCTCAAAAGCATCTACAACGCGGAGGTTTCCGGATCATGAAACTCCGTCTGCGCGATTTCAATTTCGTTTCGTTCGGTGCGATGCTGGTCCTCATCGGAATCGGCGTGACGGCCATCGCTTCGGCCGGCGCGGCGCGCGGGGGCGTTTTCGCCGACATGTGGCAATCCACTCTGGCGACGGCCGCATTCGGCCTGGTTTTGTATTTCATTCTGGCGTTCACGGATTACCGTGCGCTTCTGGATTGGTGCGCTTTGCCGGCCTATCTGGCCGCACTGGTCGTGCTCGTCGCGGTGCTGGCCGTGGGTTCCACGATCTACGGCGGACGGCGGTGGCTGTGGTTTTTCCAGCCGAGCGAAATATCGAAACTTTGCATCATCCTCTTTTTGGCGCAATTCTTCGGGCGCGCCGGCGAACGCTTCAAGGGACAATTCGGCTTCCGCGGCTTTCTCGTTGCGTGCGTTCTCGCCGGCATCCCCTGCGTGCTGATTTTGCTTGAACCGGATCTGGGGACCACGCTTACGCTCGTTCCCGCCCTTACGTTCATGCTGTTGGCCGCGGGCGTGTGGCGGAAGGGCATTTTCCTTATGCTGGCACTTGGCGCGCTACTTTCCGTGCTTGTTCTCGGCGCGGTCTACGAGGCCGAAAAACCGGGCGTTACGGAACAGCGCCGCGCGGAGATCTTGCGGTATGTCCCGCTGAGAGAGCACCAAATCGCACGCATAAAAACCTTCCTCTTCCCGGGAGACGATCCGCGGGGCGCGGGCTACAATCTGATCCAGGCCAAGATTTCCATCGGCACCGGCGGGTTGACGGGCAAGGGCATAGGCAAAGGCGAGAACAACCGCCTGAAGAACCTGCCGCCCTCCGTTTCGATGAACGACTTCATTTTCTGCGTGTGGGCGGAGGAAACGGGATTTTGGGGGTCCCTTGTCCTTCTCGGGCTGTTTGCGCTCGTCTGCCTCTCCGGGATAGCGGTCGCCTGGCGCGCCGAAGATATGCGCGGACGGCTGGTCGCCGTGGGCGTCTCGGTTCTTTTGTTCGCGCATGTCTACATCAATGTGGGCATGGCGATCGGGCTTGTCCCCATCACGGGACTTCCATTGCCTTTTATTTCATCGGGTCGCACATTTTTAGTGACGGTGATGTGCGGACTTGGAATCGTACAAAGTATATCGTTGCACAAGAAAGAGGAAATAGCATGAATCTGTTTGGCTGGCTAAAACGTTCAAAGATGAAACGTGAAATCATAATAAACGTGGAAAGGCTGGAAACGCGCGTCGCGGTCCTGGAAAACGGACGGCTTGAGGAGTTCATGGTCGAGCATCCCGAAGAAGAGCGCCTTGTGGGCAGTGTCTTCAAAGGACGCATCCAAAATCTGGAAAACGACCTTCAGGCGGCGTTTGTGGATATCGGCCTCAAGAAAAACGCGTTTTTGCATTATTGGGACATCATGCCCGACGAGGAGTCCCTGCTGGACGAGGACGATGGTCGCCGCAACAAGGGACGCAAGGCCTCGCGCCTTTCCGACGCCGAAATCGCCAAGCGTTTCCCGCCGGGAAGCGAAATCGTCGTGCAGGTCACCAAGGGGCCGATTTCCACGAAAGGACCGCGTGTCGTCGCGAACCTTTCCATCCCCGGGCGTTATCTGGTCATGATGCCGGGCGCCAAGGACAACCGCGGCGTTTCCTTGCGGGGCGTTTCCAAGAAAATCGGCGACGCCAAAGAGCGCCAGCGCCTGAAGAAGATTCTGGACCGTCTGCCGCTGCCCGAGAATGTGGGCGTCGTGGTGCGTACGGCCGGTCTAGGCGCGACGGCGCAGGCCTTCGCGCGCGACCTGCGGAACCTGGTCTCCATCTGGAACGAGATGCAGGGAAACATCCGCAATTTGCGCACGCCCTGCTGCATTTTCCAGGAGCCGGATCTGTGCGAGCGCGTTGTCCGGGACTGGTTGACGGAAGATGTGGACGCGATAATCATCGATGACGCGAAAAGCTATGAGCGCATGCGCGAGATAACCGCGCGCATTTCCCGCCGCGCGAAGTCGAAGATACGCCGTTACGACGGCGACGCGAACATTTTCGACCACTATGGTCTCGACCGTCAATTGAGCGAGGCTTTTGCGCGCAAGGTTCCCCTCAAGTCCGGCGGCTATCTTGTGATAGACGAGACGGAAGCGCTTATCGCCGTGGACGTCAACACGGGCCACTACAAGGGCAACGGTTCGCAGGAAGACGCCATCCTGGAAGTGAACCTTCAGGCCGTGGAGGAAGTCGCGCGGCAATTGCGTCTGCGCAATATTGGAGGCCTTGTGGTCCTGGACTTGATCGACATGAAGAGCCGCAAGAACCAGAAGCAAGTCTGCCGCGCCCTGAAGGATGCGCTACGGCGCGACCGGGCGCGCACAAACGTGCTGGACATCAGCGAGCTGGGGCTTCTGGAAATGTCGCGCCAGCGCCAGGATCAGTCGATTCTTTCGCAGTTGACCTCGACCTGCCCCTACTGCCAGGGACATGGCGTGGTGAAGAGTCCGCTGGCAGTCTCCATCGAAATCCAGCGCAAGCTCGTGACGCTCCTCAAGAAGGCGGCTTCGACCAACAAGCCCTTCGAACCCAAGATCGTAATCGCGCCGCAGGTCATGCAGCGTTTGCGGACGGAAGACGCCACGATTCTGGCCGAACTTCAAAAAGAATACAACACGCGCTTGACGTTTGTCTCGGAATTACACCGCCATCCCGAGGCCTTTTCCATTCTCGATGCGGCCACCTCCCAGGTTCTCTATTCACAAGTATGAAAACACTGCAGATTCTATGTGCGTTCGTCGCGGCGACGGCTTGCGCCGCCTCCGCCGCGGATAAGCCCGCGCCTTTGGTCTGGACGGACGAATCCAAGTCCCGGATGGCCGTAAGCGCCGACAAACTCGCCGCGGATCGCCAAACCGGCGCCTTTGCGGCCACTGGCAACGTGAGGGTCGTCTCGTGGCCTTTCGAGCTTATCTCGGATAACGTGACCCGCGACGAGAAGGGGCTGTTGACGTTCTCCGATCCGTCGAACATCACCTCGTGCACGAACGACTGGGACCACTTGCACTGGCGTGTCTACGGCGAATTCAAATACGCGACTGAAGATTACGTCTTCATCCGCAATTTGAGGCTGCGCCTTTTCAACGTGCCGGTCTTCTGGCTTCCGCTCTGGTACTATCCGCTTAACACGGACTATGGTTGGCGTGTGATGCCGGGCTATACGAGCCGCTGGGGCGCGTACGTGATGACGAAGTATGTCTACAAACTGGCCGGCAGCTTCGAGGAAGGCGCGTGGGGGCTTGGCGGCAATACGCGCTTCGACCTCCGCAAGGAGAACGGCGTCGGGCTCGGTCAGACGCTGGATTGGCAGCTCGGTCCCTTCGGGAGAGGGAAATTCAAGGTCTACTACGCGTTGGACAACGACTACGATCGCATCAAACGCCATTGGTCGGATTCGCAGCGCTGGAACTATCAGAACTGGGGCAGTACCGTCGAACGCGACCGCTATGCGCTGTCGATCAGTCATCGCTGGGAGCCGACCGAGCGGGACGCCGTCCGGGTGAACGCCGCCTATCTGAGCGACTCCTATATACAGGAGGATTTCCTGAAGACGCAGATGTTCGGCATCAAGAACGATCTGACGCTTATGAATTCGAGCGAAATGGCCTGGGAGCATATAGAGACCCTGCTGAGTTTCGGCGTAAGCGTGTCAGGCCCCCTGAATGACTTTTATTCAGGCGTCTCGCGCCTCCCCGAAGCCTATTTCGACATGAATCCGACATCCGTCTTTGGCTTGCCCCTGAACTACGAATCGTCCTCGCGCATCGGCTGGCTGGATCGCCAGGCGGCGAAGATAGGCTCCGCCACCACGGCCTTGCCCTTCCGCTACAATCCGGGCCCCTGGGCGGACTATCAGGCCCTGCGGGTGGATACCTATCACCGTTTCACGCTCCCGTTCAAGGTTGCGGACATTCTTTCCGTCGTGCCGCGGGTCGCCTATCGCGGAACGTTCTGGAACGCCGCGGGCATGTATTGTTCGCCCGAGACGCGCACGCCGCGCACGGACGACAACGTCTACCGCTCCATCATAGAAGGCGGCGTGACGCTCTCCCTGCGCGGACGGGCCGACTTCGGCGATTGGACGCACACGGTGGAGCCTTATGTCGACATCCTGGTGCAGGACGCGTCCTATTCGGGCTTGTCGGAAGGCGCGCGTCCTTTGAAGTTCGACGCCTACGACGGCAGTTTCGACTGGCTCGACCAGTTTGACGGCCGCAGCCGCAGCCTGCCCTACTCCTGGTACGGCGTGACGCCGGGCATCCGCAATGTCTTTTACAAACGCGGCGAGGACGGCTATCGGCGTCCGGTCCTGGACCTCGACCTCTATTGCCGCATCCAGTTCAACGACACCGATTGGACGAGCGACGATTTGACCAAGTGCCTCCCCGTCAATCCCGAAGACCCCAATTACGGCGGCAAGGGCGACACCGTCTACGTCCCGGGGCTTCGCGCGCGCTGGATGCCCGTAAAGGACGCGCAATTCGGCGCGTGCGCGGAATGGAACGGCGAAAGCGACACGATCGCCTACGCCGCGGTCTCGCTGAAGCATCGGCTGAGCGACAAGTTCAACTGGGAGTTCGCCTATTCGCGGCGCGACAATCGCTGGTGGGACTACTCGGCCTCGTCCACGAGCGGCACGCTGGAGGATCGCTTCAACTGGACGAAGCTCTCCTACATGCAGTTGTCTCTCGAACACGACGTCTGCGACTTGTTCGCCTGGGGGCCCTATATCTCCTACGACTGCGACATGAAGGAAGTCGACCGGATCGGCGCGTGGTTCGACCTGCGCACCGACTGCCTCGGCTTCCGCATCTATGCCGAGCACCAGACGGGCTATACGCGCGTCGACGGGTCGAAATACCTCGCGGACAACCGATTCGGATTCTTCATCTACTTGCGTGCGCTGGGCCCGACCATGGCGACGCCGCTCGGGGAGTAGGACGCCATGCGCAAGCCCCGCCAGACCGCGGTCGAAAGACTGGAGAAATATCTCGTCAAGATCATCCAGGAGAAGGGTGCCGATCGTGACGTCTCCGGCGGCATGCGCGCGCTTCTCTCGTTCCTGAAGGCGTTGAGCTTTCTTTTCGCCGCGGTGGTGGCGGTCCGCTACTTCTTTTACCGCATCGGCCTCTTGCGCCGTTTCCCCCTGGGCGTGCAGGTCATTTCCATCGGGAACGTCACGGCCGGCGGCACGGGCAAGACGCCCGTGACGGAACTCTTCGCCCGGACCCTTGCCGCCGAGGGCCGGCGCGTCGCCATCCTTTCGCGCGGCTACCGCCGCAAGGAGCGTCCGCTCTGGCAACGCCTGCTTGTGCAGACGATTTCCCCTCCGCTCGTCGTTTCGGACGGCCGCCACGTGCTTCTGGACGCGGCGATTGGCGGCGACGAGCCCTACATGCTCGCCTCCAACCTGCCGGGTGTGGCCGTCGTCGTGGACCGCGATCGCGTCAAGGCCGGCCGTTGGGCGGTCCGCCGCCTGGGCTGCGACACGCTCATCCTGGACGACGGCTTCCAGTACCAGCGCCTGAAGCACGCCGTGGAGGTCGTCCTCGTGGACGCGACGAACCCGTTCGGGAACGGGCACATGCTCCCGCGCGGCATTTTGCGCGAACCCGTGCGCCATCTCAAGCGCGCGGACATCATCTTCCTGACGAAGTGCCCCGACGACACGACCGAAGTCACGCGCGAGATCCGCGCCCTCAATTCCACGGCGGAAATCGTGGAGTGCCGCCATTCGCCCAAACTGCTCCGCAACGTCTGGAGCCGCGAGGAGCTGCCGCTGGCCTGGCTCGCCGGCAAGACGCTCTGCACGCTGTCGGGCATCGCCTCGCCGCGCGGCTTCGAGGATTCGCTCCGCCGCATGGGCGCGAAAGTCGTCTGGTGCGAGCGCTATGCCGACCACCACCGCTACGATCCGGGCGAAGTCCTCTACGCGCTGAACCGCACGGCCGACATCGGCGCGGACGCGCTCGTGACGACCGAGAAGGACGCCGTGCGTTTCCCCCGCCTCGAAACGACGCCCGTGCCGTGCTTTTATCTTCGCATCGCCATCGACATCCTCAAGGGCCGCGAGCACTTCAACCGTATCATCAACCGTATATGTTTTTACGATCATGGCAGTAAGCATTGAGCTGGAGCAGAAATTGGGCGGAACGGTCATCGGAATAGACGAGGCGGGACGGGGCCCGCTCGTGGGGGGCGTCTATGCGGCTGCGGTCACGGTGCCCCAGTCCGAATTGCCCGCGCTGCTGGACGGACCGTGGCGCGAGGTGGACGATTCGAAGCGCCTCGCGGAAAAACACCGCGACGAGCTGGCCGAGCTGATCAGGACCACGCCGGGCTGCAAGTGGTTCATCGCCAGCGCCTCCTCGCAGGAAATAGACGAGCACAACATTCTCGCGGCCACGCATATGGCCATGCGCCGCGCCGCGCAAGGCCTCGCCGCGGAACTGGACGCGCAGGACGCCCCCGTCCACATCCTGGTGGACGGCCTCCCCGTCGACGGCTTGCCTTTCCCCTCCCAGAACGTCGTCAGGGGCGACAGCATGTCTCTGCTCATCGCCGCGGCCTCCATCCTGGCCAAGTCCACCCGCGACGCCGACTGCCGCCGCCTGGACAGGCTCTACCCCGGCTACGGATTCGCCAAGCACAAGGGCTACCCGACCGCGGCGCACCTGAAGGCGCTTTCCATCCTCGGCCCCTGCCCCGAACACCGCATGTCCTTCGCGCCTGTCGTGAAGGCGAAATCCGCCGCGTTCCGCTTCTGATCCGCTTCTTTTCGCCATAGGCGATACCTATGGAACCGTTCCGGCACTTCCGAATGGTCAGCGCGCCTGAAAAATGATACAATATTCAGCGTTGACCCCGCAGGAGGGTCTGAAAGAAAAGGAGTCGATGAACATGAGCGACAATGCGAAGAAACTACATGCCGAGACGCTCGCGGTCCACGCGGGATGGGACGGCGACCCGGCGACGGATTCGTGTGGTGTCCCTGTCTACCGCACAACGGCTTACAAATTCAAGAACGCCCAGGACGGCGCGGATCGTTTCGCGCTGAAGAAGGCGGCGAACATCTATGCGCGTTTGATGAACCCGACCGAGGACGTCCTCGAGAAGCGCCTGGCGGCGCTCGAAGGCGGCGCGGCGGCCATCACGGTCTCGTCCGGCACGGCGGCAATCTACTTTACCGTCCTCAACATAGCCGCGGCGGGCGACGAGTTCGTCTCCGCCTCCAACCTCTACGGCGGAACCTACACGCAGTTCGACGTGATCTTGCCCCAGTCGAGCAACATCCATGCGCGCTACGTCAAGGTGAACGATTTCGCGGCGACGGAAGCGGCGATCAACGACAAGACGCGCTTCATCTACATCGAGACGATCGGCAACCCCGTGCTGGACGTGGCCGACATCGAGAAGTACGCCGAAATCGCCCATCGCCACAACCTGCCGCTCGTCGTGGACGCGACGTTCTCGACGCCCATCCTCGAGCAGCCGATCAAGTTCGGCGCGGATATCGTCATCCACTCGCTCTCGAAGTGGATCGGCGGCCACGGCGCGGGCATCGGCGGCGCGGTGATCGACGCGGGCACGTTCGACTGGTCCCACAAGAAGTTCTCGCTCTACAACGAGCCGGACCTCGGGTACCACGGCGCGGTCTGGTCGCAGCTCGCCGGCAAGCTCGCCTTCATCACGCGCTTCCGCACGGTGCCGCTGCGCAACCTCGGACCGACCCTTTCGCCAGACGCGAACTGGATCTTCCTCCAGGGCGTGGAGTCGCTTCCCCTGCGCGCCATCCGCCATTCGGAAAACGCGCTCGCCGTGGCGAAGTACCTCAAGAACCACCCGAAAGTGGCCTGGGTGCGCTATCCCGGCCTCGAGGGCGACTCCTCGTACGAGTTGGCGAAAAAGTACCTGCCGAACGGTGCGGGCGGAATGGTCGTCTTCGGCGTCAAGGGCGGCGTCAAGGAGGGCATCACGGTCGTGGACGGACTCAAGCTCTTCACGCAGCTCGCCAACGTCGGCGACGCGCGGTCGCTCTCGGTGCACCCGGCTTCGTCCACCCACTCGCAGCTCACCGAAGAGCAGCAGCGTGCGGCGGGCCTGACCCCGGAACTCATTCGCCTGTCGATCGGCCTGGAGCACATCGACGACATCATCGAAGACCTGGAACAAGCCCTGGCGCGCATCTGACGCGCCCCGGCGGCCCCAAAAACAAAACACCTGGCAAATAACGGACAACAAAAAAGAAAACAAACAGCAAGCAAGAAGAAAGAAGGAACAGAAAATGTCAAAGATCGCAAAAACCATTCTCGACAAGATCGGCAACACGCCGCTCGTCGAAATCTCCAACAAGCTCAACCACGGCGGCGCGCGCGTGCTCGCCAAGGTCGAGTACTTCAACCCGGGCGGCAGCGTGAAGGACCGCATCGCGCTCGCGATGATCGAGGCCGCCGAAAAGGCGGGCGCCCTCAAGCCGGGCGCGACGATCGTGGAGCCCACGAGCGGCAACACGGGCGTCGGCCTCGCGCTCGTGAGCGCCGTCAAGGGCTACCACCTCATCCTCACGATGCCGGACACCATGTCCATCGAGCGGCGCAAACTCGCCGCGGCCTACGGTGCGGAAATCGTCCTCACCCCGGGCGCGAACGGCATGAAGGGCGCGATCGCCAAGGCCGAGGAACTCAAGAACGAGACGGGCGCGGTCATCCTCCAGCAGTTCGAGAACCCCGCCAACCCCGAGCGCCACTACCAGACGACCGGACCCGAAATCTGGGCGGACGCGGACGGCCAGGTCGACGCGTTTGTCGCGGGCGTCGGTACGGGCGGTACCCTCTCGGGCGTGGGCAAGTTCCTGCGCGAGAAGAACCCCTCCGTCGCCCTCTACGCGGTCGAACCGGACACCAGCCCCGTGCTTTCGCAGGGCAAGGCCGGTCCGCACAAGATCCAGGGCATCGGCGCGGGCTTCGTCCCGAAGACGCTGGACACCTCGCTCATCACGAAGGTGATCACGGTCTCGGCGGACAACGCCGGCGCCACGGCGCGCGCGGCCGCGGCGAAGGACGGCCTGCTCGTGGGCATTTCCTCGGGCGCGGCGCTCTGGGCGGCGCTGGAGCTCGCGAAGGATCCGGCCTATGCCGGCAAGACGATCGTGGCGCTTCTTCCGGACACGGGCGAGCGGTACCTCTCCACGTGGCTCTTCGCGTAAGGTTTCCTCCTCAAAGATGGCGCCGCCCTGTTAGGGGTGGCGCCTTGCGTCGTTCGCTTAGGACGACGCTTTTCTTATTCCTTCGTTCCGCTCTCCCCGTTCTCCTGATCTCCACGGCCAAATTTATCTCACACAGAGAACGCAGAGGGATGGTTACGGGACAACCGGGACGGACGGGACGCCCGCGACGCGTCCCGCCCCCGAATCCTGTTAATCCTGTCTAAA
>DBKW01000066.1:16470-26588 GCA_002298665.1 Verrucomicrobia bacterium UBA740 | reverse complement strand
GGGGGTGTCGGCGGGGTGTTCCGCGGGGTAAACAGCCCACCTGCGACGGGTTCAATCCGCCCCCTGCCGCGGACACGACCCGCCTCCTGCCCCGGGCGATAGATGGTCATATAGAGGATTAAGAGAGTAGGGCTCGTAAACGGGACAGCCGCGACCACCGGGACGGACGGGACACCCCCTCTACATTATCTCCATTCTCTGCATGGTTAAACCCGACCCGCCGCGCTCCGAAAAACAAAACACTACGGGGACAGAGTTTTGGTGGTGAGACCACGGTCTCTTGTTTACGCCCCCGCGAAACGCCCTACTGCTGGACGTCTTCGTGGTGGGTGAGCGCGCGGACCGCCCGACTGACGGCTTGCGCGACTTCGGGGCTCAGCCCGCCCGCCGCGGCGATTTCTTCGGGCATCGCGCGTGCCAGACCGTAAACGGACTTGAAGGTCCGCAAAAGTTTCATCTTCTTCGCCTCGCCCACGCCGGGGATTTCGTCCAGCACCGACTCGCGGATGGCGCGGTCGCGCAGATGCCGGTGGTAGGTGATCGCGAAACGGTGCGCCTCGTCCCGCAGGCGGGTAATGACCATGAGCGCCTGCGAATCGCGCGGCAGAAAGACGTTGGGGCGTCCGTCGTCCAGGACGACCTCTTCCTGGCGCTTGGCGAGTCCCACGGTGGGGATATCCGTAATGCCCAGTTCGTTGAAGACGGCGCGCGCGGCCCGCAATTGGGTTATGCCGCCGTCGCAGATATAGAGGTCCGCCCGCGGCGAGGTGGCTGTCAGGGTCGATTCCGGACCGTACCGGCGGCGCACGACTTCCGCCATCGCCCGCGGGTCGTCCGCACCCTTGAAGGACTTTATCTGGAAGTGACGATAATAGCGTCTGTCGGGGAGTCCGTCGCGCGCAACGACGAGCGAGGCCACGTTGTGCGTGCCGAACAGGTTGGAGATATCCACGCACTCGATTATCCGCGGCGGTTTGGGGAGACCCAGGGCCGCGGCGAGTTCCTCAAGGCCGCATTGGGCGTCGGCTTTGTGCATTTCGGGCGTCTTGCGCACGAAATGCGCCTTGGTCATTTCCTTCAGGGCGAAGAACGTATCGCGCAACCGCGCCGCCGTTTCGTAGTCCCCCTTTTCGGCGGCGGCGTGCATGGACTCGGCCACTTCGCCCAGCACGGTCGGGCGCTTGCCTTCCAGGAATGCGCAGGCTTCCTCGAAGTTCGCGCGGTAGGTTGCCGCGTCGATCTTCCCGATGCAGGGTGCGGAACAATTGCGGATGACGCTCGCGAGGCAATGCGCGTGCGTCGTGGCGTCCGGACTAAGCGCCGTGCAGGAACGGATGCCATAGCGTTTCTCGACGAAGTCCTTCGCGGCGCGCACGACCGGACTGTCGGGGAAAGGCCCGAAATAGCGCGCGCCGTCGTCGCGGACAAGCCGCACACAGGCAAAGCGCGGCCATTCCGCCGAAGGGTCGGCGCGCAGGGCCAAATAGCGCTTGTCGTCGCGCATGAGGATGTTGAAGCGCGGCTTGTACTTCTTGATGAGCGAGGCTTCGGTCAGAAGCGCTTCCGCTTCGTTCTTGACCGTCATGAACTCGAAGTCCCAGACGGTGTCCACCATGGAGCGGACCTTCGGGGGATGATGCGCGCCGGGACGGAAGTAGCTCATCACGCGGCGCCGCAGATTCTTCGCCTTGCCGACATAAATAATCACGCCCCGGCGATCTCGCATAAGATAGCACCCGGGGCGCGTCGGAACGGTCTTCAGCCGCTCTCGTACCAAGTCGGTCATCAGGCTTCGGCCACTTGCTTCGCCGGCTCTCCGTCTTTCTTGTCGGCCGCTTCCGCCTCGAGCTTCTCGCCTTCGGACAAGCCTTTCTTGAACTCGCCTTTGGCTTTCCCGAGCGAACGCGCCAGCTCCGGTATCTTCTTCGCGCCGAAAAGAACCGCGGCGATAAGCACCACAATCAGAATCTGCCACAAACCAGGTCTCATAGTATTTCCTTTCTCTACTTCGTTCGATATATAATAGGATACCAAAAACGAGCCGCTTACGCAAGTACGAGTCCGAGCGTTTCCGGCAGGCCCAGCGCCACGTTCATGTTCTGTATGGCGGCGCCCGAAGCGCCCTTGCCGAGATTGTCGAAGCGCGCCACGAGTTCGAAACGCTCTTCGTTGCCCCAAACCGAGACTTCCATGTCATCGCGCCCCGAAAACGCCGCGGACGAGAGGAATCCGCCTTCCGACACGCCTTCGGCAAAGGTGACGAGCGCCGCGGAGGCATAGGCTTCGGCGAGGCACGCACACGCGGCGGCTTTCCCGCCTTTCACCTGGCCGGCGAACAGCGGCACCGTCACCTCCATGCCGCTCAGACTCGGGACGACGACAGGCGAAAAGACGGGGAATGCGGAAAGACCGCAGACTTTCGCCATCTCGGGCAGGTGCTTGTGCGTCTGGCCGAGCGCATATTGGCGTCCGCCCCGGTAAAGCGGCGAGGACGCGCTCTCGTAGTCCGCAATCATCTTCTTTCCGCCGCCCGAATAGCCCGTAAGGGAAAAACAGGTCAGATGCGCCGCGGAATCGAGGAGCCCGGCGCGGACAAGCGGGGCGACAAGCGCGATGAATCCGCTCGCGTGGCATCCGGGATTGGCGATGCGCGTGGACCGCGCGATTTGCGCGCGCTGTCCGGCGAGTTCCGCGAAACCATACGTCCAGCCGGGGGCGGTGCGGTGCGCCGTCGAGGTATCGATAACGATTGTTCGCGGATTCGAAACGAGCCCCACAGCCTCGCGGGCGGCGTCGTCCGGAAGGCACAGAAACGCCACATCCGCGGCATTCAGGGCTTCGCGGCGCGCGGCGGCGTCTTTGCGCTTTTCTTCCGGTAGCGCGAGGATTTCGATATCCGCGCGCGCCGCCAAACGTTCGCGGATGCGCAGGCCGGTCGTGCCCGCGCTCCCGTCGATGAATACCTTATTCATCGTCGCCCGTCGGATCCTCTGGCGCGACCGCGGGTTCGACCTTCGGCGGCAGAGCCTTCTTCCCGGGAGCAGGCTGTTGTGGTTCCGGCTTCGCCTTACCCCCCGCCGCATGCGCGACCTGCGCCTTGGCGCCGGACTTGCGCGGACCGTAGCCGTATCCGTAGCCGTAGCTCTTGTAACCGTAGCCGTTCTTGTAGCCGTAGCCATAGCCGTGCCGCAGGTTGGCGTTGAATATCGCTTCGCTCGAGGTTTCCACGTCGTTCACGACGACACCCAGGATGTTCGCGCCGGCTTCCACCAAGGTTCGGGCGCAGTATTGGATGGGCTTGAAATGCGTACGATCGGGGCAGCACATGACGAGCACGCCGTCCACAAGTGTAGCCAGCGACACGACATCGCCGACAAGACCGAACGGCGGCGCGTCGACTATGATGTGGTCGTAATGCGCCCGCGCCCACGTGAAAAACTCGCGCACGACGCGCGAACCGAAAATCGTCGCCGGCGTAATGCCTTCCGGCGGCAAAGAACAGATGATGTCAAGACCCGGATTGTCGACATGGCTCACGAGTTTGGAGAAATCGACCGGATCCTTGCCGGCATTCTGCAAAGCGTGAGAAAAACTCTTTTCTTCCGGGAGCGTAATGCCCCAAATACGCGCTACGCGCGGACGGCGCAGGTCGAAGTCCACATGCAGGACGCGGCGCCCGGCCTGCGCATACGAAATGGCAAGCGAAGTGGACGTAATCGTCTTGCCTTCGCCCGGTTGGGTGGAAATAACGAGAAGGCAATGGGACATCGCCTCATAGCGCGGCGAATCGAGCAAATTGCGCAAGCCGGCGATCGCCTCGGTAAAGCGCGCATACTTGTCCATGATCAGCGTCTTCGCCACATGTTCGCGCGACCGCTGCCGCACGTGGGGCAAAACCGCCAGAACCTTCAGCGACAGACGCCCTTCGATATCCGAGAGATTGACGATCGTATCCTCCAGATTGTCCACGACAAGGACAAAGAGGAACCCGAGCGCGACGGACAAGACAATTCCGGCGCCAAAGATGATGTAGGGATTGGGCAGAACAGGATCCTCGGGCTCTTCGGCGACCGAGCCCACGCGCACCATCTCGTTGTTCGATTCCTGCTCGAGGCGCGCTTTGTTCTCGTCGAGAATCAACCCGGTCAAGACTTCGCTTGTAATATTGAACTCGTTCTCCAGCGTAGCAAGTCCGCTTTCGGCAAACACAATCCGCTGCTCGACGGCCGTGAGCTCCGCGCGCAGTTCACCCTGCTTTTTGTATAGGCTTGCGATCTGGTTGCGCGTCACGCTCAAGGTCGCAATGCCCGTCTGAAGCGCACGACCCACGGCGTCCAAGAAGCGCTGCCTGGACATATCCAGCTCTTTTTTCTTCGCCAAAACCTCGGGGTGGTTCTCGGTGTAAGAGAGCTTGAGCGCGGCATAAGCCATTGAAGCATCCTGGAACGCGCGGTATTCTTCCGCGATTTCCTGCGCACGCGGCACGCCGGAAGCGAGGGAGCCAAAGTTCTCCGGCGCTTTTTGCACATCGCGGAGAGTCTTCTCCCATTCGACAAGCTGGGTTTCGGCCGTTTCCAGCGCCAGAATGTCGGCCGTGGTCTTCTGCAGGCTTTGCTGGATGGTGTCGCGGCGCGAACGGAGATTGTCCACTTTGTTGACCGTGCGGAATTCAAGGATCTGCTTGGAAAGTTTCTCCTTGTCGCGGCGCTTCTTCTCGACTTGGGCGTGGATATTGGCCACGGCCTTGTCGCAACGCACGCGGTTTTCATCATCCGTAAAGGCCTCAATCGCCTGGGCATAGGCGTTTGCGAGATCCGCCGCCAGTTTCGCCGAGGTCGAGCGGACGCTTATCGTGATTATGCGCGAATTGCGCTGCAATTCGAGCTTGGAATCGATCAGCACTTCCATTATCTCTTCGTCGGAAGTCGTGGACGCGGGATTATTCGTGCGATACGCTTGAATAATCATGGCCAGAATCTTCTTCGACCGCCAATCCGACAGGCGCGTATTGAAGACTTCCGTGTAGTTGTCGCCTAATTCGGGCATGGCCTGGTCAAGCGGCGAGTTTCCGCGGCGATTGCGCCCGATGTCCATGGAAAACTCGCTCTTGGCCTCGTAGATTGTCGGCGAAATACGATAAATGACAAACGAGGCGATAAGTCCCAAAAGAAGGAACACAAAGATGGTCAGCCAACGCTGCGAGAAAACGCGCAACATGCGCGCCAGCGTAATCGTACCCACGATCGAGCCATCCGAACCCATATCGCCGCCGGCTCCACCACCATAAGTCCCGTATGCGCCCGGGCCGTTTCCTGCGTAACCCGGCGCCTGCGCACCATACGTGGATTCGTTTGAAGCGGCATAGTAGGCAGGCCCAGACTTAGGACCGTAATAAATAGGCTTGTCAGACATAAAGATCTCCTAAGATTCTATTGTGTTTTTCGTTGTCACTGTCGCCGATGGCGATGCAAGAGGGATGGCCTTGCCGGCTACCGCCAAAAGATCACACATCAAAATGAAAATAACGGGAAACAGAACAGATGCGCTTGCGAACGCCTCTGCGACGACAAGCGCCAGGGCCACGGGACCCAGAATCACGGCCAAAACCGACATGCGACGGCCGAAGGAACGGGCGCAAAGACGGTGAACCCATGTAAACAGCAGGAAAAGCGGCACGATAAGCATAAGCAAAAGCCCCACAATGCCATTTTCAGCAAGAATCTGCCACCAACCATTGTAAGTCGTCGCCTGGTCGCTCGGAAGAACGGCCCAATCCATCTGCGAGGCTTCGAACCGCAAATTCAAGGGAAATGTCCCCGTTCCACCGCCCAACCACGGGGACGCCCCCCAGGTCGTATGCGCCAAATTACTCAGAATATCGCGGATTTCAGTCCAATTTTCGGGGAAATAACCGCCGCGGGAGAATAGTGCAATGCGTGCGGCAATAAGGTCGTCCGAAGCCAGCCACACAACGGACAACACCGGCACAAGAGCGGCCAAAGTCAAAGCCGAAAGATACTTGAAAGCCTTGTTTGCGCTACCGACAACGGCCAGCCGAACGGCCGCAAGAACAATCAAAACAAGGCCTGCAAGCAAAAACGGCAACGCGAGTTCGAGGGGCGCAAAAAAAAGCAAACCAGCCGCGCATGCACCGACCGCGAAAGCATTAAGAAAAATACGCCGCCGCTGCCTCGACTCGAAAAACAGTTCCAAAGAGCAAATACCGGCAAAAAAAGGAAGAGCAAATCCAATACCGGCAAATGAAGCCGTCGTCCAGGAACAGGCTACGGCATCCCGGGCACGTGCGACATCCGCGGCAAACAGAGCCAAATCTAGAAACGCGGCAATTCCGGCAAAAAGCGCGAGACAGTAGAGAAATGTTGCGCGCGACGAGCGGCCCAGCGCCTGACGAATACCCGTAATCGTAACCAACATGGCAACGGACGCCGCGGCGGGCAATGCGCCGCATCCCGATACGGACGCTGGCAGGAACAAGACCGCCGGCGGAGCCAAATACCACTCGGTCGTCTCGGCATTATAGGCCAAATCGATGCCCGTATTCAGCCAGGAAACGCCATAATAGAGAACGGACAAGAAAAGAATCCAAAAAAGCGGATCGCGCACAATTCCTTTCGCCACACGCATACGCGCATCAGAAGGCATCTCACCTTTCAAGCGGGTCGGGGCAATCAGCACCCAGACCGCAGCTATGAGCGAAATGGCCAAAAGCGCACCAGCCGCATCAGACGGAATGCAAAATCCGAACAGGAAGAGCGGCGCGACCGCCACTAGGGCAAGGTGCGCCGCCAATCCGTACTTTAATAGGAACTCTTGCACAGTCCGATTAGTAGGTCAAACGCAGACCGATCGTTCCGCGGAAGCGGTTGTAATCGTACTGAATGTTCTGAACCGAGTCCGCATCGTACATCTGATACTCAAGACGGCCATAGACATCCATATAGCGGTTGAGCGTGTAGACGAGACCAAAGCGACCGCTCAAAATGTTCTCGTCATAGTCACCCGTGGTGTCGTTATAATAGGAGTAGACGCGGCGCTCCTTGCGGTAGGCGACATCCACCGTCGCACGCAGACTGTTGCGGACGAGGCTCTTGGCGAGACCCCAGCTTATGTTGTAGACCTTTGTCGCCGAACCGACTTCGCTTTCAGACGGCTGATAGTAGCTCGAACCGAGAGCCACCATGCTCAACGTCCGCGTGATGTCCCACTTGGCGGAGAGTTCATACGTCCAACCGTTGATTTCCTGCGCGTCACCGTAGTTGAAGCGCGACCAACCAGCCAAAACACGGTAGGAGATACGCTCCGTGGCACGCGTCGCGACACCGCCCATCAACGAATAACCCGTCGAATCGCTCTTCACGCGGTTACCGTAGATATAACCGGAATTGTCCTGGTTGTACCACTGATAGTTGCCGCTCACGATGAGATCCGTCCAGCGCGAAAGCACGTAACCAGCCTCGCCACCCACGGTCAAACGCTTCCAACCATAGAGGTTGCCGTACTTCTGTGCATTATTCTCATAATCCAGCAAGTAGTAGCCAACCGTCGGCGCAGCGTGGAAATGCTCCGTTACACGGCGTTCAAGCGTACCGTCGAACGAGAACTGCTTGCGGTCGCGACCCAAGCCACGGCCACCATGATAGGTCATATCATCGTCTTCCGCAACCTGCTGGAAGCTTTCCGACAAGAGAAGCGACCAGCCCTGCTCATTGGGGAGCGAGTCCGCCCACTTGAAGTTCAAGCGCTCGCCGTACGAAGACGAATTCCGCTGATCCGGATACTTGTTGTAGGCATGATAACTATACCACGCGCCACCGGCGAGGGACCAGTTGTCGTCCGCGTAAATCAAGTTCAAACCCGGCTGGACTTCCCAATTCGACCCGGGGTCCGATTTGCGGTAGGAGTCCGGATTCGAGTCGTACGTGTACGACAGCGAGACATACGGGTTGAGCGTCAACTTCTGACCGACCTTGATACCGCGCGCACGCTCCAGATCGCCAGCCTGCGCCACAAACGCGCCAGCCAAAACAAGTGTTGTTGCTATAAGCGAAGTTTTCATATTTTCTTCTCTGTTTTGTTGTATTGTTACGGATACTGGTTCTGATAGCCACCGGGCTCGTTCACGGATTCGCCGCGGCGGTTCGGCAATTTGCCGGGATCGCGCGTCCCTTCATCTTCATCCCAGCCGTCGTTCGCGCCGACCCAACGCGGCACGCGGTTAAAACCGCTGTTCGCAAGGTTATCCCCATCCGAGGCGCCGTTCAGACCGAACGCACCGCCGCCAAAGACCGCAGGATTGTTGATTTGCCCGGGCTTGGCGTCCTTGGCGATAGGCGCGGCGAGCTCGGCCAGAAGGCTCATGCGACCGGCATTCGCACCGAAATTCTGGATATCGACGACCACAGGCGCTTCCCCGGACTTCTCCGTCTTCGCGGGACTGTTCTTGGCGGTTTCGCGCGCCTTGGCGTCCGAACCGCCATTGGCGAGCGTATTCTCGAGGTTCGCCGGGGAGCCGTTGGACGCGCTGACGAAGAACTTGATCGCGAGCGCTTTGCGCTGCGCGGCGTCATCGCTGCCCGCCGTGCGCTTCTCGATTTTCGCCAGATTAGCCTCGGCGATCTGCACGAATTGCGCGTCCGTCAAACCGGAGCCCGTCGAACGGTTGAACAGTTCCTTGGCCAGTTTGCCGTTGATGGCTTCGAGCGATTCGACCGAAACCGTCGCATACGTCTCCGCCAAGAGCGCCGAGAGATTGCCCTTCTTCGCATTCGTCAACGCCGCCTTGTTCGCCGCGTAGTACTTCTGCGTGCGCGACTCTTCCGAACCCGGCAGTTTGCCGATGGCTTCGTTGACCTGACCCAGGAAGGTCACCTGATCCGCCGCGTTGAGTGCCGCGGTCGTTTCGGCCATGACCTTCGGATCGTTGACCGCCGCGCCGATTTTCGTGCGCGCTTCGACGAGTGTCAAAGCCTGCGCCTGAATAAGCGCCACGCTCGCCACTGTCAAGATTCCAATTCTCAACATATTCATGTTACCTCTTTTCTTTTTGTTTATTCTTGAATAGACTGTTTACCGTTTTTATCGCCCGTGTTACCACCGTATTTCGTGACAATAGACAATGTCGCCCGGCTTGAGCACCATATCCTTGTCTATGCGCCCTTTTTCGCCGATTTCGACAAGATCCACCATCGTCCGCTTTTGCGTGCCGTCTTTTTCGCACCGCGTTACGCGGATGCGCTCCCTGTCCGCAAAAGGCTTGAGTCCGCCAGCCGCCTGGATTGCGCGCGTGACGGTGAGGTCCATCGTCGGGGGCATGTTCACGGGCCCGGGATTCATGACTTCGCCCAAGACGTTCACCGTCCCGTAGGGGCTCACGCCCAAGCGCATGTCGAACGGCGCGAACTGCACGGAAATCTGCGGCTGCAGGATATACTCCTGATAGGCCTTCGTAACCTTGCTCTTGAAGGCTTCCAACGTCAACCCGTCGCAGAGCACCGGCGCCTGCAAGAGGTAAGGCAGGGTCACCTGACCGTTCTGGTCGACCTGCACATTCATCTCGATTGGCTTATCCTGGCCTATCGCCGCGACCTGCACAATCAACCCGACGCCCGGACGGATACGCGGACCGTCCCACCACTGGGCGACGACGGACGTATCGATCGGTTCCTCCTTCTCGAAAAGGCTTACAATCGACTTGCACCCGCTCGTGAAAACACAGGCGGAGAGCCACGCGGCCAATATCAATCTAGTTTGCGTAATCATTTTGTCAACTATTATACTCTTTCTTGCGCTGAACTGTCAATGGGGTTTTTTCACTTTTTTCGAATCGCGGATTTCTAGCAATTACCCCCGAAATTTGCCAATAATGTGTGCTTTCAAAACGCCTTTCGCCGTCCACCCGCACTCGAACAGACCCCGTGGAAAGCGACGCCCAATGCCGGCGTTCTCCTCTCTCGTCTTGCAAAACGGCAAGGAAAACGAAGAAACCCAATCGCGGCGCGGACAGAATCCAGCCGATTTATCGCTATTTCGCCCCCGTCCCCTCCGTAGTACGTATTCGTTGCGCCGAGACGGTGCTCCCGTTCCGGCGCAACGGCATC
>DBKW01000066.1:10025-16426 GCA_002298665.1 Verrucomicrobia bacterium UBA740 | reverse complement strand
CGCAACGGGGTGGCCGTTCCGGCGGGAAAAGGCGCAAGAGACGGCGAAGGCGGAACAAAAGAGCCGGGGCCGCAGTTTCCTGCGACCCCGGTGTTCCCGGCAGGGACGTCTCGCCTGCCGTCTTTTTGCCGCGGATGCGCCCTAGTCGGCGCCCTTGAGGTCGACCGTCACCTTGAAGAAGCGCAGGGACTTGCGGTTGGCGTCCGTCACAGGCGTCCAATCGGATGCGTCCAGCGTGGGCTTGCCGTAGACCGTGTAGACGCGCCGCGGTTCATTTGTGCTCAAGTCGGGCGACCAGGTTATCCGCGGCGTGCCGTCCTTCTCAAACGCAATGAACGCCCGGAGGCGGCTCGTGGCGACTTCCGGCTCCAGTCCGGCGACGTAGGATTCCCAGCGCGGCACGCCGTTCGCGCCGGTGGCGTGCGCCGCGGCCTCGTAGTAGGCCTCGCGCGCCGAGGTCCGGCGGCTCTTGGCGGCGGCGCGCGTCGCGGTTTCGCCTAGGTGACTGTCCAGCCAGGCGTAGGGTACCGGGACGGGCGTCGTTTTCGTCACCTCGGCAGATTCCCCCGCCGTCAGGCCCGTATTCGCCGCCGGGTTCCCGCCCGACGCCGCCGGCATGACGCGCAACCAGCCATATTCCTTTGTGACTTCGTAGTTGCCGAGGTCCGTATGTTCACCCTCCTCAACCGTGAAGGTCGCGGCACTCCGGCCCTCGGCCGTGCGTTGGGCCAAGTCGTCGTATTCGAACGACTGGCCGGCCACGAGATTCGAGACCGTGATGGCGTCCTCCGTCAGTTCGAGCGGCTTGCCGTCATAGACCTTCGAGCGGTTCCACGACTTCACCAGCACCGGACGCTTCGCGATCGTCACGGTCGCCTTGTTTATGTAATGCTTGTCGTAGCCTTCGGCTCTGATGAGGTACCAGATAGTCGTGGCCTCGCAGGCGTTCGTCAGCAAGAGACGTTCCATATAAGGTCCGTTCTTGCCGCGGGAATACGTGATTTTCGGATTCTTGACGCGGGATGCATCGACTGTGATGCCATGCCCTTTGCCGTCATACACGCCCGAATAGCTGAAGCTGCTGTTCGCGCCGCCCTGACCGTCCGTGCCGTCATCGATTTCTATTATATGGGAAATGAAGAAGAACGTCGCCGTCAGCTCCTCGCCGACCGGTGAGCCATCTTTCTTCAACGTCTTGTGCGTAAAGACGTACTTCCCGCCCTTTGTCGGCGTCCAGCGGTACACGCCCTCGCTTGCCGCCTTCGTGACGACTGCCTCTCCGTCGAGCGTAACCGTCGCCGTCGCGTCCGTTTCGCCGTCCCACAAGTTGCTGAAGGTGATGTCTTCCGCGTGGTCGGTATCGATTACTACGCCCTTCCCGGCACGTGTATCAATCGTCATCTTGCCGCTTGTGGCGGACGAGAAAGCGGAGACCAAGGCAACTGTCGCCGTCAGCGTTTCGCCGACCGGTTGGCCGTTCTGGGTCGTTTGGTGCGTAAAGACGTAGGTTCCGTATTTCTCCGGCGCCCAGCTGTACACGCCTTCTTCTGCCGCGTTCGTGACGACGACCTCGCCGTCGAGCGTAACCGTCGCCGTCGCGTCCGCATCGCCGTCCCACAGATTGCTGTAGGTGACGTCTTCAGCGTGGACGACCTCGATTACGCCTTTCCCGGCGCGCGTATCGATCGTCATCCGACCGCTCGTGGCAGACGAGAAGGCGGAGACAAAGGTAACCGTCGCTGTCAGCGTCTCGCCGACCGGCTGGCCGTTCTGGGTCGTTTGGTGCGTAAAGACGTAGGTTCCGTATCCCTCCGGCGTCCAACTGTACACGCCTTCTTTCGCCGCGTTCGTGACGACGATCTCGCCGTTGAGCGTGACCGTCGCCGTCGCATTCGTCTCGCCCTCCCACAGGTTGCTGTAGGTGACGCCTTCGGCACGGTCGGTCTCGATCGCGCCTTTCCCGGCGCGCGTATCGATCATCATCCGCCCGCTCGTGGCGGACGAGTCGCCGGTCGCGCCTTGCGCCATCCCGAGCCCCGCCCCGAGCGCAACGCCTAAACTGAGCCATTTTCGCATCATTTCATGTGCTTTCATCCTTGCCTCCGGATTCTTCTTTGTTTTTTCCGTTCGGCGAGAGGGACAGTTTACTGTCCTGCGGAGCAGCTGAGACGGAAGCCGATGTCGGCGCGATTGCCGTTGGACGGGGTGAAGAAGTTGCGCATGCCGCCGGAGCGGCAGTAGGACGCTTGGGAGGTGGAATAGCTCCCGCTACGCAACCTCCGGGCGAACGACGTGCCCCATTCCAAACACCACTCCCACACATTGCCGTGCATATCGTAGAGACCCCACGCATTGGCGATCTTTTCCCCGACCGGATGCGACTCATTGCCCGAATTTCCTGCGTACCAGCCCAGTTTCTTCAAGTCGTCTTCTGTCGAGCCGCCGTTGTTGTAGTCGCTCGTCGTCCCCGCCCGGCAGGCGTATTCCCACTGGTATTCCGTCGGCAGGTCGAGCGTCTCCAGACCCGTCTTGGTGCGCAGGATGCCGATGACGCTATTCGCATCGACCGTCGGCGTATCCGGATACTTGGCTTTTCCGCGCAAAGAGTTATACGAAAGATATCCTTGCGGACGCGTGTCTTGGTGGAGGTAGTTGGTTTTTGACACACCTTCGCCACCCGTCATCAGCAAGAACTGTGCGCCCGTCACCTCGAAGACGCCGATATAGTAGGGCTTGTCCACGCGGACAGAGGTGAATTCGTCGGTGTCTCCAGGCGTCAGCCCACTGAGGCTCCCCGCTTCGACTCGCCGCAGGACGAGTTTCTTCGTCTTGTACTCGTCCGTCCAGCCGCCCTCCGGCACGGCCGAAAGGGACGTGACCGGCCAACGTGCCGCCGTGGGTCCGCCCGAGAGGTCGATGACGCAATAGAGTCCGTTGATGAGTGGAGCGCCGTTGGTCAGTGCGACCGTCACCGAGACGTTCGTGGAAATGAGATTCAGTCCGTCCGCCGCGGTGTCCCAGGTGATGCGGTGCGTCCCGGCACCGGTCGACGGGATCGCCTGGAAGCTCTTTGGCGTATAGACCGTCCCCGTGTTGTGATCCGTTACCTGGACGGCTATGACCTTATCAGACGCGTCATCCCCGGTAATGGTGTAGTCGATATCCACCTTCCCGTTCCAAGGCCAGCGTTGCCGCGCCGCGACGTCCGACACCGTTGCGGCTTGCCCGAACGAACATACCGCCGCCGCCAACAGGGCGAACAATTTGGTTTTCATTTCTGTCTTCATTTCCGTTCCTTTCGTTTTCAGATTCATGTTTTCGGGTTCAAACTTGGTTACGCGTTCGCCTGTTTGCGGCGCAGGGCAAGCGCGCCCGCCCCAAGAAGGAGGAGAAGTCCGCTCGTCGGCTCGGGGAGCACGCCGTAGAACGTGCCCATCACTTTGCCGTTCGCGTCGGCCCAGTCGAAGGATTCGCTTTTCCCGCCGATCTTTTTCATTTGCTCGAGAAACCAGCTTGTCGTATAGTTGGAGTTGTCGCCGCTGATGTAGCCTGTCCCGTATGTAATCTCAAGGACGGCACTCCCGTACGTATTCGCGTCAAGACCGGAAAGACTGTCCAGATCCAATTTCCAATAGGATTCGTATGGGTCGAGAGTGGACGAAACGGCGCTCAGGAACGAATATTTTCCATCCCCGGTGGAGCTGTAAAAGCCTAGGTCCACGCCCGACAAGGCTCCGGATACCTGACCTTGGCTGTTCTGGATATAGGCATCGCAGAAGTCCTTGTTTATCTTGAAGTACAGGCTGTTTACCGGTGCGGATGAAGCTCCTATCGGAGCAATCGAGGCGAGGGCGAACACAAGTCCTGCGAGTAGGAATCTTCTTTTCATGGTTGTTTCCTTCCTTTATCTATATTATTGTATTTAATATTTCCATTGAGAAGAGGTGACCGAGATGCGTCGCCGCGGTCCATTCGAAACAGTGGGACACGCGGCATGTCCCCGTAGGGGGTCAAGCCCTTCTCGGGGAGGCAGTCCGACGCAAATGCCGCGTGCGCGGCCTCTGCCACGGATGCCCGGGAAGAATCTTCATGTGCGCTCGTGACATTCATACTTCTACCGCCCTTTTCTCTCTTTTGCGTGCGAATATTATGGCATTTCTTTGTCAGGAGCACGTTCGGTTTATGCTGAAATCATGTTAAGGGTCGGATTTTCGGGCGCTCCGTGCTCCTATAGCGTTGTGGGGTCCGTGGCCGTCCGAGCATCTCGGCGGACCGGGCGCGAACGGTCCCACGGGAAGAAAAACAAAATCCCACGGGGATTTATCCAAAACCCCGTGGGATTTTAGGCCGGAGCCCGTAGTCTTTCCGTCCCCGCGCTAGATTTCGACGTCCACCGAGACGTCGTCCGCCGAGACGCCGGCGGGCTTTTCTTCCTTCTTGGGTCCGGCGTTGAAGCGCGGCGAATCCACGTTCATCAAATGGTGCGTCCTCTGGAAAAGCTGGTCGTCCTGCAGATTGAAGCGCGTGGAACTCGGTAGCGGCCGCATGGTGAAGATTGGATAGGCAATTGTACCGTCATTGTTCTTGGGGTAGGTCTTGCCGTACTCCTCTATGAGGACGAGCCCGCCTACGACGCCGCCCGGGTGTTCGCCGATCATAATCTCGATCTTGACGGGCTTGTTCGCCTGCAGCTCAAACCAGTCCGAAGGCGCCATCTTGCCCCAGTTCTGTTGCGGACACCACGCCTTGCCGATTTCCTTCGGCGCGGACGACTTCCAGTCCGAACGCTTGCTCGACTTCCCGTCGAATCCGTTCGAATCGAACAGGATCTTGCCGTTGACGCGTATGAACAGAAAATCGTCGAAATAGCCCCAGAATCGCCATTTTCCCTTCTTGTAGGAGGCCAAAGTCCCCGAATAATACACGACGAACCCGCTTGGCTTGACCGTATCCTCCACGCCGAAGGCCTTGGGCCCGTTCGCCGCATCTTGCGGGGGAATCCACAGGTGCGTCAGAGCGACATTCTTGGGCGGAACGTGGAACTTCATGAGGGCGGCCTGCGAAAAGTTGTTTTCGATGAGGCTACGGGCGTCGTCATTGTAGGATTTTTTCCAATTCGGACGGTCCTTCCCGGTGCCATCTTTCTTGAAATCAATAATCGTGCCGATGAGACACCCGTCCAGATTCGGCTTCTTGCCGCTCTTGCGCGCGACGACCTTGCCCCAGCCGCTGCCCGAGTCCCCCAGGGAGGACATCTTGACGCCGGCGTTGATGGCGCTCATCGTGACGGGGCTGGGGGCCGCCGAAGCCGCCGCGGGCGAAACGGGCTGGTTGGCCGGCGGGGCGGCGAGGTCCGTGCTCGGGACGGGTATATCCGTCGTCGGGACCGTAATATCCACATTGATATCTTCCGTCATGTCCACATCGGGTTCTTCGGGCGTATCCTCTTCCTCCGGCTCGAGCAGGGATTCCGGCTCTTCCTCGATCTGGGCGATGCGGATTTCATACGCCTTTTTCCGCGCGCCCTGCACGGTCGTGACGACAATAAGGACGACGACGAAGAGCGTCACCGAAACGACGGCGATCAGGGGCGCGGCCAGGCGCTGGAAATTGAGGCGCGCTTCCTTGTATTCCCGGCTCGTGCGCGGCTGCCGAAAGCCTTTGAACATGTCGACGAGGCGCCTGAAAAAGCCCTTCTCCTCGAATTGCTCTTGTATTTCTTCCAAATTGACGAATTCCGCAGGCGTCTGCCCGACCGCCTGTTCGTCCGGATGCGCATTCTCGTTCTCTTTCATGGCTCTATCCTTCCTTGACACTGATGATAAACGCCGCCGGTAGACGCCGGGTTCATGCGCCCGCGCACAATTCCCTTATGTTCCGGAGACCCTGTCGCAATTGGTCCGTCGAAACGTGCGCGTGCGGCTCGAAAACGACATGCGCGGCGCTTTTCAGGAGCGGGAGAAGCGCGGCGAAATCCACCTTCCCCATCCCCGGCGCGCCATGGTCGTCGTGATAATCCACGACGTCGTTCAGGTGAAGCCCGACGAACCGGTCCGGTTCTTTGCGGAAATCTTCCGCCGTTTCCGTGCGCCAGCCGTGCATTTCGCGCACCCGGTCGTGCCCCGTGTCGAACCACCCCTTCAGCGGCGCGTCTTTGAAAGCGTCCAGAAGTCGCAAAAGTTCCGTTTCGTCCGGAAACGCCTCGAGATAGGGCAAATTCTCCAGCCCCAGCACGATATGGTGCTTTTCGAGGAGGGGGAGAAGTTTTTCGACTTCGGCCTTGAAGACGTCCAGACGCTTTTCGCCGCGCTTTTTCCGCGTTAGTTGCGCTTTTTTGAGCATTTTCGCGTATTTTGCCGCGTTCAAGTCGCCTTTTTCCTTCTGCAGGGCCGTGCGGAGCG
>DBKW01000066.1:3746-9921 GCA_002298665.1 Verrucomicrobia bacterium UBA740 | reverse complement strand
ATCGTGCGCGTCAATTGGATGCGCGCCAACGCGCGGCTTTCGGCATCCGCCGCGGCCAAAGAGTAGAGTTCGGGATGCGCCGCCGGGGCGGAAATGGGGACCGGACAGAAGGCGTGCACGGAGCCGACCGGCATTTCGCCGAGGCGCCGCTTGAAACCGTCCATCTGCGGCGGACGCACGGCGTACCCCAACTCAAGCGCGTCAAACCCCAGTTCAAGGGCCTTGTCGACGAAGGCTTCCGGCGGCATTTCGGGCCGCCAGGAGGTGGAAAGCGCGAATTTCATGGCAATGTCATCCTATCCATCAGGGAACACAGGACGGATTCCAGCGGCAGGCTGCGGGTACTGCGCCGGTAGGCCGCCTCGATAGACTCGATATTAGCGAATGCCGCGCTCCGCGGCACTTTTCCCGACACCATCCAGTCGCGCGCCACGAGTTCCAGGGTCCGGAAGAAGGCTTTCCGCACGACCGCGACGTTTTCCTTTCCGGACGCGTCCTCCGTGCGCGCCTCGAGATCGGACAAAATCCGCGCGAGCGCATGTGCCGCGACAGCCTTGTCGTAGACGGTATTGGGCGTCTCGTTCAGGATGCGCCGCACGGCTTCTTCCTCCGGGCCCGCCAGGCGGTCGCGTTCGAACGGCAGATCTATGCGCTGGGTGCGCGAGACGATCGTGGGCATCACGGCGTCGGGGGCGTCGGTCAGGAGCAAAAAGAGCGTCCGCGGGGTAGGTTCCTCCAACGTCTTCAGAAAGGCGTTCGCCGCGGCGGGCTGCATGCAATCGACCCCGACGACCACGCCGACCTTCCAGCCGCCCGAATAGGCTGTCGTGGACAGCGGAGCCACCAGCCCATCACGGACGCTGTCCGTCTTGATCGTGCGGCTCTTGCCTTCCGGTTCCAGCCAGACGATGTCGGGGTGGTTGGCGTAGTTCTCGGGCGACAGGTCAGGGAAAAGCTTGCCGATGATGCGCCGCGCCAGATCGCGCGCATTGCCGTCCAGATCGCCGCGGATGAGATAGCCGTTGGCGATGTGCCCCGTATCTATGGCGTGGGCGATCAGATCAAAGGCTTCAGCGCTTTCCATATCCGCTCCTGCACTTCTTCGACCGTTCCATTGGCGTCTATCGGCTGGATGCGCCCGGGATCCGCCGCGGCAAGGGCGGAAAACCCCGCCCGCAAGCGGGCGTGAAAGACGTCTCCGGCCTGCTCGATACGGTCCGCCGCGGTCTGCGTACGGGATTCCCGCTCCTGCATGCGGCGCCGGCAGGCGGCGGGATCGGCGCAGAGCAGGAACGTCTTGTCGGGCAAAAGCCCCGCCCGGGCAAAGCCGTCCGCCTGGCGAATTGCCTCCAGGGGAAGACCGCGCCCATAGCCCTGGTAGGCGTAGGTCGAATCGCAAAAACGGTCGGAAAGCACCCACACGCCGCGCGCCAGCGCCGGGGCTATGACATCGTGCACCAACTGGGCGCGGGCGGCCAGAAACAGCAGAAGTTCGCTGCGGTCGCAGAGAGGCTCGGCGGACACTTCCTTCAAAATGCCGCGGATCCGCTCGCCCAATTGCGTGCCGCCCGGTTCGCGGGTCGTCCGGACCTCGATCCCCTCGGCGCGCAAGGCGTCCGCCAAAAGGGCGATTTGGGTCGTTTTCCCGCAGCCTTCGCCGCCTTCCAACGTAATGAACTTGCCTCTCATGAAAGGGACTCTCCTTGTTCAAAGAATGATTGCACGCGCCCCAGCAAGTCGTCGACGTCCGCCACGGCGTGAACCGGCGCCGGGATGGACTTGCGGAAGATGGCGCCGTAGTTTTTCGTCACCAGGCGCGGATCGGTCACCACGACTATGCCGCGGTCGCGCTTGGTGCGGATAAGGCGTCCAAACCCCTGGCGGAACTTGATGACCGCCTCGGGCAGGGCGTAGTCCCGAAAGGCGCTCCCGCCTTCGCGCGTGATCTTCTCGCTGCGCGCCTCGATTACGGGGTCGCCGACCTGCGCGAACGGAAGCCGGGCGATGACGACGCAAGCGAGGGCTTCGCCGGCGACATCCACCCCCTCCCAGAAGGACTGGGCGCCAAACAACACGCAAGGCGCCGCGCCCTCTTTCAAACGCCGCGTCATGGCTTCGCGCGAGAGTCCCTCGCCCTGCACCAAAAGCTCCAGGCCGACCGTCCCGAAATCGTTCCGGCAGGCTTCCGCCACCGCGTTCATCATCTCGTAGCTCGTGAAAAGGACGAGCGACCGCCCCTTGGTGCGTGCGCACAGCTCGTTCAGAAGCGCGGCAAGTTCCTTCACGCAAGAAGCCAGATTGGACGAAGGATCGGGCAACCAGTCCGGCGCCAGCACGAGGGACTGGGTCAGATAGTTGAAGGGACTTTGCGCCACGAGCGTCTGGAAACGGTCGTCCATCGCCCCCAAACGCTTCGCCATGTACCTGAAATCCGTCCCCACGCGCAGTGTCGCGGACGAAAGAATGACGGAATCCTTCACCTCATAGAGCATCTGCCGCAGATCGTTCGCCACCGAAAGCGGCGCCGCCACAAGGCGCAGGCTCATGCGGCGCACATTGACGCGATGTTTCTCGAGGTGAAGGCGCTCCACCCAATAGGCGTGGGTGTTCTTCTCGCCTTTGAGGACGAAAAGCGCCGCATTGGTAAACGACACGAGGGAATCCGCCAAACCCTGGATTTGCGCCGCGTAATCGGCGGCCGCACTCGACGGGCCCTCCTCTTCCGCTTCCACGGCGAGCGTATCCCGCAAATCGTGCAGAAACCGCACGAGATTGGCCATTTCGTGCTCAAACTTCATCCAGGCGCGCTGCAGGTCGTCTTCGTTCCATTCCTCTTTCTTGTACGCCTCGAAAAGACCGTGCACCGAGTGGCGCCGCACCCCGTCCTTCACATCGTAACGCACGATATCCCCGTTTCGGGACGGCAGCAGGAGAAGCGCAACACGGCTGAAAACGCCTTCCGCCGCGGTCGTAAGACGATTGAAGCGGTCGCCAATGCCCTCAATCTGGCTGATGATCTCGTTCCGGATGTTCGCGTTCTTGAGGTGCCCGGCACTGGCTGCGCGCGCCAACGCAGCCAGTACGCCGCTGGCGCGCCCTTTGGCCGTGCGCGGACGGCGATGCAACCGATTGAGGAGGCGCGCCAATTCTATGAGCGAAAACTCGCAACTGAGGTAGTCGGTAGCGATATTCTCCAGGTTGTGGGCTTCGTCCAGCACAAGCCGCCCGTAAGCCGGAAGTATCGTCCCCGCGCCGCTCGTCGCGTCCGCGCAAACGAGCGCGTGGTTCACGATGACGAGATGCGCCTCGGCCGCGGCTTTGCGCGCCCGGTAGACGAAACAACGCGAATAGTACGGACACCGCCGCTTGCTGCACTCCTCCCCCTGGCACGACAGAAGCGTCCGCGGCAACCCCTCGTAAGAGTCCAGGTCGCCGTCGGGCGTCGTTCGAAGCCACTCGATGAGATGGGGCATCTCGGCTTGGTCGGCCTCGCTCATCGTCCAGTAGCCCGGCGCGAAGAACTCGCCCAGCGCCCGCAGACAGAGGTAATTGCCGCGCCCTTTCAGCAACGCCACCTTGAAGTTCGCCGCCGCGTCGCCCAATATCCGGAGCGCCCGGGGAATGTCGGACTGCATCAATTGGCTTTGGAGATTGCGCGTGGCGGTCGAAATGACGACGGGCGTATCGTTCGTGTACGCCCAGAGAATGGAGGGCACCAAATAGGC
The DNA here is from genome assembly GCA_002298665.1 of Verrucomicrobia bacterium UBA740. Classification (GTDB taxonomy): domain Bacteria; phylum Verrucomicrobiota; class Kiritimatiellia; order RFP12; family UBA1067; genus UBA1067. Next base: position 6,196 of record DBKW01000066.1, on the reverse strand, counting down.
GAGCGACTTGCCCACGCCCGTGCCCGCCTCGATCATCAGATGTTCCCGGCCGTTGAACGCCCGCGCAATCGCCTCGAGCATCGCGATTTGCCCCGGACGCTCCTCGTAGCCGGCCATCGCGCCCAGCGTGCCCCCCGCCCGCAAATGGGCGGCGGCGGACTCCACATCCAGCCGCGCGCAGTCTTCATGTGTGGGCAGATGCCGCTTTTTGCCGCCTTCGCGCGTCTCGGGCAAGAACGCATACCAGCGCGGATCGTCTATAAATGCGGCGGGGGACATCGCAAACGAGCGCGGAAAGCTCAGACCCAGAGCTTTTCAAGCGCGTAATAGGCGCGCGCCTCGGGAGAGAAAACATGCACAATGACGTCGATGTAATCGACGACTATCCACCCGCTCTCGGGATCGCCCGATGTACGGTAGCTGGCGACGCCCGCCTCTTTCATTGCACGCTGCGAGGCGGCGATCAACGCCTTCAAATGCGGCGCCGCGGCACCGGTCGCGACGACGTAAAAGTCCGCGAGCGCGCTTTTGCCGCGCACGTCGTAGACTTTGACGTCCGTACCCTTGCAATCTTCCAACGCCTGCGCTATGCGGCGCGCCTGTTCTTCTGCTGTCATCATAACATCCATAGTATACCAAAAATGCGCAAATCAGTCTAATACGCCTTTCGAGGGCGTTGCTTTGTCGTCCCACCACGCACACTTGGCGGAAGAAATCCGTGCGATGGGTTTGGTCGTCAACTGCTTGCCCTTCGCGCCCGCCGCGCGGACGGGCACGACATCCTGCCTTTCCTCCGCGCCGCCGGTGCCTGTCCGCTTCACCTGCTCCTTCAAGAGAAAATACTGCTGGTTGATGCGCTGGTTCTTCGCCGGTTTGTACTTCACATACAACGTATCCGGACACCCTTCCTGGAGGAAAAGAATCTTCGACTTGGGCTTCTCCGGCGCGAGGTGGTAGTCTTTGTTCCGGATGAGCCCGCCGAAGCGGAAGCGCTTCACGTAGCTGAAACCGTAGCCGCCCTCTTCGTAAACGCACGTAAACTCGCGCGTTTCGCGGTCCTTCTCCTGGTTGTAGCGTACGACCGCCAGAAGGTCCTTGTCCACGAAAATCTTCTCCTCGGGCTGCACCTTGCGGAAGCGTCCGTCCTTCCAGATGAGGATGAGTTCGTCCAGCGACGAGCACTTGAACAGCTCGTCCCCGTTGCGCAGCCCGCTGCCGACATAGTGGTTTTCGCGGTCCCACTTGATGGTCAGTTCCGAAGCGGTGATCGCCCGCACGTCCACTTCCTGGAACGGCGTCGTCCGAACCTCCGTGACACGCGGATATTTCTTCGCGTACTGCTTGACGAGCCCCTTGAGATACTTCACGACAAAAGCGCGCAAATGCGCCAGATTGTCGCGGACTTCCGCCTCTTCCTTCTGGATGCCCTCGATTTCCTCGCGGTTTTTGTCGATATCGAACTGCGAAATGCGGCGAATCTGGAGTTTCAGGAGCCGTTCCACGTCTTCCGCCGTTACGGCGCGGCGCAATTCCTTCAGGAACGGCTTGAAACCCTCCATCACCGTCTTTTGGACGCCCTCGTACGTCTTTTCGTTCTCGATGCGCTTGTAGATGCGCTCTTCGATGAAGATGCGGTCCAGCGTGCGCGCATGGAAGAGGTCGTCCAGCTCCCCGAGGCGAATCTCGAGTTCGCGCTTGGTGAGTTCCGTCAAACGCGCCACATTGTGCTCCAGAATCTCCGAAACCCGCATGAGCTTCGGCCGCCCGGATTCCAGCACAATCGGACGCGAAGAGAGCGATTTCTCGCATGTTGTGAAGGCATACAGCGTGGTAATCGCCTTTTCTTGGCTGACGCCCGTCGCCAATTCCAGCTCGATGCGCACCTGGTCGCTCGTCAAATCGTGCAGCTTGCGCACGCCGACCTTCTTCTTCTTTATGGCGTCTTCTATGGACGCGGCGATGGAGTCGGTCGTCTCGCCCCACGGGAGTTCCGTGATGACCAGGCGGTTTTTGTCCTCTTTCTCTATCCGGGCGCGGACTTTTACCTTCCCAAGTCCGTCCTGGTAGTCCGAAACGTCCATTATGCCGCCCAGCTGGAAGTCCGGATACAGCTTGAACGGCTTTTTCTGCAAAAGCGCGATCTCGGCTTCCAGAAGTTCGATGAAGTTGTGCGGCAAAATGGCCGTCGAAAGCCCCACGGCGATGCCGTCCGCCCCCAGCATGAGCAGAAGCGGAATCTTCGCGGGCAGGTAGACCGGCTCCTCCTTGCGTCCGTCGTAATTCGGCACGAAAGACGTCGTTTTCTTGTTGAAAACCTCATGCCGCGCCAAGTCCGTCAGGCGGCACTCGATATAACGCGTCGCCGCGTGGGGCATGCCGGTGTAAAGCGAACCGTAGTTCCCCTGTCCGTCGATCAGATACCCCTTGCCCTCGCCCCAAAGCTTGTTGGC
>DBKW01000066.1:0-3685 GCA_002298665.1 Verrucomicrobia bacterium UBA740 | reverse complement strand
TGGCCCACGATGTTCGCGACTTTCGTGTAGCGCCCGTCGTCCTTCTCCCAAAGCGAGTGCATGATGCGCCGCTGGACGGGCTTGAGCCCGTCTTCCACCGCCGGAATGGCGCGCGAACAGATGACGTACGCCGAATATTGCCGGAAGTTCTCGTCGTAGAAGTCCCGCAGGGGACCCCGCCCCGTCAGCCCTTCTTTGACCGTCAAGGGCGTGCCCGCCGCGTCCGCGGGGCTTTTCTCTTCTTCCCGCGGCGTTTTCTCCCCGTCCCCGTGGGATTCCAGGTCGAACAACTCCATGTTTTCAAACAAACTCGGCGGCTGTCCGTTCTTATCCGATTTTCCGCTCATCTCTTAAAACTCCGACGAATCGCACACGAGCGACTCCATGATGTAATTCTTGCGCTCCGGCGTATTGGCGCCCATGTAGAATTTGATGGACTTCTCCACGTCCAGATCGTCCGCGCAGGTGACCGGCGTCAGACGCATATCCTTGCCGATGAAGTCCTTGAATTCCTTCGCGTTCAGCTCGCCCAGACCCTTGAAGCGCGTGATTTCGCACCCCTTTCCGCATTTCGCGATTGCCTTCTCCCGTTCCTGGTCCGTGAAACAGTAGTACTGCTCCTTCTTGTTGCGCACGCGGAAAAGCGGCGTTTCCAGCACGAAAACACGTCCGTCCGTGATCAATTGGCGGTAAAATCGCATGAAAAACGTCGCCAGGAGCATGCGGATGTGCAACCCGTCCACATCGGCATCCGTCGCGAAAATGATCTTCCCGTACCGCAAACGGTCCAGGCTCTCGTCCACGTCCAGGGTCTTGATGAGGTTGAAAAACTCCTCGTTGCGGTAAAGGACGTCCTTGTTGAGTCCGCACGTGTTCAGCGGCTTGCCGCGCAGGAAGAAGACCGCCTGGTTCGTCGCATCCCGCGCCAGCCCCAGGGTACCCCCGGCGGACTGCCCTTCCGTCAAAAAGATCATGGTGTCCGCGCCTTCCGCCTGACCCGTCTTCTTGTTGATTTTATCGAGTTTCAGGTGGTTTTTGCTGTCTTTCAGCTGCGGAACCCGCACGCTGACCGCCTGCGAACGCTCGCGCGCCTGCTTCTTGATCGTGTTGAGTTGGGAGCGGATTTTGCCCGTTTCCTCGATCTTTTTGACGAGTTTCTCGGCCTCGCCCGGTGCCCGGTGCAAGGCGGTTTCAATCTCCTTCTTCATCTGCGCGACGAGATCCGCACGGATGTCGTTCATCACGAACTTGATCTTCGTCTGCCCCTCGAAGACCGGATTCATGATCTTCAGGCTCACCGCGCCGATCAAACCGTCGCGGATGTCGTCGCCGTCGAACTTCTTTTTCGGATCGTAATCGTTGAGCGCCTTCGTCAACGCCTCCTTGAACGCCGTCAGATGCGTCCCGCCATCCGTCGTGTATTGCCCGTTCACGAAGGAGTAGTATTCCTCGCCGAAACGGTTCGTATGCGTGAAGATGAGCTCCAGGTTCTTCGTTTTGATGTGGAAAGGCGTGTAAAGCTTCTCGAATTGCGCCTCGTCGGCAATCAGATCGGCCAGTCCGCCCGTGGAGCAGATGGCCTGTCCGTTCAGATTGATCGTCAGCCCCGCGTTCACGTAGCAGTACATCCGCATGCGCCGCAACACGTGCTCCTCGCGCATCTTGAATGTCTTCAATACCTTGGCGTCGGGCTTGTAGTGCGTAAAGGTGCCGTTCGGCTCGTTTTTCGCGCATTTCCCGCGCTTCTGGGACTGCAAACGCCCCTCCTTGAAGAACGCCTCCGAATATTCGCCGTCCCGGTAGGACCGCACCTCGAAAAACTCCGAAAGCGCGTTCACCGCCTTCGTGCCCACACCGTTCATGCCCGCCGAGAACTGGAAGTTGTCCGAATCGAACTTGCCGCCCGTGTTCATCTGGCTGACGCAATCGACAACTTTCTCGAGCGGAATGCCGCGCCCGTAGTCCCTTACGCTCACTTCGCCCGTGTCGTAATTCACCGTGACGTCGATCTTCTTGCCGTACCCCATGACGAACTCGTCGATCGAGTTGTCGATGACTTCCTTCATGAGGATGTAAATGCAATCGTGGTACATCGCGCCCGTACCTGGCTCGCCGACATACATACCCGGACGCATACGGATATGCGTCACCGGATCCAGCGTCTTGATGCTGTCCGCACCGTAATTGGTCTTCGCCATCGCTTGTAAATCTCTTCTTTTGTCCTGCAAACGAATGATTATTATATCATATTTGCCGCCGCTTGCGAATAGGTCCGCGGCAAAACTCGCCCGGACGACACGCTTACGCCTGCGCGTCCAGGAACTTTTCCATCCAAATCATGTCAAACCACTGTCCAAACTTGAATCCGCACCGATGGAAATGCGCACACCTGAAGTACCCCATCCGTGCATGGAAATCGGCGCTGGCCGTATCCAGATACGGACTGGGCTGCGCCGGCCAGGCGATGCAGGCATTCGCGTTCAAAATGCCGCGTGCGGCAAGTTGCCGCTCGAGTTCCGTCAGCAAAGCGCGCCCGATGCCGCGTCCGCGGCAGTCTTGCGCCACATAAATCGACGTCTCGACACACCGTGCATACGCTTCGCGCGTCTTGAAGGGTCCCGCATAGGCGTACCCGACCACGCGCCCGGACTCCTCCGCGACCAAATAGGGATAATTCCGCACCGTTTCCGCCAAGCGCCGGGCGATTTCCGCCGCGTCCGGCGCCGCGTATTCGAAGGAAATCGCCGTATTCTCCACATACGGCGCGTAAATCGCCGCGATCGCGGGGCTGTCCGCAGGGGTCGCCGCACGGATTGTCACGGCAGAATGCGTACGCGCCGCCCCTCCAGGCGATAGTTTCCTTTTGCGAGAATGCGCAAGGCTTCCGGATACGCCAAATGCTCCTGAACCTGGATGCGCGCATGCAATGTCTCGGGCGTGTCGTCCTCGAGGACGGGCACCGCCTTCTGCACGATTATCGGACCCGAATCCGTCCCGGCGTCCACAAAATGGACGGTCACCCCCGCCACTTTGCACCCGTAGTCCAGCGCCTGCGTCCAACTGTGCACGCCCGGAAAGGCCGGCAAAAGCGCCGGGTGGATATTGAGCACGCGGTTCGGGAACGCCGCGAGGAGTTTCGGCTTCACAATGCGCATGAACCCGGCCAATACGACCGTATCCACGCCCGCTTCCTTCAAAAGGCGTATGCAGGCGTCTTCGGCTTCGCCTTCCAACTTCGTCTTGAAAGGCGCGCAATCCAAGTAGCGGTGCGGGATGTTGTGCCGCGCCGCGCGGTCCAGTATCTTCGCATCGGGCCAATCCGCCAAAACGAGGGAGACTTCCGCATCCAACGTCCCCGCGGCAATCGCGTCCACGATGGATTGCATATTCGAGCCGGCGCCCGACCCCAAAACACCCAGATGCAACGTGCCCATGATCTGTCTCTTGCGCTCTTACGAAAGATTTCCGATGACCGCCTTGATACGGCGCACGCCCGCCGAGGAGGACTGCTCCTTCAGGATCTTGAAGCTCCCGAGTTCGCTCGTATTGGCGACATGCGGACCGCAACAGATTTCCTTGGAAACGTCGCCAATCGAGTACAAAGAGACCTGATCGCCGTACTTCGCGCCAAAAAGCGCCATCGCGCCTTCCTTCTTGGCTTCCTCCACCGTCGTCATCTTCTTCT
>DBKW01000064.1 GCA_002298665.1 Verrucomicrobia bacterium UBA740 | reverse complement strand
AATGTAGAAAATGTAGGGGGGGGGCTATCGATAGTAGCCGTGGAGATCAGGAGAATGGGGAGAGAGGGGGGATTAATTAACCGTGTAGGAAGTGTAGAGAATGTAGAAGGGCGGCTTGGTGGCCGTGGGTCGTCCAACGGTAGGGGCGGCAGTCCCCTGCCGCCCGCACGGTATCGGCCGTGTAGAAAATGTTGAATATGTAGAATGGGTCGCGTCCTACTTGTCCTACCTGTCCCGATCCTCCCCCCAGCCTTTGCCACCCGGGTATTTTCGATCAAAGGATCGGCTGAATTTGCAGATGACAATAAGGTGAGGAAATGCTATAATGCAGATGTATGTGCGTGAGCAGTCTGGCAAATGGTAAAAAAAATGGACCCCAAGAAGGGGCCCGCAGTCTTACAACGACTTCGGCATATAGCCTTGTTGTGTTAAGATGTATGAGTATAGTATAACATATTTTCAGAAGAATACAAGAGGGAAAATGAAATGAATAAAACATTAGGAATCGACTTGGGATCCAACTCTCTGGGCTGGGCGGTGTTGGACGAAACGCTGAAGCAGGTTTCCGCGCAGGGCGTCGTGATCTTCCCGGAGTGCATTGGAATTGATAATAAACCGACGGAAACCCCGGCCGCGACGCGGCGCAAATATCGCATGGCGCGGCGCCTGAAGTTCCGCCGCAAGGCGCGCAAATGGAAATTGCTGGGAATCCTCATCCGCGAGAAGATGTGCCCGCTGACGCTGGCCGAACTCGACGCCTGGAAGACGAAAGGAATCTACCCGCTCGCGAACAAGGCTTTTCTGGGCTGGCTCAAGGCGACTGACACTTCCAATCCCTATTGCGACCGTGCCCGCGCCGCGGAAGTGAAAGTCCCCCTCGAGACGCTTGGCCGCGCCCTCTATCATATCGCCCAGCGCCGCGGATTCAAAAGTTCCCGCAAGGAAGCGCCGCCCGACACGGGCGACGAGGACGAGAACAAGAAACTCATGGAGAAGGCGCAAGGCGTCGTGGAAAGCGGCATCGCCGAACTGTCCGCCGCCATCGAGAAATCCGGCGCGAAGACGCTCGGCCAGTATTTCTTCCGCCTGCTTGAGGAGGACCGCAATTCGCCCGAGAAGCGACGCGTGCGCAAACATTACACCCACCGCGTCGAACACTACGAAAAGGAATTTGCCGTCATTATGGACTGCCAAGGCATTCCATCCGGCAGCACGCTGCGGAAAGACCTCTATTCGGCGCTCTTCATGCAGCGTCCGCTCCGCTCGCAGCGGCATTTGGTCGGAATGTGCCCCTTGGAACCCCAGTCGCCGCGGACATTCGCGGGGCACCCGCTCTTCGAGGAATTTCGCATGTGGGCGTTTGTCAACAACTTGAAGTTCGAATCCCCCACGGGCGAGGAAATGCCGCTCACACCCGAAGACCGTGCCCGCGTGGCCGGGGCGTTCGACTATGGCAAAACCACATTCAAGTTCAAGCGGATAACGGATTTCTTCAAGAAAGACGATCGGTTTAAGGACTATGGCTGGAACAAGCCGGAGGGCTGGCACTTCCACCACTACAAAGACGCGGAAACACTCCCGAGCCGCTCTGTAGGGTACCGCCTGCGCAAGTACTTCGGCTCCATCCCCTACGATGAGCAGCAGGTCGTCAACGCATTGATGTTCTACGAAGATGTCGACCGGCTGATCGGGTGGCTCAAGAAGCACTATCCCGCGCTGGACGACGCCGCGGCAAAATTGCTCGCGAGCATACGTCCCTCGGAGGCGACCGCCCAATACTCCCTGAAGGCGATCAAGCGCATTGTGCCGTTCTTGCGCAAAGGCTATCAGCTGTATGATGCGACCCTGCTCGCGAAACTCCCCGACTTCATCGCCGACTTCGACTCGCATGAAGACGAGATTTGCCGCAATCTGCTGGAGATTCGGCACCGCCAGAAGGAGGCGCGCGAGGCGGCTTATTCGACGGGCGAAAAGGTCGTCCCGTTTCTGGATGTGTTCCAGGACTATCTTCTGACCCACTGGGGCGTGACGGAGGACCAGTTCAAGCAGCTGTATGTTCTGCGGGACAGCCCCTACAAAACGGAAAAGGAAGGACGCATTCCGGCCGTGCAGCTCGGCATGCTGCGCAATCCGCTCGTGCAGCGCGCGCTGACGACATTGCGCCGCCTCGTCAACTATCTGCACGACCATGGCACGATAGACGAAGACACCGCGATTCACGTGGAAATGGCGCGCAGCGTGAACAACTACGCCACGCGCGTGGCCTGGCAACTCTGGCAGAAGAAACGCCAGGAAGCCCGCGAAGAGGCGCGCAAGACGATAGAAGAGCACGGGTGCAAGGTTACGGAAGACGCTATCGAGCGCTGCCTGCTCTGGCGGGAACAGGACGGAAAATGTCTCTATACGGGGAAAAGCATCGGTATTGAAGAACTTCTGGGCGGCAACGCGTTTGACGTCGAGCACACGATTCCGCGTTCCAAATCGGGGGACGATTCGCTCGCCAACAAGACGATCTGCGAGGCGCGGTACAACCGCGACGTCAAGAAAGGGCGTATTCCGCAGGAGTGCCCGAACTGCGCCGAGATCGAAACGCGTCTGCGCCCGTGGCGCGAGAATGCAAGCCGGCTCGAGAAGGATTTCCTGTCCCAGAAGGCCAAAAGCAAGGGCAATCCCGAGGCGCGCGCCAAGGCGCTGGCCGTCAAATTCGAACTCGACTACTGGCGCGACAAGTTGCGCCGGTTCGAGATTACGGCGGTCAAATTGACCGATCCCCGGGAAGGGCTGAGCAAGTTCAAGAACCGGCAGCTGGTGGATACCGGCATCATGACGAAGCACGCGAAAGCGCTCCTCGAGACGGTCTATCCGCGTGTCCTGATGGTGAACGGTGCGGCCACCGCCTTCGCCCGCAAGGCCTGGGGCCTGCAGCCCGCGGACGAGGCGAAAGACCGCACGAACCACATGCACCACGCCAAGGACGCGATGGTCATTGCCGCGTTGACGCGCGCGCGCTTCAACGCGATCTGCACCGCGCTGAAGGACGACGCGCATGCGCCAAAGCGCGAATGCGATGTGTGCCCGGCGCCCTGGGACGGATTCGCGGACGATGTCCGCACCGCCGCGGAGACGATCCTCGTCAAGCATGTCTTGCGCCGCACGACGCTCAAGCAGAGCTCGAAGCAGACCGTGCTCGCGAAACCCCATCCCGACCAGAAGCACCCTGGCCGGATCGTCAAGTACGTCCATGCCAAGGGCGACACCGTGCGCGGACCGCTTCACAAGGAGACATTCTACGGGTGCATTCAAAAGCCTGGCGAGGACAAGAAGTCCTATGTGGTCCGCAAGTCGCTGATTGGTTCGCTCAAAGCGGCGCTGAAGACGGCCAAAGACATTGTCGATCCTGCCGTCCGCGATTTGGTCAAGGAGCAACTGGCGGCGTTGAAGAGCCAAAACGAAACGAACGTGGAACCCGGGATGATCAAGATGCCGTCCGGCGTGCCGGTCAACAAAGTGCGTGTCATTAAAGGAGACGTGAAGAATCCGCAGCGGTTGCGTGTGCATGCGATGTCCTCGCGTCATGATTATAAAACGTTTTATTATGTTACCGTAGCGGAAAGATCAAACTTCCGTATGGGCGTCTATGATAATGACGGCAAACTTTCGGTTGTGCCGGACAATTCCCTCGAGTGGGCGCAGAACCACAAGAAGACAGGCTATAAGACGCTCGACAAACGCCCGGGCTTCATCGGGTTCGTCTACCCCGGCTCGCTGGCGCTAACCCATGCGACGGGGAATGCGGAAGAGTTGCACAATCTGCCGCCGTCGGAACTCGCCAAAAGGCTCTACAAGGTAAGGAATATCGAGGGGAGCGGACGTTTGACCCTGTGTCTGCATACGGAAGCACGCGCGAGTACGCAGCTTAGTGCCGATATAAAGGAAGCGAATAATCATCTCGCACCTGGTGAGATGAAGAAAAGTCCTACGGGCGAATCCAAGATCGATCTTAAGCATCCGCACGAATTGCTCCGTGTCAGTTCTGGCACCTACTTGAAGCAGATGATGTTCGAGGGCATCCATTTCAAGATGATGCTGGACGGCACGATCCGGTTCCTGTAACACCAAATCGAGAAAGGAGGTGCGCATGATTGCGCGCACGCTTGGCTTCGGTTCGCCCGGGAGGTTATCCTTCCGGCTCGACCAGCTGGTCTACGAAGGGGAGGGGAATGTGCGTCGCACATTCCCTATGGAAGATGTGGGCTTCGTGCTGATCGAGCATCCGCAGCTCGTGATCACCGCGACGTGTCTTGCGAAGCTCGCCGCGGCGAACGTCGCCGTCATCGTGTGCGACGGGGCGCACATGCCCATCGCCGCGATGCAACCCTACGCCGCGCATACGACGGCGCAGGAAACCGTCGCCGCCCAAATGGCGGCCACGGAAGCCGTCAACGGACGGCTCTGGCGCCAGATCGTCCGGTGCAAGATCCTCAACCAGGCGGCCTTCCTCGCCTTCATGGGGAAGTCCGCCGCGGGCCGGCTCGAGACACTCGCGGACGCCGTCAAGAACCGCGACGAGGCGAACTGCGAGGCGCAGGCCGCGCGACTCTATTTCCAAAGCCTCATGCCCCCCGGCGTCACACGCGACCCCGAGGGACCTTGGCCCAACGGTCCGCTCAACTACGGCTATGCGATTTTGCGGGCCGCCGTGGCGCGCGCCTTGGCCGGCTCCGGCCTTTCCTGCCTGAAGGGCATCCATCACCACAACCGGTACAATGCCTTCTGTCTGGCGGACGACATGATGGAACCCTATCGCCCGTTCGTGGACCGCTATGTGCTGGGCGGCGTGCGGCCGTTCGATGTGCCCGCGAAGGAACTTTCCAAGGAGGGCAAAATCCGGCTGCTGCAGATGCTGACGAGCGACGTGACGCTGGAAGGCTTGCGGCGTCCGCTGATGGTGGCGCTCTCTTACACGACCGCGTCCCTCGCACGGTATTACCTCGGGAAGGCCGACAAACTCGTTTTGCCGCAACTGGATGCCTGAACTTTTCCAGAAAGCACTTTCCGCCTATACCATCATGTGGCTCTATGTGATGTTCGATTTGCCGGTGGAAACGAAACGGCAACGCAAGAACGCCGCGGACTTCCGCAAGAACCTGCTGAAGGACGGGTTCATCATGCACCAATTCTCGGTCTACATACGCCCGTGCGCCAGTCTCGAGGCGGCGCAGGTGCACGTCAGACGGATCAAGCTGTTCGTCCCCGAGGAGGGACTTGTTTCCATCCTGAAAGTGACGGACAAGCAATTCGGTGATACGATCCACTTGACCGGACGCAAGCGCCAACCGCCCCGTCCCACGCCCGTCCAGCTCGAACTTTTTTGACAAAAAAGAAAGGGAGCCTTCTAAAAGAGGCTCCCTTTACGCAAAAATATCCATCCCGAAATCGGTGAATGGGCCCGTCAATAAAGGGCGAAACCGCGCCAATATTGAAAGACACATTCAAAATACATCAAAACACAACACAGCCGGATGTTCATCTTGCCCGACGCAATTGAAAGACACATTCAAAATACATCAAAACACAACACGGCGACGACGGCATGGTCGACAACCGCAATTGAAAGACACATTCAAAATACATCAAAACACAACAGAACGTGAAGTGGAACCGCTGGTTCGACATTGAAAGACACATTCAAAATACATCAAAACACAACGACAACCATGTTAGACAAGTACATTAATTATTGAAAGACACATTCAAAA
>DBKW01000062.1:5287-13346 GCA_002298665.1 Verrucomicrobia bacterium UBA740 | reverse complement strand
CGCGAAGCGTCCTCTGTGTGTTCTATGGCCTAAAACAAGAGAGAGGGGGGTGGTGGGGGTAAAGGCTCGCGGACTGGGGTGTTTGCCTGGACGGTTGACAATTTTCGAGAAAGATGAAAAACGGGGTTGACTTTCGGCGTCAAATTTGAGATAATATGTCCTCGTAGCACCCGTGGTGAAATTGGCATACACGCCAGATTCAGGTTCTGGTGCCGCAAGGTGTGTGGGTTCAAATCCCACCGGGTGCACCAATGCGTGGCCCCTTCGTCTATCGGCTAGGACACCTGGTTCTCATCCAGGTAAGAGCGGTTCGACTCCGCTAGGGGCTGCCAAATGCAGCGTGAGCAAAGAAAGATGCGGCAAGGATTGAAGAGTGTCTTGAAGGGCGCGATGAGAGCGGTGAAGTACGGCTTCATCGCCCTTTTTGTCTACCTCCTCAGTCTTTTCTTCCGGGAAGAGCGTTTGCCGACTTCGTGGGTGGACGCGATTTGCGACCGGTACTCGACGTCGAACATCGTCCTGCGGTGCGACGGGGCCGCGTTCGGCTTCCGCCGGGGCGTGCGGCTGAAGAATCCGGCCATCTACGACGTGCGCAAGAAAGACGCGCTCGAGCCAGTCGTGCGTGCGGAGTCCATTTCGGTCAATCATCTGTCGCGGAAGGTGCGGCTGGTGGGGCTCACATATCCGCGGCTGCCCGATTCGTACTATCAGCCGGGCTACCGCGAGATTCCGGATCCGGGGATTGTGTTCACGTTGCCGCGGCTTCCGGCCTTCGATCTCGTGCTGATACGTCCTTCGATTCTGGGGCTGGAGCCCACGCGGGTCACGGGGCGTATCGAGTTGACGCCGCAATTGGGGCTCGTGAAGAATTTGCGGATAGGCTGGTCCAACAAGGAGTACAACACCGCGTTGGAGGGGGATGTCCGGGTGGATTTGAACGCGCGGCAGATCCGCATCGCCGTCGAGGGGCTCACGACGCAGCGCCAGATACGTCCCTTTGTGGAGCGGCTGGACATCACGAGCGCGCTCCCGTACATGGACGCCTTCACCGAGATTGCCGCGCCGGTCCCCGCGCGGGGCGTTTTCACGGTCGACCTGCGCAAGGGCGATTTCGGCATGGAGCTGCGGTTGCAGCCGACCATGGGACGGTACAACGGGGTCGCGATGGACCGCGCGGACGGCACGATTTCCGTGCAGACGCGGATACGCGGCACGAATTGCAATGTGCACGTAGGGGTCTCGTTGCCTCTGGCGGCCGATTTGAAAGGGCGCATGCTGGACGGGCGCGTCGCCGTGGACCGGGTGGACAACGTGGTCCGGCTGGGCTTCGACGCGCGCAGCAGTTTCCCTTTCCTGGATGTCCTGGCGATAACGGACTTCCTGGACCCGGCGCTGGTGGCGGACGTGACGTGCAAGGCGGCGCCGACACTGACCTGCGTAGGGCGCGCGGGGACAAGCGCCGCGGACAAGGCGTACAACGACCTCGGGGGCTTCGCCTCTTTGGCCGCGGGTTCGCTTTTCGATTTCCAGTTTCGCGACCTCACGCTGAACTGGCGTCTGGCGGGGGATAAGCTCGCGTTCACGGATATTCAGGCGCGGGGCAGGGAAGGCGGCGTGATTTCGGGGCAGAGCACGCTGCATTTGACGGATTTCGATGCGGCCAAGGCGCGTTTCGACATGGAGGCGCACTATCGCGGGGGCACGCTGGAGGAATTGGCGGATTTCCTCAAGTTCGAGGTGGCCGACCGGCGGGGGCGCGTGGACGCCGACGTGGCGTTTTCGGGTCCGCTCGGCACGAATGTTCTCTCGCAGCTCGACGGGCGCGGCAGTTTGAAGGTCATGAACGGGCATTTGGCGCAATTGCGGCTGTTTGCCGGCCTTACCAAGGAGCTGGCGACACACGTGCCGGGCGTGGACTATCTGACGAACCTGTCGGACGCCTCGGGCGATTTCGTCGTCGAGAACGGGATTCTGGCGACGACGAACGTCGTCGTTTCGGGCGGGCTTGTCACGGTGGAGGCGCAGGGGACGTATGACATCGCCCGAGACAAGCTCGATTTCCACGCCCGGGCGTGCCTCTTCCAGAATGCGCCAATCGTCAGCGTGCTCGTAAGCCCCGTCACATGGATGCTGACGAAGCTGCTGCTGGAATTCCACGTGGTGGGTTCGGCGCACGATCCGAAGTGGGAGTACATCAGTCCGATGGACAGGCTGGGGTCGTGGTTTGGCGGCGGGGGGGAAGATCCGTCTTCGCACGGAGAGGAGAACGAATGAATTTGACGAGTCCTACGCAGGTCAAGGCCTGGTGCATAGAAAACGGATTCCATCCGAACAAAGTTCTTGGGCAAAACTTCCTGATCGACCGCAACGCGCTCACGGCCATCGTGGACGCCGGGTTGGGGACGGGGTCCGCCGCGGGACGGCGGGTGCTGGAGATCGGTCCGGGATTGGGCGTGCTGACGGAAGAGATGCTCGCCCGCGGCGCGCAGGTCACGGCGGTGGAGAAGGACCCGGTTCTGGCCGCGCGGCTGGCGTCCGCGCTCTCCAATCCGTCCGGCTTGACGGTCGTCGCCGCGGACGCGCTGGACTATCTGGCGCGCGGACCGGACCGTGCGGCCGCGGCGCTTGATGCGCGGCAAGAGGGGGCGTTCGACGCCATGGTTTCGAATCTGCCCTACCAGGCGGGGACGCGGATTCTGCTCGACCTCGTGCAGATGCGGTCAATTCCCGTCGTCACGGCGCTTGTGCAGACGGAAGTCGCGGAACGTCTGGCGGCGCCGGAAGGGTCCAAGACGCGCGGACTGGCGGGCGTCTGGGCGCAGCTGGACTACGACGTCAAGGTGGTGCGGAAGGTTTCCGCAAGCTGTTTCTGGCCGCGTCCGGCGATTGGCTCGAGCGTGGTCACGCTGGTTCGGCATGACCGGAACGCGAATCTGACGCGGGAAGAACGCGATTTCTTCCACAATCTGACGAAAAAAGCGTTTGCCCACCGAAGAAAACAACTTGGCAACGTGTTCAAAGATATGATACAATCTACTGCGAGAGCCGAAACTCTCTCTAATCTAGACTGGATAAACCTAACGAAAGGACTGATGCATGAAGACGCCTGAAGAATTCCTCGCGGCTCACGGTTTCGTGACGGCTGCGGAACTGGACCGCTCGGCCATGATAGCCGCGTTTTTGACGGAGATGGAGCGTGGGCTGAAGGGCGAGACCTCGTCCCTCATGATGATACCGACCTACGTCGGCGTCGAGGGGAAGGTTCCGCAAGGCGTGAAGGTCGCCGTGCTTGACGCGGGCGGCACGAACTTCCGCGGGGCGGTGGTCTCGATTCCGCCCACGATCGAGGAGAAGCACAACCAGCCGATGCCGGGATCCAAGGAGCATGTGGACACCGAGCAGTTCTATGCGCCTTTCGTGGCGGAGTTGAAGCGTCTGGCGGCGTACGCGGACGCGACGAAGGTGGGCTGGTGCTTCTCGTATCCGGCCGCGGCGACGCCCGATCTGGACGCGCGGCTCGTGCGCTGGACGAAGGGTGTCGACGCGCCGACGATCGTGGGCCAGTACGTCGGCAAGGAACTCCGCAAGCGCTCGGGGGGCGACAAGATCGCCATCGTCAACGATACGGTCGCGACGCTTCTGGCGGCCAAGGCGACGGAAGGCGACCGGACCTACTCTTCCTACATCGGCTTCATCCTGGGCACGGGAACGAACGCGGCGTACGTCGAGAAGAACGCCAACATCGCCAAACTGGCGGATCTGGATCCCGAAGACTCCATGATCATCAACGCCGAATCGGGCGCCTTCAACCAGTTGGCGCGGAGCACGTTCGACATTGCCGTGGACGACAAGAGCGCGAATCCGGGGGCGCAGTTCCTCGAGAAGCAGATTTCGGGGGCGTATCTGGGTCCGATCGGGCTGGAAATCCTCAAGGCGGCGGCGAAGGAAGGTTTCTTCACGCCGAAGGCCACGGCGAAGATCGTCGGGCTGGGCGCGCTCGAGACGATGGATTTCGACAATTTCTGCGCGGCGTACGTCAAGCCGGGGCGCGAGAACGTGCTGGACGCGATCTTCGAGGATCCCAACGACGCGCGGATGGCGCGGCGGCTGGGCATTCCGGTTTTCGAGCGCGCGGCGGCTTTGACGGCGATTCATCTGGCGGCGTTCGTCATCAAGACGGGCGCGGGCGTGGACGCGTCGGCGCCGGTGGCGATCAATGCGGACGGTTCCACCTACTACAAGACGCGGGCGATTCCGTTCGCCACGACCGTGAAGCGCGAATTGGACCAGATGCTCGTCAAGATGCGCAACATCCACTATGAGATCACGCCGCCCGTGGAAGATGCGCCGATGATCGGCGCGGCCATCGCGGCGCTTCTGTAAAGGAGAGAGGCAGACAGCATGAAAAGCCGTTTTTCGTTCGGGGTTGCCGCGTACATTCTGTGCGCGGCGCCTCTCGCGGCGATCGAGGTCGACGGCCTCGCCGCCACGGTGGGGGATGTTTCGATTCTGCGGAGCGACGTCATCGACGACATGCGCCGGGCCGGCGCGCCGGCCTCGGAATACGAACGCTACCGCAACCGGCTCATCGACCGTCAGCTCATCCTCAAGGCGGCCGCGACGGCCAAGGTCACGATGCAGGAGTGGGTCGTGGACAACCGCGTCAAGGAGATCACGGACCGCTTCTTCCAGGGCGACCGCAACAAGCTCATCGCTTCGCTCGCCGAGAGCCGCACCACGTTCGCGGACTTCCGCCGGCGCACAAAAGAGGACCTGATCGTCGGGGCGATGCGCTGGAACATCGTGGACAAGATGGTGACGGCCACGCCGGCCGAGATGCGCGCCGAGTACAAGGCGCACCCCGCGCGCTACGGCGAGCCGGGCACGGTGGACGTTTCGGTCATCCTGCTCAAGCCCGAGCAGGCGGCGCTCAAGACGGCGGTGTCCGACGAGCTGAAGACGAACGATTTCGCCCAGGTGGCGCTGAAGTGGTCCGCCGATTCGCATGCGACCCAGGGCGGCGCGTGGACGAATGTGGTGCCCGCGGCGGTGTTCAAGCCCGCAATCTGCGCCGAAATCGCCAAAATGCCGGTCGGAACGCTCAGCAACTGGGTCGACCTCGACGGCTGGAGCTTCCTTTTGCGCAAGGACGCGGAGCGTCCGGCCCAGACACGCACGTTCGCCGCGGCGTATGAGGATATCGAGCGCAACGTGAAGGAAGCCAAGGGCCGGAAGGCGTACGACGCGTGGATGGACCGCCTCAAGGCGGAAACGTACATCCGGATCTACTGAATGCCGCGGAAGGAAGGCTGACGAAATGAAGAAGATGAACATGGTCATAGCCCAGTCGGGCGGTCCCAGCATGGTAATCAACGAATCGCTCGTGGGGGCGGTTCTGGAAGCGCGCAAAAGTCCGCGCATCGGCAAGATCCTCGGGGCCCGCCACGGCATCGAGGGCATCCTGAACGACGCCTACATCGACCTGCGCAAGCCGTCCGTCGCGAAGTTGGAGGCCATCGCCCAGACGCCCTCTTCGGCGCTGGGCAGTTGTCGCCGCAAGCCGGACGCGGCGGACTGCAAGTCCATTTTCGAGGCGTTTCGCCGGTTGGACGTGGGTTATTTCTTCTATATTGGCGGGAACGACTCGGCGGACGCGGCGCGGATCGTGGCGGAAGAGGCCGAGAAGGCGGGCTATCCGCTCACGGTCTACCATATCCCCAAGACGATAGACAACGACCTGCGCAGTTGCGACCATACGCCGGGGTTCGGTTCCGCCGCGCGCTTCGTGGCGTGCGCGTTCATGGGGGACGACCTGGACAACCGGGCGCTGGGCGGGGTGAAGATCGACGTGGTCATGGGGCGCGACGCAGGCTTTCTGACGGCGGCTTCGGCCCTGGCGCGGCGGAACAAGGGGGACGGTCCGCACCTCATCTACCTGCCGGAAGTGCCGTTCTCGCTGGAGCGGTTCGAGGCGGACGTACTGGCCGTCCTGAAGAAGGAAGGGCGCTGCGTCGTGGCGGTGTCGGAAGGCATCCGCGACGCCGAAGGGCGGTCCATCGGCGCGCAATTCGCGGGCGGCGAGAAGGATAGCCACGGCAATGTGCAGATGTCCGGCACGGGCGCGCTGGGGGACTACCTGGCGAAGACGCTGAAGGCGACGGGGAAGGTCAAGCGCGTGCGGGCGGATACGTTCGGCTATCTGCAGCGCAGTTTCCCGGGGATCGCGTCCAAAGTGGACCAGAAAGAGGCGCGTCTGGCGGGCCGGGCGGCGGTGAAAGCCGCGCTGAAGGGGGAACTTTCCAAGGGAACCATCGCCATTTTGCGCGAAAAAGGCAAGGACTACCGGGTCGCGTTCGCGCCCCAGCCCATCCAGAACGCGGCGAAATACACGCGCAGTCTGCCGCCGAACTACATCGCCAAGAACGGACACGACGTGACGAAGGCGTTTCTGGACTACGTGCGCCCGATCGTGGGGCCCTTGCCGGAGTGCGAAATCTTCTGATATGGTCGACTACGCCGAACTGCGCCGGAAATTCCCGCCCAAGAAGCCGAACGGCGCCGCGCACCGCGCGAAAATAGAGGCGGTGCGCCGGGAATTCGCGCGCAAGCGGGCGGAAATGGGGGGTGTGAACGCGCCCACCTTCAAAAAGGGGTTCGTGTTCTACACCGTCGTCGTCATCGGCCTTTTGATGCTCGGCTCGCTCGTCCTGTCGGCGACGGGGCGGGGAGGTCGCGCCCCCATCTCCAAGGCGCTCCTCCAGGCGCACAAGTCGGTGGACGCCCTCGCGGTGGCGCTTGGACGCTACCGCTACCACGTCGGGACGTATCCGACGACGGCGGAGGGGTTGGCGTTTCTCGCCTCGGACAAGGTGCGCAAACGCGGGTGGAACGGTCCGTACATCCGCCGCGTGGTGAAAGACCCGTGGGGGCAGGACTATGTCTACGCGTGGGACGGGGCCTCCGAAACGCCGGTCCTGTATTCGAAGGGTCCCGACCGCGGCGCCGGGACGGCGGACGACATTCTGCCGGCGGCCGGACTTTTCGAGGAACCTTTCCGCGATACGGGCTGGACGCGCGAGTGGATGCCGTACCGCTACCGCGGCTATGTTCTGGCGCCGGACAAGGAGACGAAAGCCGCCCTCGAGAAGCAGGTCGGGGAATTGCGCCGCGCGGCGGCCGCGGCGGATGACGCGCGCCACCGGTTAGTCCGCCCCGATGATGCGACGTTGATCCAGCGGGCGTGCCGGCAGCGGGAGGCCCTCCGGGCGCAGGAACAGGCGCGGGCGGTCCGCCTGCTGACGGACTGGACGCATCCGGGCCGGGAGGGGCAGCGGGTGACGGTCGTCTGCGAAACGCGGGGGGACGGTGCGCTTCTTTACGTCGACAACGAGCCGTTGGGCGCGGCGAATGTCACCAATTTGCCGCGTCTGGCGTGGAATGTGCCCTATCGCCCCGGCGAATTGAAGGTCATCGCCTATGCGGAAGGCTCCCCGATCGGGGAGGCCAGCGTGCGGACCGCCCAGAAGGCGGCGGCTTTGACATTCGCCGCGGACCGTCCGGCGCTCACGGACGGGGCCTGCGAACTCGTGGACGTCCTTTTGGTGGACGAGGCGGGGGTTCGCCGGCCCGATTCCGGGGCGGAAGTCGCCCTTTCGCTGGAAGGTCCGGGCGAAATCGTGGCGTCCGGCGTCTACACGCTCGACGGGGCGGGGCTTGTCCCGGGGCGGCGGACGGTTCGCCTGAAGGACGGACGCGCCACATTTCTCGTCTGGCGCAAGCCCGGTTCGGGGCATCCCCTCGAATTGCGTGCGCAAAGCGCGGGCTTGCGCCCTGCCCGGCAGACGCTTCCTTGGGAGGCGGCGGACTAAAGCTCCACGGGAATTTGGACAAAACTCCGGCAAAATGCAAGCGTGGTGAGACACCGCGCTGAAGATTGCTCCGCGTCCTGCCGGCAGCAGTCCGACCATTCTCGTTGGGTTCCCTTGCGTGGTTTCGGCAATCCCGTCCCTGGGCAGGGTTGCACCGTTGCGCCGGAACGGGGGTGCCGTTGCGCCGGAAC
>DBKW01000062.1:0-5211 GCA_002298665.1 Verrucomicrobia bacterium UBA740 | reverse complement strand
TTGCGCCGGAACGGCGATACCGTTGCGCCGGAACGGCCGCGCGGTGCAGAAAGGAGGCGATATGCGGGGGCGGGGGGCTTTTACATTCACGCGGCAATATGTTATACTGTAGAGAGCAGAACGGAGAAGGATAGGTTAATATGACGACAACCGAGTATGTTCGGGAATTGGCGCGGAAAGCACGGGGCGCGGCGGCGAATTTGCGTCGCGCCACGACGGCCGTGAAGAATGCGCGCCTCTTGGCGCTGGCCGACGAACTGGAGGCCGCCTACGGGACGATATGCAAGGCGAACGCGGCGGATGTGGCCGCGGCGCAGGCGGCGGGGCTCTCCCCGGCGCTTGTCGACCGCCTGACCCTGACGCCGGCGCGCTTCGAGGCGATGGTGGCGGGGGTCCGCACGGTGGCCGGCCTGCCCGATCCGGTCGGCGAGACCATCTGGAAGCGGACGCGTCCGAGCGGGATCACCATCGAGAAGACGCGGGAGCCGTTCGGCGTCGTCGCCGTCGTTTTCGAGTCGCGTCCGAACGTTTTCATCGATACCGCGGCGCTTTGCGTGAAGACGGGCAACGCCGTCATTCTGCGCGGAGGCAAGGAAGCCGCCCAGAGCAACGCGGCGTTGGCGGAGGTCGCCCGGCGCGTCCTGGGCGAGGCGGTCCAGTTCGTGGCGATTCCCGACCACGCGGCGGTGACGGAACTTGTCCGCGCCGTGGGGCTGGTGGACGTGGCGATTCCGCGCGGCGGGGAGCGGTTGATCCGGGCGATGTGCGAAGCGGCGCTCATACCCGTGCTGAAGCACTACAAGGGGGTTTGCCACCTCTATGTGGACGACGCGGCGGATTTGGCCATGGCGCTTTCGATTCTGGACAACGCCAAGGTGCAGCGTCCGTCCGCCTGCAACGCCGTCGAATGCCTGCTCGTGCACGAGAAAGTGGCGCCGCTCTTCCTGAAAATGGTAGAATCTTGGGCGAAAGGGCGCGGCGTGACGGTGCACATGCCCGACGAGCCGGACCACGATTGGGGGCGCGAATTCCTGGCGCTCGAGCTGAACGTGGGCGTCGTCCCCGATTGCGCCGCGGCGATCGCCCACATCAACGCCCACGGCTCCCACCATTCGGACGCGATCGTCACGGCGGACGCGGCCCACGCCGCCCAATTCCTGCGCGATGTGGATTCCGCCTGCGTCTACCACAACGCGTCCACCCGCTTCACGGACGGCGCGGAGTTCGGCATGGGGGCGGAAATCGGCATTTCGACGGACAAATTGCATGCACGCGGTCCGATGGGGCTCGAGGAGCTCACGACCTACAAGTACCGCGTCACGGGCGAAGGGACGGTCCGGTCATGACAAAGTGGGCAATCGGGGCGGTTTTCGCCGCAATTCTCGCGTTTTTGGCGTTTTTCGCGTGGCGGCAGGCGTCCGGCGCGTCCCATGGCCAGATCTATGCGGCGGTGAGGGACGGGACGGACGCGGTACTTGGGCGGATCGACGCGCGTGGCGACCGTCTGGAAGGCCGGCTGGGGCAGGTGTCGGCCCAGCTGGACCGCGTGGAGGCGAAATTGGACAGAATCCTTGAACTGGCCGCGCGTCCCTTGCCGGACGGACTCGAACCGGCACGGTAGGCCGGGGGGAGAATCGCGTTTTTTTCGACACAAGCCGGTCGAAATAGTGTATACTAGTAGGTGTTCAACGTAAGGTAAAGCCTAAAGGAGGGCAAAATGAACATGAAGAACATGCTGGCTGTTGCGGTTGTCGCAGGTCTCGCGGCGTTTGTCGCCGGATGCCACACGTGCAGGCCGGAGAAAGCGTACTGCAAGAACTGCAAGCCGGGCGCGGCCTGCGTCTGCGGGTGCGGACAGAATACGTGCGCGTGCACGGGGAACGGTTGTTCCGCGGCGAAATAAGCGCCGGACGCGGTCTTTTGCGGGCGCACAGGCGTCTTCCGCCGCAAGGACGGGGGAGGCTTTGCGTCCGCGAACCGCGTGGTTTGGTCGGATTTTGGATGAAAACGAAAGGATTCGGAACCTATGGTGGATTTTGAAAGTCAATTCAAGCGGGGCGAATACGGGGCCCCCGCCACATTCGCCGCGGAAACCGCCGCGGTGTTTCGCCAGGTCTATGGCTGGATGGCCGCGGGGCTTGCGCTTTCGGGCGTGGTCGCGTGGTATGTCGCGAACAGCGCCGCGGCGGAAGTCGTGCTGAAGGGGCCGGTTTTCCTGATCTGCGCGATCGCGGAAATCCTCCTCGTTTTGGGGATTTCGGCCGGGATACGCAAATTGTCCCCCTTCGCCGCGCTGGTCCTGTTCCTGGTCTACGCCGCGCTGAACGGGCTGACGCTCTCGGTCATCTTCCTGGCGTATGACCTCGCGCTTATCGGCCGCGCCTTTTTCGTCTCCGCGGCCATGTTCGGCGGCCTGGCCGTCTGGGGTACCGTCACGAAGGGCGATCTGACCAGTATCGGGTCCGTCTGCGGCATGGCGCTCTGGGGGCTGATCATTGCCTCGATTGTGAACATTTTCCTGCGCAGCAGCGGGCTCGATTGGGCGGTTTCCTTCGCGGGCGTGCTCATCTTCTCGGGTCTGACCATGTATGACGCGCAGAAAATCAAGCTTCTCGCGGCGGATACGACGCTTGCGGAAGCGGGCATGCGGCGCAAAGTGGCGTTGCTGGGGGCGCTTTCCCTCTATCTGGACTTCATCAACCTCTTCTTGAGCCTTTTGCGCCTCATGGGACGCAAAGACAACTGATGCGGGCACGGAGAAAAGCGTGTCAGAAAGCGCCGCGGAGCTTCCGCGGCGCTTTTTTTTGTCCGGATTCCGGCGAGAACCATGCAGACAATCATGATATTATACGGATTTCAACAAAGGGCTTCACAGGCGGCGCGTACTATGCTATAATATATTGGATTTGGTTCTAGTATCCACTATCACTCTAAGCATAAGAGAGCGAGGTTGAAGATGACGAAAACAGAAATATTCGGCCTTTGGCGACGGGGACTGTCCGCATGCGCGGCGGTTCTGGGCGTGTTTTCCCTTTCCGCGGTCTATGCCGCGCCGGGCGGGACGTTGACGGTCGTCGAACACCCCGGCACGTATCCGACGCCGACGAACCTGACGGCGACGCTGTCGGAGGACGGCAAGAACATCCAGCTCGAATGGGACGGCGTGCGGTGGCCCGCCGACGGTTATCCCGAGAAGGTCGACGGGAAAGACGTGCCGACCAACTTCTACTACGAGGTCTTTTGCCGCACGCGGGAGAGCGGTACGACCGAATGGAGCGACTGGTGGAATAGCGACAATCCGGGTCGATTTGACTGGACGACCGATGCGTTCCTCGAGCGCGTGACGATGACGCGCGCCGCCGGCGCCGGCACGAACTACCAGTTCCGCGTCCGCTGCGTCCAGTACGTCAACCCGGAAAACCCGCACCTGCTCCCGGAAAATGAGCGGATCCAGAATGTCTACAGCAGCGACTACACCGACATCGTGACAGCCTACAAGACCCTCGACAAGCTCGAAATCGCGTTGCAGGATTACGGCTATTCTCGTCTGCAAGGCATGCTCGCAATCAACCTCACATACGACTACACCTCGTCGCGTGCGGCCGAGGGCGAGGAACCGCTGTACTTTACCTTCAAGGCCATCGAAGTCCCGTATCCGGCGCCCGGCACGGCGACCGAGTCCCCGGCGGTCGGGGGTAAGCCCTACGCGCGGCGGGACGGTACGCCGCTCTCGGTGACGGAAATAAGTGTGCGCCCGCCCGATTCGGTGTGGCCCACTACGGAGGATCCGACGAACTTCACTCTCACGGCGGTCTCCGGCACGGTGGAATATCCAGGGGAGATTGCCTGGTACGTGTACGATGATCTCAAGAACTACTACCACACGAACGTGACGATCTGGGTGCAGGGCTGGGCGAAGCCCGAGACGGAGGGCGGTGCGCCGCGTCTCGTGCTGGACGAGGCGATCGGGGATCTCACCATCGACACGCGGGGCCTCACGGCCACGCCGCAGCCCGACCAGAACAGTGTTCTCCTCACCTGGCCGACCGTGCCGGGCGCGGCAACGTACAAAGTCTGGCGCGCAGGTATCAAGGAGTCGGACGCCTACGCCCGCATCGACGAAATCACCCCCACGGGCAAGGCGGTGACGATGTCGTTTACGGACATGAGCGTCGACCCGTTAACGCGCTACAGATACAAAGTCGAGGCGCTGGACGCGGCCGGCACCCAGATTGACGAGAGCGATTCAGTCATTGGCTACAGCCAGCTGGACGACCTCTCGCTGGTTGCCGTTCAGCCGCAGACGCCCTGGAACGGCAAGGTGGATATTCTCCTCAAGTACAAGACGGCGCGCGACGTTTGGGGACGTGATGGTATCCCCCGATTCAAACTGTTTGCCCAGAAAGGGGGCGAGCCCGTCGAGGTCAAGACGCTTCGCCGCTCGGTGGGCGGGCCTTACGATACGGAAATTGGTACGGATGACTTTTCGCTGTATGGAACGGTGCCGCTGAACCGTCTCGAGTGGGACGTGGGCACAGACCTCGGCGCGGGAACCTTTGATGACCTCACCTTCTCGATTGAATGTGTGAGAGTTGAGCAGGCGGATGTAACCCTATTGCCATGGACGGATGGCGCGGTCTCGGGCACGATTCCGCACCTCGACACGCGCAGTCCCCGCGAGGTGAATCTCGCGGAAGGAACGCGGGTCTATGTCGATCTCGATTGGATTAAGGATGGTAACGTGTGCGAGAGGGCGGAAGTCTTCTGCAACGGCAAGAAGGTGTTTGAACTGCCGGATGAGGCGGGTAACACGCGCGGCAGCGTCACCTTGGGCAAAAACGAACTGAACATCTGGGGCGAGAACGAACTGAAGTTCGTCCCCGACTTCGGCGAGGGGAAGACGGCCATCATCAAGTATCCCGACTTCGACTTCTCCGTGTCGAAGGGCGTGGCGGACGGCATCACGCTCATGTGGAGCACGCTCGACTCAAACGCCGTGAGCGGCTACCAGATCCGGCGGCGCGCGAAGGGTTCGACGGCGGACTTCGAGACGGTCAAGACCGTGGGGCCGGATGTGACGACGTACACGGACACGACGGCGGACGAGGCGGGAGCCTACGAGTACACGGTCGTGCCGCTGAATTCCGACGGCGAGGCCATCGGCCCCGCCCCGGCGGCGCAGCGCGGCTACCGGTCGCTCGACAAGATCGA
>DBKW01000040.1 GCA_002298665.1 Verrucomicrobia bacterium UBA740 | reverse complement strand
GATGGCGTTGCGCCGGAACCGCCACCCCGTTGCGCCGGAACGTCCGCTTCGTCTACTTTTGGACCGGGCACATGGAAATTTTGGGGAGGCACCCGTCCGGCGGGGGTTGTCGCAGAAGGCAAAAGATGGTATACTTATCCCCTATGGTCAAATGCGGTTTAACGAAAGAAATGCTTATTGCGTGGGGCGGCGTGCCCACGTTCAACCAGGGTCTTGCACTCTGCAACGAGGGTCTTGTCAGCCAGGTCGCCTACAATCCCGATACGCACGAATTGCAGGGGAAGATCCAACTCGTCACCGGATGGGAAATGCCGGTATCCTTCCAGATTCTGCCCGGCAACCGCGTGAAAAGCGACTGTCCGTGCCGGACCAACCGCGACCTGGGCCAGATATGCCCGCATGTACTGGCCATCGGCATCGCGCAGATGGTGATGGAGATGGACGACCTGCCGCCCCCGCCGCCCAGACGTTCCGCGCCGTCCGCGACGAAAGGGAAGGCGCCGGACGAGCCGTCCGCGGCGGAAGACGCCTCCAACTTCATCCCCGTGGAGATGCGGCCCGCGTTTTCCGCCTTCGTCGCCGGTTCGCGCGCTTCCCTCGCGATCGAGCTCGACGCGCACTACGGCGAAGTCGAATTCCCCGCCTGCTCGGTCCAGACGGACCGCACGGTCTGGCTCCCGGACCCCGACGATGCGCTCGTGCGCCGCGTACGCAGCATGAAAGCCGAGCAGGCGGCCATCGAGGAACTCAAACGCCGCGGATTCGAGCCGGGCTACCGCACGGGAGACCTGAAGTTCTACTTGACCGATCCGCAGAAAGTGCTCAACTTCCTGGGCGCCGGCCTGCCCGCCTTGCGGCGGCTCGGGTGGCGCGTCGATCTCGCCGACCGGCTGATGAAGTTGACGGATACGATGCCCATGGTCGTGCCGGTGGTCTCGGTCCGCGACGCCCCCAAAGGCGACTTCGACATCGCCTACACCTTCGACGCGATGGGGCAAAACGTGCCGCCGGCGGAAGTCCAGGCCGCCCTCAACCGCGGCGACGGCTACATTCTCCGGGACGGACAGGTCATTCTTCTGGACAATGTCGCCATCCAAGAGATGCACGCGGTCTTCTCGGACTGCGCCCCGCGGCAGAACGGCGCCCCGGCGGGCTGGTTCCGCGTGCCGGGCGTGCATGCCGCGTACGTCAAGGCCTCGCTGGACGCCCTGGACGTCGAACTCGACGATGAGCGGGCGCAGCTCTGGCGGAAAAACGCCGCGCTGCACAACCGGGCGAACGCCGCCAAGTTCGAGCCCGTCGCGCTCGGTCCGCTCGACAAGATCCTGCGTCCCTACCAGAAAGAGGGCGTCTACTGGATGCGATTTCTTGAGGAATCGGGGCTGGGCGGACTCCTCGCGGACGAAATGGGCCTGGGCAAGACGCTGCAGACGCTCACCTGGCTCTCGCTGCCGCGCGCGTCGGGGACAGGCAAGCGTCCGGCGCTCGTCGTCTGCCCGACCTCCCTTCTGCGCAACTGGGAGGCGGAAGCGCACAAGTTCATTCCGGACATGAAAGTCCTCGTCGTCGCCGGACCCGACCGCGAGAAGTCCTTTCCGCTCATTCCTTCCGCCGACCTCGTGATCACCTCGTACGGTCTTCTGCAGCGCGACCTGGACACCGCCTACGCGGAGACCGTCTTCTCCGCCGTCGTGCTGGACGAGGCCCAGCATATCAAAAACCGCCAGACCAAGAGTTCGCGCGCGGTCAAGCAGATCCAAAGCGAACGCCGCCTGGTCCTGACGGGCACGCCGATCGAGAATTCCGTCGCCGATGTGTGGAGCATTTTCGACTTTCTCATGCCGGGCTATCTGGGGGACTACGAAACCTTCCGCCTGCATTTCGAGGAGCCCATCGCCGCGGGCGGAACAGGCGGCGAAGAGGCGCAAGCGTGCCTCAAGCGCAAACTCCACCCGTTCATCCTGCGCCGGCTCAAGAAGTCCGTAGCCAAGGAACTGCCCGACAAGATCATCAAGGTCTCGTACTGTCCGCTCAGCGAAGACGGACAACGCGAATACGTGGCGGCGCTCGCGAAGACGCGCCAACAGGCGGGTGAGCTGGTGAAAGCCAAGGGATTCGCCAAATCCAAATTCGAACTCCTTTCGCTGCTCATGAAACTGCGCCAAATCGCCTCCCGCGGCAAACAGGACGCTTTCCGCGAACAACTGCTGGCGGCCATCGAGGGCGGACACAAGATCCTCGTCTTCTCGCAATTCGTGGGCATGCTTCGGCTCATTGCGGCCGATTTGCAGAAGCTGAACATCAAGTTCTGCTATCTGGACGGGGCGACAAGAGACCGGCTGGGGGAGTGCAACCGCTTCAACCGCAGCGCGGACATCCCCGTCTTCCTCATTTCCCTCATGGCGGGCGGAACCGGACTCAATTTGACGGGTGCGGACATGGTCATCCACTACGATCCGTGGTGGAATCCCGCCGTCGAAGACCAGGCCACGGACCGCGCGCACCGTATCGGACAGAAGAAAACGGTCTACGCCATCAAGATGATCGCCTCGCACACGATAGAGGAGAAAGTGCTCGCCCTGCAGCGCCGCAAGCAGGCGATTATCGCCGCCACCATTTCCACCACGGACGCGGCCGTCATGGAAAAGCTCACCGCGGCGGATTTGAAGGAACTTCTTTCCTGACGCGGCAGGCGCCGAGGACGGAAGGCTTCAATCGTCTTTTACGGGGCGGCGGTTCGCCTTCTTCTCCGAGTGGGCGCGCTTGTCGGCGAGCATGTGTTGCTTCTGCCGGCGCGAACGGCGGCGTTTCTGACGACGCTTCTTCTCGCGTTCCTGCTGGGCGGCCGACTTGCGCCCCTGTTCGCGCGCAAGAATGGCCTCGGCCAGCATCCGGCGCGCCAGCCACCGGTTGGTTTCGCGGCTGCGCGTCTCCCCGTACCGCACGGCCAGTCCGCTCGGTTCGTGCAGCAGGCGCACGACGCTGGAGGTTTTGTTTGTTTTCTGTCCGCCCGGACCGCCTCCGAGAATGAACGACTCCCGCAGGTCCTCCTCGTAGACGGACGCCTCTACCATGAGGGCGCGTATGCGCGCGATGGTCTCGGGGGAAATCATGCCTCTTTGCGGTTCTTCCGCAGATAATGGAAGTAAAGCGCGAGATCGGTCGAGACGAGTGAGATGTCCAGCATATAGACAAAGCAAAGCCACAATTTCGTGCCTTCTATCACATGGGCGGCGATACCGAAGAAATAGCCGCAAATGACGATCATCATGAAATGCGGGGATTTGCCGTCCACGCGTTTGGCGCGGTAGGTTCGCAAGATGGCGAACGGCCACGAGAAGCCGAAGGCCACCAGCATGGCGAGTTCGAGAATCGCCGATATTTGATGGACATCCATATGAAACCCTTTCCCGGTGCCGGTTTTCCTAGGCCAGCAGTTCGACGGAGAACGGTCCGTCATTCAGCAGCCGCACTTTCATGTACGCGCCGAAGCGGCCTGTTTGCACGCGCGACGGACCCAGCAAGCGGCGCAGGCAGGCGACGAAATGTTCATAGAGCGGTTCCGCCACTTCGGGACGCGCCGCATTCGAAAAGCCCGGACGCCTTCCATGGGCGGTATCCGCATAGAGCGTGAATTGCGAAACAACGAGAATCTCGCCCGCCACATCCTGAACGGACTTGTTGATCTTCCCGCTCTCGTCCTCGAAGACGCGCAAATGGACGGCACGGGCCGCCAGCGCTTCCGCGGCGGAAGGCGTATCGCCTACACCCACACCGAGCAGAGCCAAGTAGCCCGTGCCTATTTGCGCGACAGAGGCGCCGTCGATTTCAACGGACGCCTCCGTCACTCGCTGGAGCCAAACCTTCACTCTTACTTGTTCACGATAAGCGCGATGAAGACAAGGTCCTTCGTGCCCTTTTCATTGCTCAGGGCGTGTCCCGAGCCATCCGGGGTCCAGGTCACATCGCCCGGTTTGACCGTGCGCTTCACGCCATTGTCATCATATTCACCTTCGCCGGAAAGAATGAAATAGCTTTCGCCGTTGCCATGGTGCTCATGATAACCGAGAACGGCCCCGGGCGGCAAAGTCACGCGCGCATAGAGACCATTCTTGTCTTTCAGAATGTCCGCATCGAGAATGTGCTCAATGAGCATTTTACCTTTCCCGCCGGCGGGATTTTCCCACACTTCACTTTTCATGTCACGTACTCCTTTTCCGGGCTTGTGGCCCAACGCCTACTATTATACCATATTTCGACGCCGCGGCGCGTATCAATATTGAAAACCGGGAATGACGGTCTGACGCGCCTTCTTCGCGGTCTTCGGATAGTCCAGCGTATAATGGAGGCCGCGGCTCTCGTGGCGCTTCTGGGCGGACCGCACGATCAGTTCCGCACAGACGGCCAGATTGCGCAGTTCGAGCGTGTCGGGCGTGACGAGGTACTTGAAGTAGTACTCCCGGATTTCGCGGCGCAGGGTCTTGATACGGTGCGCCGCGCGCGCGAGGCGCTTGTTCGTCCGCACGATGCCGACATAGTCCCACATGAGGCGGCGGATCTCGTCCCACATGTGCGCCACGAGGACGGCTTCGTCCGGCGGAACGGCGTTGCCGATGCGCCAGGCGGGTATGGCGGGAGGCGCGGCGCGGAATCTATCCGGATGCGCCCCGAGGCGTTTCGCGGTCAGGTGTGCGCAGACGAGCGCTTCCATCAGCGAATTGGACGCCAGACGGTTGGCGCCGTGGAGCCCGGTCGACGCACATTCGCCGACGGCCGAAAGCCCGGGGATGGACGTGCGCCCGTCGGTCGTCGCCTGGATGCCGCCGCAGGTGTAATGGGCGGCGGGGACGATCGGGATGAGGTCCTTGGCCATGTCGATGCCGAACTCCATGCACTTGTGGTAGATGTTCGGGAACCGGTTCATCAGATAGGCGCGCCCTTTCGAACGGATGTCGAGGTACATGCAGTCGTCTCCGGTGCGCTTCATCTCGGAGTCGATCGAGCGCGCGACGATGTCGCGCGGCGCGAGCGAACCGCGCACATCGTATTTCTGCATGAATTCATTTCCGTTCTTGTCGACGAGAACGGCGCCTTCGCCGCGGACGGCTTCGGAAATCAGGAAGCGTTTCGCCTGCGGATGGAACAGGCAGGTCGGGTGGAACTGGATGAATTCCATGTTCTCGATCGCCGCGCCCGCCCGCCAGGCGAGCGCTATGCCGTCGCCCGTCGCCGTGTCGGGGTTGCAGGTGTACAAGTAGACCTTGCCGCAGCCGCCCGTCGCCAATATCGTGTTGGGCGAGCGGATCGCGTAGATTTCGCCGGAAACCTTGTCCATCACGTAGGCGCCCAGGCAGCGGTTCTCGCCCTTGATACCGATGCGCTTGGACATGATGAGATCAATCACGATGGTGTGTTCGCGCAGATCGGCGCCGCAGGTCTTGGCGCGGCGGATTATCGCCGCTTCGCACTTCTCCCCCGTGATGTCCCCCGCATGGAAAATGCGGCGCTCGCAGTGTCCGCCCTCGCGCGTCAAGTCCCACGAACCGTCTTTCTTCTTCGCGAATTTGACGCCGCAGTCTATCAGATAGCGGATTCCCTCGGGCGCATGCTCGCAGATTTCGCGCACGACGTCCTCTTTGCCCAGCCAGGCGCCGGCAATCATGGTGTCTTTCACATGCTTGTCGAACGAGTCGGCCGGATCCATCACGCAACAGATGCCGCCCTGGGCATAATTGGAATTGCAATCCTTCAGGCGTTCTTTCGTGACAAGGACGACTTTGCCTTTATCCGCGAGCTGGAGGGCGGAGATAAGCCCGGCTATGCCGGAACCGACGATAAAGTAGTCGCAATCCACAATTTTCATGGGACGAAAGCCTTCCGGGGATAAGGATTAAGGATTAGAGAACGTGCGCCAGGCGCGCAATCGCCTCTTGCACGTTCGCGCGGGAATTGAACGCCGAAATGCGGATGTAGCCCTCGCCCGCCTGGCCGAATCCGGCGCCCGGGGTCGTGACGACATTGGCCTCTTTCAGGAGCTTGTCGAAGAAGGCCCAGCTGTCGCCTTTCACGTCCACCCACAGGTAGGGCGAGTCGGTTCCGCCCGTGACGGCAAAGCCGCGCGCCGCGAGGGCTTCTTTCACGAGTTTGGCGTTCTCGAGGTAGAAATCAATCGTCGCCTTCGTCTGGGCCTGCCCCTCGGGCGTGTAAACGGCCTCCGCGCCGCGCTGGGCGACGTAGCAGGCGCCGTTGAATTTCGTCGTCTGGCGGCGCGCCCACATGGGGCGCAGTTCGACCGCCCGTCCAGCCCGGTCATGCGCGACAAGGCCTTTCGGCACGACGGTATAGCCGCACCGGATGCCCGTAAACCCGGCCGTTTTGGAGAAGCTGCGGAATTCAATCGCGCAGGAACGCGCGCCGGCGCACTCGTAGATCGAATGCGGGATGCCGGGCGTGCGGATGAACGCCTCGTAGGCCGCGTCGAACAGAATGAGGGCTTTCCTGTCGTTGGCCCAGTCCACCCACTTCTGGAGCTGCTCCTTCGTCGCCACCGCCCCCGTCGGGTTGTTGGGGTAGCACAGGTAGACGACATCCGCATCCCCGGCGGCTTCGGGGCCGGGGACGAAACCGTTCGCGGCGTTGCAGGTCAGATAGATAAGCCCCGCATAGCGTCCGCCCTCGTTCGCGCCCGTCCGGCCGGCCATGACGTTCGTGTCCACATAGACGGGGTAGACGGGGTCGCCCACCGCTATCTTGACGTTCTTGTCGAAAAGTTCCTGGATGTTGCCGCAATCGCACTTGGCGCCGTCCGAGACGAAAATCTCGTCCGCGGCGATATCCATTCCGCGCGCGGCGAAGTCGACGGCGGCGATCTTCTCGCGCAGGAAGGCGTAGCCCTGCTCGGGCCCGTAGCCGTGGAACGTCGTGCGCGCGCCTTCGTCGTCCACGGCTTTGCGCATGGCCGCGAGAACGGCCGGAGCGAGAGGTTCCGTCACGTCGCCGATGCCCAGGCGGATGATCTTGGCGTCCGGATGCGCCGCCTGGTGCGCATTCACGCGGTGCGCGATTTCCGTAAAGAGATAGCTGGCCTGGATTTTCTCGTAGTTTTCGTTGACGTACAACATGGGAGACACTCCTTCAGGAATTAGTTTTTGAAATCCACCAAATGTCCGAGCAGGGAACGCAGTCCACGATAGTAAAAGGAGAAATCGAACAGATTGCGCGTCGTCGTCAAGCGGTGCCAAAGCGCACGCGGCTGCAGGAAGCCGCGATAGACGGCTCTGATCGCCTCTTTGATTTGCGCTTCGGTCGCGTAAGGTGTCTTCGTTATCGCGTGACGCATATCGTACGCGTCCCAATCGCGCGTGGTCAGACCGTCCGCCGCGTCCAACTCGCGGAAAAGCGGTGTGCCGGGGTAGGGAATCGTCAAGGTGCACTGCAAGGTCGAGGCGTGGCCTTCGGACAACAGTTTGCGCGCCAAAGCCACCGTCTTCGCGATTTCCGCCGGACCCTCCCAGGCGTGGCCGAACATGAAGGTCAAATGCACATCGAGCCCCGCTTCGCTCGCCCACTTCGCGCCTTCCTCGACATCCTTCACCGTGAGCTTCTTGCAGAACCGGTCCAGCGTCTCCTGATTGGCGGACTCCACGCCGAAAAGGACGAGCCGGAAGCCCGCTTTGCGCATGAGGGCGTAGTCCGCCGCTTTGAGGCGACCGAAGCGCATGTTGCAATCGATGCGGACCTTGCGGTTGAGCCCGCGGCGGATCATCTCCTCGCAGAAGGTTTTCAGCCAGGAGCCGACGGGAAACGAACCCGAGTCGTCCATGATCTCCTTGACGCCGTAGCGTGTCACGAGACAGTCGATCTCGTCCACTACATCGTAGACATTGCGCGTGCGGTAGGTCGGATAAAGCGTCGTCCAGCTGCAGAAAGTGCACTTCGCGTGCCAGCAGTCGCGCCCGGACATGATGTAGGTACCGGGCGTGCGGCGGAAGTTGCCGTTTTTCTCGGCGTACAGCTTCCAGTGCACGAGGTCGCGGTCGATCCACGGCGCGGAATTCAAATCGTGATCGAGGCGGAATCTTCCCGTGTCGCAAACCTTCCCGGACGCGTCGCGGTACCAGATTCCGGGCTCGAAGTTCACGGGATTGAAGCGCGAATGGATGAGATTGGAAAGCAGAAAGTCCCAGTCGCCGCCCGTCAGAATGTAGTCCACTTTGCACGCGTCCATGGATTCTGCGGGCAATGCGGTCACATGGTCGCCCACGAGCACGACCTGCGCCGAACTGTGTTTCTTGAAGGCGTCTATCCACCGCCAATGGCGCTTGACGACGGGCGTCTTGGTCTCAAGAACGACTACATCGGGCGCGAACGCCGAAAGTTTCGCCTCGAACGCCTCCGGCGACAACTCCGCGGCGATTCCATCCAGGAAGAGCACGTCGTGGCCGGCCTTTTTCAACATGGTCGCCGCCGTGGCGGGCACCACGGGAAAGATATAGGTCGGACGCGAGAACCACTGGAATTGGCGGTTCTGAGTAAGGAGCGGGATACCCTTTTCGCTCTCCAACGGCGGATAGGCAATCGCGATTTTCATGCTGAACCCTTACCACGCGTAGCCGAGGCCGACTATGTAGCGCGTATCGCTTGACTTGCGCCCCACGCTTGGACGGGAATTGTATTCCCACTCGATCTTCGCGATGAGGTTGAAGTCCATGATCAACTTTGTGGTGAAACCGACATCCGCCTTGACTATGTAGTGCTCCCAGTCGTCGACCTGCGGATAGTACTCGAGATCGTGAAAGCCCTTGACGTCCTCGTTCCATTTCGGGTTGTACTTGAGATGATGGGCGTAGCGCACGGCCGCGTAGCCCGTGTCGCCGTCCGCCGGACGCTCCCGGTAGTCGTCGCGGAACCAGGTCGCGCCGGCTTCCTGGTTGAAACTCCAGACGCCTGTCGACTCGAAACGCCGCGCATCCAGCCATTGATAACCGACGCCCGCGCCCAGCCGCACGCGGCTGTCGAGTCCGGCGATTGAATCCTCCTCGTAGCGCGCGTTCTCGAACGTGTAGAACGCAGGCCGCCAAAAATGATCGTGCTGACCTTCGATCTCCCAGCGATCCGTCGTTTTCTCCCGGTCGTTCCTGGAAGTTCCCGATTCGGTGTAGTAATAGCCGAAGTCCGCTTTTACGCGATCTTCTTCCCAGCGGCGGTTGACGTTCGCCAACAGCGAGGCCGAATTCTGGTAGGTGTTGCCGCGCGCGGCCGTATAGGACGCATTGACCGAGCCGTGCCATTTCTCTTCGACCGGGTCTATAGCCTTTATCTTCGCGCTGTCGAGCGGACCTTCCACGGCAACAAAAACGCCGTTCGAAATCGTCAACGTCCGCTTCTCCTGCGTCAGATCCACATATTGCACCGTGTGCTCATGGGGCGTATCAAGTCCGGCAATCTTGTCCAGCGGCACTTCGAGTTTGCCGAGGTCGTCCGAAACGAACTCGAGCTTGTTTCCTTTGACCGCGCCCGCTTTGCCCGAGAGACGGGAACCCGAAACAAGCGTCAGCGTATCAGCGCGAACGGAAAACAATGCACAAAGGGCACCAACAAGGAGAACAGTACGCATAATCAGTTTTTACCCGAGGCCGGATATTCAAGGAATGGGATCTTAAGTGTTGATGAGGAAGTCGTATTCGTGCGCTGCGGATCCGAATATTGCTCCTCCAGGCCACGCATGTCAAGCGACTTCATGCCTTCCGCGCTTCTTATGCCGCGGTCGCCTGGTTCCTGGCGCACGTCGTCCGTATAGAGCCGCCCCAGAACCGCGTTCTTGGGCAGCCCGGCGTCCTTCTTGATGTGCTTCGGGTCGATCAGGCCGACCGTCACGAAAACGATGATTTCCGTCTGCTTCTTCACGCGCGTGCGCGAACCGAAGAGACGAGGACCGATCCACCACAAATCGCGCAACCAGGGAATGCCGCTGTCCACCTGCTGCTCTATCGTGCGCGAAAGACCGCCGATCACGGCCGTCGTTTCGCTCGCCATGTTGAACTCCGTTATCAGGCGTTGCACGTGGATGATCGGGTATTTGGCCGAATAATTCGTGTCGTCGGAAGATGCCTTGGACGAAGAACCATCCGTCGTCCCCGCCGTCACGAAGTCCGTGCAGTCGCTGATCGTCGGCACGATCTGGACGTTTATGAGCCCGTTCGTGCCGATCCGCGGCGTGACTTCGAGCGAAATCCCCCAGCTGAAGAAGGCTTCTTTCGCAAACATGAACTTGTCCTCGCCCGGGATCTGCGCCATCTTCATGTCCAAATCGGTGGAAAGTTGGTTGTTGGAAGAGAGCGTCTTTTTCGCGGCGATCGTCACGTTCGGATACTTTGTCGTCATGTCCACGATCGCCTTCTTGCCGGATGTGACGATAATCTTCGGATTCGAGAACGTGCGCGCGTCTTCGTTCATCTCGAGCGCGCGCAGGATCACGTACAGCTCGCTCATGCCCAGCGTCGCGTTGAAATGCGAGAGATTGGCGGTTTTCGACCCCAGTCCCGAGATGTAATTCCCGTTCGCGTCTTTTATCGGTCCGACCGTATAATCGCCTGACGAGGAATCATAGGAGGAAATGCCCTGCAACTTCCGCTCGTTGTACCCGGCGTCCAGACCGATGGACCCCCGCATGCCGTCCAGCATCTGCCAGTCGATGCCGAGTTTGTGGGAGGCGTTGTTCGAGAGTTCCACGAACCGCGCCTCGATGTACACTTGGCGCGGTTCGACGTCCACCTCGTCCACTATGCGCTGGCAGGTGTCCAGCACCATCCGCGGCGCCGTCACCATCACGGCGTTGGCTTCGGGGAACGACTGGGCCATTTTGGAAACCTTCCAGGACGTGCCGAAGTCGCCGCTCCAGGTCGCGTTGAACTTTTCCGCCAACTCTTCCGCGTTCGCGTGCGCCAGGCGGAAAACGCGCGTCGAGATGCGCCGCTGGTCCAACGCCGCTTCCGCGCGCTCGTTTGCACGCGCTTCCGCGTCCAGCCGCGCCGCTTCGCTGCCCCGCGCCGATGCTTCCAGCCGCGCCTTTTCGACGGCGTTGGACGCCGCCGTGCGGATGGCCGCCTCGACCGCGGCGTCTATCCCGCCGGGCGCGAGAGGATCTGCGACCGCGGAATCCCCCGCGACGCCGGCCTGTTCATTTGTGGAAATCTGCGCAACGGGGTCCTTTACGACGCTGACGCCCACATCCGCCGCCCCGATGGCGGACGGCAAAGAAACGCCAAGCGCGGCGATCAGGCTGGCAACGGTACAAATCATGCGTTGATCAAACTCGCCAAGAAAGGATCTTTTTCCTGGATTTCCTCAGGCGTCAGCCCCTCGATTTCATGCGGAAACACAATCCAATCGTTGCCCACGTCTTTCACAAAGTAATCGGGGGTGATGTCGGTTATGTTCTTCTCGGGCTTCCAGTAGACGCACGCCATGCGCATGTCGGCGCCTGTCGCGTCAATGCGGTTCTTGACGGCGCGCGCCGTCTTGCCCGTATCGAAGACGTCATCCACGACGAGGACCTTGTCGCCTTTGCGCATCATGGCGAAAATCTCTTCGCCCAGCGTGAATATGACTTCGCCCTTGTTCTCGCCTATTCCCGTGTAACTCGCGCACTTAAGCGGAATATGCTGCACGTTCCACCCGACCGCGCGGAAATATTCGTGGATGGAAACCCCCACCGCCGCGCCGCCGCGCCAAAGGGCAATCAAAAGATCGGGCTTCCAGCCGGACTGTTTGACCGCCGCCGCCAAGCGCCACGAGTCCCGCTGGAACTCGTTCGCGCTCAGATAATGCTTGGCAACCTGCATCATGTTCAGACGCCTCAATTCTTGTATGTTACGATGCCTTTGCCTTTGCGAATGGTTCCGATGACGGAATAAGGTTGTTTCTGCTTCTTGAGGATAGCCTCGACGGTCGCCACATCCTTCTTGGCGATGATGATCACATAGCCGATGCCCATGTTGAACACGCGGTACATCTCGTCGCGATCCACCTTGCCCTGGTTCTGGATGAACTTGAAAATCGTCGGCACTTCCCAGGCGTCGCGGTCGATCTCGGCGTTGCAGACCTTGGGGAGCACGCGCGGAATGTTGTCCGGGAACCCGCCGCCGGTGATGTGCGCCATGCCGTGGATCTTAATCTTGCGGTCCATGATCTTCGAAACCGGCTTCAAGAAGCTGCGGTGCACCGCGAGAAGCGCCTCGCCGAACGTCCGGTTCGTCCCCGGGACCTTGTCCTGCCAGGAATAGCCGCACAGATCGAATATGACGCGGCGCGCAAGCGAGAACCCGTTCGTCTGAAGTCCGCCCGAATGGAGTCCAATAATGACATCCCCCGCGCGGATGGACTTCCCGGTGATCAAATCGGCTTTCGAGACGTGCCCGACGATTGTTCCCACGAGATCGTATTCGCCGAGCGGGTACAGCCCCGGCATCTCGGCCGTCTCGCCGCCGAGGAGAGCCATCTTGTTTTCTTTGCACGCTTTGCAAAGACCTGAAACAATCTGATTGAACTGGCGCGCATCGAACTTCGCCGCGCCCACGTAATCCATGAAGAAAAGAGGTTTCGCGCCTTGGACGAGGATGTCGTTCACGCAGTGGTTCACGATGTCCTGGCCCACCGTGTCGTGCTTGTTCATCATGCAGGCGATCTTGAGCTTCGTGCCCACGCCGTCCGTTGAAGCGACCAGAATCTGATCTTTGCCCGCCGGCACTTTGTGAAGTCCGCCAAAAGAACCGATACCCCCGATCACACCCGGTGTCTTGGTGCTGGCCACCATCGTCTTGATTGCCGTCAAGGCGGCCATCTTGTTGTCGATATTTACGCCGGATTGCGCATACGCAGACTTCGTCTCAGACATCTTCTCTTCCTTAAAATCTATACTTGAAATAAAAATCGGACATCAAGGGCGGGGCGCCTTCTCGAATGAGAAAAGCGCCCGTCCCGCTCGTCCTGCTTAGAGCTTGTCGTTGGAGCCCAAAACATTGACGATCTTGTGGATATAGAGCTTCTTCATCTCGTCGCGAGCCGGCCCGAGGTACTTGCGGGGGTCGAATTCCGCCGGATGTTCCGCGAAGTACTTGCGGATCGCCGCGGTCATCGCCAAACGCGAGTCGCTGTCGATGTTGATCTTGCACACCGCGCTCTTGGCGGCTTCGCGCAGCTCGGACTCCGGAATGCCCACCGCGTCCGGGAGCTTGCCGCCGTATTTGTTGATCGTGTCGACATATTCCTGCGGCACGCTCGAAGACCCGTGCAACACGATCGGAAAGCCCGGGAGCTTCTTCTCGATTTCCTTGAGCACGTTGAACGCAAGCGGCGGCGGAACGAGGCGGCCGGTCTTGGGATCGCGCGTGCACTGCTCAGGTTTGAACTTGTAGGCGCCATGGCTCGTGCCGATGGAAATCGCGAGCGAATCGCAGCCCGTGCGCTGGACGAACTCGACGACCTCTTCCGGACGCGTGTAGTGCGACTCTTCCGACGAAACTTCGTCTTCCACGCCGGCGAGCACGCCCAGTTCGGCCTCGACCGTCACGTCGTACTTGTGCGCGTAGTCGACGACCTGCTTCGTGAGCTTGACATTCTCGTCGAACGGCAGGGCGCTGCCGTCAATCATGACCGAGCTGAAACCCGAATCGATGCAGCTCTTGCACGTCTCGAAGCTGTCGCCATGATCGAGGTGAAGCACGATTTGCGGATTCTTGCAGCCGAGTTCCTTGGCGTAGGCCACCGCACCCTCGGCCATGTAGCGCAGAATCGTCGGGTTGGCGTACTTGCGCGCACCCTTCGAAACCTGCATGATGACCGGAGACTTCGTCTCGACGGCGGCCTGAATAATCGCCTGCATCTGCTCCATCGTGTTGAAGTTGAACGCAGGAATCGCATAACCGCCCTTGACGGCCTTTGCGAACATTTCCTTGGTATTGACGAGACCAAGATCTTTGTAGCTGACCATGTTTGACTCCTTATTTTAGACCCCTCTCGGGGTGATTTGACATAATTATACCAAAATTAACCTTACTCATGCAAGCAAAACCACGCACAAAACCCACATCAAACGCCCTTTTTACACCGTTTTCGGCGGAATTCTCCTTCAAAACCGCGCGGAAGCCGCTTCTCGCCCCCCTAAACAGCCCCAAAGGCCCGCTGCAAGGCGCAAATGGACGCATACGGATCGTCCGCCCCGCACACGGGACGGACCACGGCGAAATTGCGCGCGCCCGCCGCCTTGACCGCCCCGATCGTCTCCAGGTTGATGCCCCCGATGGCCACCGCCGGGAACGGCGCCGCGGCGATCATCTCCCCGGCCCGGGCCGGTCCCAGCACGGGGTCGGGAATGTCCTTCGTCGGCGTCGCGTAGACCGGCCCCACCCCGATGTAGTCCGGTCGCGCCGCCCCTTCCGCCGCGGCCGCGGCATGCGCCTGCTCGAGATTGTGCGTCGAAAGACCGACTATCCGCAACCCCGGATACCGCGCCCGGACCTCCGCGACCGGCATGTCGTCCTGCCCGACGTGCACGCCGTCCGCCGCGACTTCCGCCGCAAGCGCCGCGTCGTCATTGACGATGAACGCCGTCTCCGTCCCCCGGGTGAGCGCCCGAATCCGCCGCGCGACGCCTAAAACCTCCTCCCGCGGGGCGTGTTTCATGCGCAACTGCAGCATTTTCACGCCCGCCTTGACCGCCGCCTCGGCGCACGCCGCGTACCCGACCTTCGGATTCGTCATGACCAAATAAAAGCCAAAATCTTCCATTTCAGATCCTGTTGTCCCAGTTCTTGAAGACGACTTCCTGCCCGTTCTTCTTGATCGCCGCGTACACCTCCTCCGGCGCACGCCGGTCCGTCAGCGTGAATTGGGCGACATCCGCCTTATGCTCCTTCTCGAGGACCGCATACCCGCCTGGCGTCACGCGGCTCCCGGCGCTCATGTTGTCCGCGGCGACCTGCACGATGTAATCGCGGAAAGCCGGCGCTTCACGCGTCGAAACCGTCATGCAGCATTGCGGGAAAACGATCCGGAACGCGAGCATCATGAGGTCCACGTCGCGCTCGTCTATCGGGGCGGGCGGCACAAAGCCCCCTTCCACCGGACAAAACCGCGGAAACGCGAACTGCACCTTCGCCTCGTAGCACGCCCGCATCAGATAGAACGCGTGCGCCCCCAGCGAAGCCGCCTCGGGCCGCCACGGCCCAAGCCCCCCCAGAAACGCGCACCCGAGCGTCCGAAAACCCGCTTTCCCCGCCCGCAACTGCGTCCAGAGCCGGAAATCGTAATTGCTCTTGGGCCCCGCCGGATGCATCTCCTTATAGAGGATAGGGTCGTACGTCTCCTGAAAGCACGTGAGCCCCTCGTACCCGGCCTTGAACAGCTCCCGGTACCCTTCTTCGGTCTGGGGCGCGACTTCCAGCGAAAGATTGGAAAACATCTTCTTGAGCAGCCGCCCGACTTCCGCCAGATGCGCGACCGTATTGACGCGCGGATCCTCCCCGGCGACGACGAGAAGCGAATCGATCCCCGTCGCCCGGATGGCTTCCGCCTCCTCGCGGATCTCTTCCAGCGTCAGGTTCCGGCGCACCGTCCCCGTATGCTGGATGCGGAAATCGCAATAGCGGCACGAATTGATGCAGGTATTGCCGATGTAGAGCGGCGCGTACACGCTCACCGTCTTCCCGTAGTAGCTCTGCCGCGCCCGCCGGGCCCGATACCGCATCTCGTCCAGGAATCCGTAGGCCGCGGGCGAGAGGAGATTCAGCAAGTCGAACCAGTCGTGCCCGGAAGGCTTGGCCAGCGAGGCGGCGACTTGCGCCGCCGTCACACGCCCGAAATAGTCCGAAACCTCCTTTTCCGAATACTTTAGCAGCGGAAACATCCCTCGCCTCTCTCCCTTTACTTGAAAATGTCGAACGTATGCTGCGGCGAAGTCGCCTGCGCATAGCGTCCGGCCGCCGGCGGATCCGCCTCGCGCGCCAATTCCGCCGCCCGCACCGCCAGGCGGAACGCTTCCGCCATCTTGACGGGGTCCCCCGCCGCGGCGACCGCCGTGTTCGCCAGCACCGCGTCCGCGCCCATCTCGATCGCCTCCGCGGCGTGCGAGGGCAGCCCGATGCCCGCGTCCACGACGACCGGAACCTGGCTTTGCTCGATGATGATCTCGATCATATCGCGCGTGCGGATGCCGCGGTTGGACCCGATGGGCGCGCCCAGCGGCATGACCGCCGCGGCCCCCGCGTCCTCGCAATGCCGGGCCAGGACGGGATCGGCGTTGATGTAGGGCAGAACGACCATCCCCAACTTCACGCATTCCTTGACCGCCTCGAGCGTCTCGACCGGGTCGGGCAGAAGATAGCGCGCATCCGGATGGATCTCGAGCTTGATCCAGTTGAATCCCGCCGCGCGCGCCAGTTTGGCCAGGCGCACCGCCTCGAGCGCCGTCCGCGCGCCGGACGTATTGAGCATGACTTCGACCTTCGTGCGGTCGATGACCTTCAGGATGTCATCATGCGCCGCATCGTCCTCGTGCACCCGCGTCAACGCCGTCGTCACGAGTTCCGTGCCGCTCGCCTCGATGGCCGCGCGCGTCAAGGACGAATCGCCGAACTTGCCCGTCCCCAGGAAAAAGCGGTTCGTGAAGGTGCGCCCGCCTATCGTCAATTTCTTCATGTGTCAGATTTCCTTTCCCAAAAGCCATGCCACCGCCGCGTTCGCCTGCATCGCCGCGGCGATCCCGACCCGGGGCGAAACCGGCGCGCACGTCGCGTTCACCCCCGAGGCGCCGTCGCCCACCAAAACGAGATTCGCGCCGACCTGCCGGATCTTGATCGCCGCGCTGCGGCCCCAGCCCGCCAGACCGCTCGCCGCCACAAGCCGCACCCCACGCGGCAAAAGCGCCCCGTACAGCATCGCCTTCGCCGCGGCGTTGTCGAACGCCTCGACGACCAGGTCGCACGCCGCGAACGTGTCCGCCGCGTTCTCCGCCGTCAGCCGCACGTCCCGCATCTCCAATTCAAGATCGGGGTCTATCCGCCGCAGGTTCTCCTCGAGCGCGGCGACTTTCTTCCGGCCCAGCTGGT
Organism: Verrucomicrobia bacterium UBA740; assembly: GCA_002298665.1. Classification (GTDB taxonomy): domain Bacteria; phylum Verrucomicrobiota; class Kiritimatiellia; order RFP12; family UBA1067; genus UBA1067. The sequence continues at coordinate 10,818 of DBKW01000040.1, read as the reverse complement.
CGCGGAAGAAGAACTGCCGGTTCAAGTTGGACGCGTTGACCGTGTCGAAGTCGCAAATCACGAACTTCTTCACCCCCGCGCGCACCAAATGCGCCGCGACGTTCGAACCCAGCCCCCCCGCGCCGGCTATGCCGATGCGGGCGGACTCCAGAACCTGCCGCTCGGAGTCCGTCAAATAAGGATTGGCTCCCATCGCTCAACCCCCGGCGACGATATGGAAAACGTTGAGTTCCGCGCCGTCTTCCAAAGGCAGCTTCGCCAGACGCGCCGCGTCCGAATAGACTTCGCCCTTGTACTCCACCAGCACGGTCGCGGGCACAATACCCCGCGCCGCGAGAAAGTCGTATACCGTCGAATCGGACGTCTCGACCTTCTTTCCTTGATAATTCAGTGTCATCTTTACTCCCTCCGCCAGCATGACCTGGTTCAGGTTCAACGGGTCTATTCTCAGCCAGAACCGCCTGGCACCCCGAAACAAATGCTATTATACCATATTCTTCCCCGCCCTGCACGCAAAATCACCCCGTCGTGCCGCCGGCGCGTGGACGCGGATTCCGCCGCATCCCGCCCAATACCCCCCGAAACGCCGCGGCGCGACCGGACGGATCCGGGGAGGTCGCGACATGCGAAGATGGGCTCGCCTGGGGCCGAACAAGGGCCCTTCCTATCCCTCTCGCCGTCTCCCGGTCAAAAGACCGCGGTCTTTTGCTCCGGAGACCGCGGTCTCTTGACCCTGAGACCGCGGTCTCTTGACCCGGAGACCGTGGTCTCTTGACCCTGAGACCGCGGTCTCTTGCGGACGTCTTCGGCACGCGACGTCCACGTGGCGGTTTGAACGGCAAAAGGTACGCTTGGAAGCCGCCCGGACCGTGCGCACAACAAGAACGGAGGATGACGGGAACATTTCGCTTCCTTGGCAAAGAAGTCCGCGCTCGACGCCGGGGAACAAGGGCGAGAACCGCGCAAAATCCGCATATTTCTGTGTATTTTCAGCCTTTTAAACTTTTTGAAATATCGGGTTGACGGCGCACACGCATTTATGTTATACTATATCCCATTCAACCGTGGTGGGATGGCCGAGCGGTTAGGTAGCGGACTGCAAATCCGCTTACAGCGGTTCAACTCCGCTTCCCACCTCCAAGAGAGAAGTCCGACAAGGACTTCTTTTTTGTTTTATCCCCCTGGTTTCAGTCCGCCCAATAAGGGCGCATATCGTCCGGGACGGGTGCTTCAAAGGCCAATGGAACGCCCGTTACCGGGTGGCGAAGCGCGAGTTTCCAGGCGTGCAGCATCTGCCGCGGCGGGACGGGCGAAAGACGCTTGTCGAGCGCACTCTTCCCGTAGGTCGCGTCCCCGATGACAGGGCATCCCAAAGAGGCCATGTGCACGCGGATTTGGTGCGTGCGCCCCGTCTCGATTCGGCAGACCATGCGGGAAATCGGGCTCCCACAGACGTCCGTAGTCGCCAGAACCCGCCAATCCGTGATGGCCTCCTTGCCGTTTCTCTCGACTATCGCCATGCGCTTGCGGTCGACGGGATGGCGGCCGATCAGATTCACGATCCGTCCGGCATCCAGCCGCGGCCGCCCGTGGCAGATGGCCAGATACGTCTTTTCGATTCCGGCATGCCCGGCGAACGCGCGAACGAGCCCCGCCATCGCCTTTTCGCTCTTGGCGACGACGATGAGTCCGCTCGTATCCTGGTCCAGCCGGTGCACGATACCGGGACGCGCCACGCCGCCGATGCCCGAGAGGGCCGGGCAGTGGTGGAGGAGCGCGTTCACGAGCGTGCCCGTGAAATGTCCGGGCGCCGGATGCACCACCATCCCGGGCGCCTTGTTCACGACCAGCATATCCGCGTCTTCGTAGACGACCGCGAGCGGTATCGCCTCCGGTTCGGGTATCGCCGGCACGGGGGGCGGAATCTCAACCTCTATCGTATCCTTTTCCGAAACCTTCAGGCCCGCTTTCGCCGCGGGCGCGCCGTTTACCTTGACGAACCCCGCCTTCACGAGCCCTTCTAGGCGCGAACGGGAGAAGTCCGGATACCGTTCCTGCAGAAACTTGTCGAGCCGTTCCATCCGCCTCAGTCCTCCCGCCAGCGGATGTAGCGGACTTTTGAATCCTTGACGTACCCTTCCGCTTCGACCGTATGCGTCATCCCGCCCGATTCGCCCGTTATCCGGATGGTGAAGACCGTATCCTTGTCCGTTGAAAAGGACAGGTATTCCGCCGCCTCGGATCCCACGGAAAGCGTGGAATCGACCAGGGAGACCCGCTCGCACAAGTCGGAGAAATCCTTGAACGGCCACTGGATGCGCGTCTCGTCCACCGTATAGGACTCGGGCAGAACGCCGCGCGCCTGGATAATCGCCCGGGCGCAATCCTGCGCGTCTTCCAGCGCCTCGTCTTCCTCCGGATTCCGGTAGACGCCCGGGATGGAGAGGAGCGCGTCCACGTTTTCGCACGTGTTGACGTTTATCTTCTTGCCGCCCTCGGTGCAGAACAGATCCAGAATGCCGCGCACCGTGATCTGGTCGTCCTCGCGCTCCCACGGATTGATTACGCCGCCCGTGAGAACCTGCGGATAGTCCCGGAAGCCGCGCACGTATTCGAGCTCCTTCACGTCCGGTATGCGCCCCTGCCGCGGACGCCGTTTCAATTCGATTTTTTCTTCGTCCGTGCCAGTGAACTTCTCTTCCAGCTCCTCGTACCACTGGTTTTCCGCACCGCACGCCTCGCCGTCGATTATCGTGACCGTATCGTCCTCGTCCCGCCAATCGTCCCAGGACGCGATCAGGATGTTCCACAGATTGACCGTGCCGTCCTTGGGCGTGCTCAACTCCTCCGGGATGTTGTGCGACTTGAAAATCATCCACCAGCGTTCCATGTATTTCGCGTCGTTGCCGGCCTTGCAGAGTTCGTTGATGTCGATTATCCCCGAATCCCCCGAATTGACCGTCGAAATCTCGACCTTTACCGTGCCCGCACCGGGGTTTTCGGCGTCCAGGACGATGGGGCCGATCGTGCAGGCGGAGTCGGACTTCAACTGCTGCTTCTCCAGAACCCAGCGATCCTCCTCCAGCAATTTCGGCGTATCCTGGTCTTCGTTCCAGTCCGGCGCGTTCGCATACCCCGTCAGCACGACCTCCGCCAAGATGCGTCCGGCGTCCACGAACCGGTCCACCCGGTTGCGCGACAGCACGTAAAGATTGATGCCGCTCTGCTGCCGCGCCTCGTAGACGAACGAAAGGACGATCACGGCGAGAACCGCGATGATCCAGATCGCCATGACGAGCGCACTCCCCTTCCGCGCCTTCACCGACGTCCTCCCCCGAGGCCGGCCCTGCCGCGTCGCGCACCTTCCTTCGCGGCGCCTTTCTCGGATGCCATTCCCGGTATTTCGGCGCCGTCCTGGCTCTGCTCGTGGACCGGTATCCGCACAATCCGCATGAGCGGCGCCGTGTGCGTGCGATACCGCTTCCCGTCCGGACTCTCTATGCGAAAGGTCAATTCCACCTTGTAGGGCACGCTGTTGGATTGCGCCCATTCGTCCTCGAAAAGCGACTCGTCGTTCTTGGACTGCGTCTTCTCGTTGCTCGCCAACACGCGGCAGTTGAACCCGACCACCCCGTCCGCGACAAGCACCGGCTGGTACAGGTCCGCATTCGCGAACGAGTAGTCCGCCTCCGAATCTTTCGGTCGCAGCGCTTCGTCCGGACATTGCCGCGCGTAAAGCCCCGTGACGGAAATCGGCTCGCGATAGTCCGAATTCCCCTCTTCCAGCACCATGACCTGCACGCGATGCACCGTATCCCCCACGGCGTTCTCCGTCCCGACAAGCGCCGGACCCGTCTTCGCCCACTCGATCACGTCCGAATCTTTCGCGTCTTCCCCCTCGCCGTTGTTTTGCAGAACGAACCCGTAGCGCGCGTCCTGCTTGCCGTCGTGCGGATAGTACAGGCTCCGCAGTCCGGCCACGACCTGCCGCAGGGCGTAGTCCGCCCGCTGGTTCTTGTCCATGTACTCGCCCGAAACCTGCCAGGCGTTCGTGACCGTATTGAACGTCAAGACGGCGAACGTCGTCAAGACGCCCAGAAGAAGCGTCGCCAGGAGCATTTCGACCATCGTAAAGGCGCGGCGCATGTCTAGTCCTCCTTGCGCCACAACGTGACGTAGCTTTCCTGCTCGCCGTGCCCCCGGTAGCGGTCGCCCCAGCGCACCGTTATGCGCACGACGTAAAGCCCCCCGAGCCGTGCGATTTCGTCCGTGTCCGTCTTGTTGAGACATTCCCGCTCCCACGTATACCCCTGGTATTTCTCTTCCTGTTCGCGCGTCAGGCGGATCTTCGAAATCTTGTCCCAGAGTTCCGTTGCGCGCGTCTCGGGCACGTCCAGATCCATGTCCGGATTCTCCACGTCGGCGAGCGGATACGCCATATCCCCCATGTCCATCACTTCCTGCACCGCCTGGAACCGCGTCGCCGACAGCATCAATTCCTGCGCCTGCGACATGGAAACGAGAAGCCCCGTAATCCCCAGCCCGAGGATGATCGTGGCGATCAGAACCTCCAATAGCGTGAAACCGCGGCGCATGCCCTACTCCCGCCCTTCTTCGTCGCCGGAAAGCACCTGGGCCGCGCCGAAGCGGTCCACGACGATCACGAGCCCGTCCTGCGGTTCGGACCCCGCCGCATACACGTACACCCGGTGCGGCTCGCACCGTCCGTTGACCTGCCACACGAAACTGACCGCCTCCTGCCCGGAAGCCGCCGCCGCATCCCTTGGCGCCGGCTCCTCCGCGTCGGATTCCGCCTTTGCCGCGTCCGCGGCGGCCTTTTCGTCCGCGCGCGCCTTCTTGTACTTCTCCAGCAGATAGTCGACATTGGAGTAGATGGAGGTGCGCGCCCGCCGCATTTCGGTCTCGCCTTCGCTGAGCGGCAGATTTTCCTCTCCCGAAACGACTTTTAGCCGTATGCCTTCCAGCACCTCTTCCGAAATGGACGGAAACAGCGCCTCGGCGACGGTGTGTCCGCCCGCGGGGGGCGGCGCGGCCGGATCTTCCGCTTCTTGCCGGAGTTCCTCCTCGTCGCCGCCGACGAGAACGGGCTCGCCCGAAAGCGTCCACGCCGTCTGGGGACCGGTGTCGTTCATGAGTTCCGTGCCCGTGAGCGTGACCTGCGCGCAGACCGTATCGCCCCGGGAAGTTTCCCCGTAGGTGATGATGCACGGCTTTTGCGTGACGAGCGCGATGGACCGCGCCTGCCGGATCGCGGCGAACACGTCCCGCGCCGCCCCTTTCAGGCGAAAAGCGCCGCGGCCGGACGAAAACGAAACGGTCGCGACCCCCATCATCGCCGCCAGTATGGCGATGACGACGAGCAGTTCTATCAGCGTGAAACCGCGGCGCATGTTCGCGTCATTCCGCCCCGGGCGCGCGCTTATTTGGCCTTCTTCTCGGTCTTGTCGCTGCGGATGTCGTCATCCGTGCCGAATTCGCCGTCCATGCCGGCGCAAACGACCGCGTACTTGCGCCCGTTCTTCTCGAACCTGTACTCGTTGTTCCACGGGTCGAACAGTGCGCCTTCGCCGCCCTTCAAGATCGGACCGTCCTCGCCCTCGTCCTTGATGAGGTCGCGCAGTTCGCTCGGCAGCTTGCCGTGCTTGATCTTGTAGCTCAGCACCGCCCCGTCGATGGAGTCGACGGACGACTTGGCCGCCGTCTTGTTCGCGTTATCCAAATGTTCGTTGATGTTCTGGATGGCTATCGTCGCCAACACGCCGAGAATGGCGACGACCACCAGAAGTTCCACGAGCGTAAAACCCCGCTGGGCCGCCTTCATCATGTTCTTTGCTGTCATATGAACCTTTTCCTTTATTTATGCCGCGGCAGACGCCGCGCCCCGATGGGTGACGGACCTGCGTCCTCTACCCAATCAAACACCTGCTTATTATACCATACTCCGGCATGCAACTCAACTCTCCCGGTAGAACGGGGTGACCGTTCCAGTAGAACGGGGTGACGCCGGAACGCTCCGCACCCCGCAAATGCCGTCCGAGAAGCCCGAACGGACATATTCCGTGCGCCACGCGCCGTCCGGCGTCCCAATCAGCGCCGCGGCGTCCAGAAAACGCGGCCAATCGGCGCGCGAAAAGTCCGTTTTCACCCCTTTGGCGTGCAAATACGCGGCGATATAGAGGTCGTGCGTCGTGAAAATGCCCAATTGCCCCGTCGTGAAGCGCGCCAACTGTTCACGCTCGTAATTCGCCGCGGCCGAGGCGAGCGGATGGAACCCGCGTTGGCGTCCGGTATGCAGATACTCGTCCATCCGCGCGAAAAACGCCCCGTCCCGGAACACTTCCCAGACCTCGTGCTCGTCGGCGACGAACGCGCAGGAATTGCCGACGACCGGGTCGGTCGGAATCTCCGGCGTCCCCAGACCCATGCCTTCGGCGATAAACGCCGCGGTCTGCACCGTCCGCAAGAGCGGACTTGCCCGGAATCGCACATCCGCGGCGCTCCCCTTCAACGCCGCGCCGAACGCCCTACTCATCTCGCGCCCGGCGGCCGTCAGGGGCAACGCCGCGCCGAACGTCGGGTCTTCATTGTCGATTTGAGGCCTTTCGCCGTGACGAACGAGGAGGAGAACGCGGTTCCCCTCCCCCAATTCGCGGCGAATGTCGTCAAGATTCACCATGCTTACTTCGTGCGGCCCGTGTAGGCGTCCGTGGCGGAACTGTCGATCTTCGTCTTGAAGAAGGCGTTCGCGGCGTCCGCGCGTTTCGCGTCCCACGGACGCGGGCCCTCCTCGAGCTGCACGACCCAGAGCTTGAGCTGCTTCTTGTGCCAGTTCACCGAGCAGTCCGTGCCCCACGCGCCACCGTGCCCGAACCACTGGTCCTCTCCGTCCTTGACCGGCGCGGCAAGTCCAAGCGAATAGCCGCCCAGCCCCGCCGGACGCGTCGAGACGGCAAGCAGGTTCTTGACCGTCTCTTCCTTCAGGATGCGCACCCCGTTCTCGCCCACGCCCAGATTCATCAGCATCTTGTAGAACTTGACCTGGTCGCGCGCCGTCGTCCAGAGTCCCGCGCCCGCCGAAGCGAAGATGCGCCCGCGGTCGTTGTACGGACGCTGCTCCCAGCCATGCTCGTAGAGGTAGGTCGCCGGCTTGTCGCCATGCGCCGTGTAGCTTTCCACCAGCGTCGCGAGCTGCTTGTCCGTAGGCCAGAACGTCGTCGCCTTCATGCCGAGCGGATCCAGCACCGTCTTCTGGAGGTAGTCCTCCCAATGCATGCCCGTCACGATCTCCACGACCGCCGCGCCGATGTCGATGCCCGTGTTGGAGTACTGCTCCCGCGTGCCGGGCTCGAAAAGAAGCGGCGCGGACGCGGCGATTGCCGCCACCTGGCGCAAAGGCGCGCCGCCCGACCAGCCGCCGCCCTTGATGTTCCACTGCTTGGCGCTGATCTCGAACGGGAAACCGCCCGTGTGGTTGAGCACCATGCGGACCGTCAGGACGTTTTTCGCCTTCACGAGCGTGCGCACCCCGTTCGTCTCCCCCGCGTCCACCCAGAGCGTCTTGAACTCCGGCAGGTACTTCGACACGGGATCGTCGAGCGAAATCTTGCCTTCCTCCACCAGCTTCGCGATCGTGACGCCGCAGAAGCCCTTCGTCTGCGAGCACTGCATGTACACGTCGTCCGGCGTGATTGCGCGCTTTGCCGCGACATCCGCGTAGCCGACGCAGGCGACCTCCTCCACGCCGTCCTTGTAGAGGATCGAAATGGCCCCGGGGAGCGCGCCGCTTTCCACGTACGGCGCGAGCGCGTCCTTCATGAACGTCGTGCCGGAAGCCTTGCCGCCCGTCAGCGAATCGTACGCCCCGTTTGCCGCGCCGTAGCCGGCGCAAATGGAAGCCACGGTCAGCGCGGCGCTCAGAATCAGTCTTTTCATTTCTTTTCTCCTTTTTAGGTGTGTGAAACCAATCAGCGCAAAGTCGGATTGTCGAATTCGCGGACGACGTCCAGAAGCTGCTCGGCGAGATCCGGGTCGACTTCAAAGATGTTCTGCGTCTCCGAGTAGGTATTGTTGTTGATGTTCGCCTTGACCGCGATGAACCGGTCGAATTTCTCCTTGTCGGACCCCTTGAACGTCTTCTCCTTGTCCAGAAGCCCGTGGTTGACGAGATTCTGGAAGAGGTCGTTCACGTGCTTCGGGTCCGTATACAGGCGCTGCGTGCGGATGTCCCGCCACGTCTCAGACTTGAAGGACTTGGCGAAATCGTTCGATACGCGGTCGCTCGTGCCCTTGCGCAGTTCGACAAGCCCCAGTCCGTTGATGTAGACCGCCACGCGCCGGATCGGCTTGCGGTTCGTGTTGTAGTAGTGGATGTCCACCCAGTTGAGCGGACTCTCCTTCACCGTGATGTAGGGATCGACCCAGAACGGACCGCACCCCGAAAGTGCCGAAAGGACCAAAAGCGCCCCAATCAGGAAAGACTTTGCGCGCATAGCGAAGCAGCTCCATAAAGTGTCAATGTCGGATCGACGGTGACGGGAAATCCGATTCCCGCCGCGGCATTCCGCGAAAATCCGCCCGTCGCGACCAGCGTAAAAGGTTCCTTGAAGTTCCGCAGGAGTTCCGAAACGATCTCCCGCACCATGCCGCGGTACCCCACGAGCATGCCGAAACGCATGGCTTCCTCCGTCGAGCGTCCGATCTTCGGCACGTCCGACGCGCCCAGATCGAGCCGCGGCAATTGCGCCGTGCGCTCGTAAAGATAGTCCCGCATGAGCGGAAAGCCGGGCGCGATGACCCCGCCCCGCCAGACGCCGTCCGAAGTGACGACCGCCGCCGTGAACGCCGTCCCGAAGTCCATGACCAGCACGGGCGTGCCGTACTTCAGAACCGCCCCCGCCGCGTCCGCCAGACGGTCCCGCCCGATTGTCTCCGGGCGCGGATAGTCGAACGTCACCTGCGGCAAGGCGCGCTTGAAGGCGTCCAGATCGAGCGCATGGAACGGCAGACCCGACTCTTCCGCGAGCTTCCGCCAGGCCGCGTCCACCGCCGGCACGACGGAGACATAGGCGAGCGCGCCGAACGGACGCGCCGCCTGCCACGCGCGGATCTGCTCCGCGGCCTCCTCGTACCCGCCGTCGCAATGGGCGGTTGCCGTTATCCGCCCGTCTTCCCACTGCCCGAGCGCCGTCGACGTGTTCCCGACGTCGACGACGAGAATTCTCAAACCGTGCGCCATTCGAGTGAAAGGTCGACCGAACCGGCGCTGTGCGTCAGGCAGCCGAGCGATATGGCCGTCACGCCCGTCGCCGCCACTTCTTTCGCGCGGTCGAGCGTAATCCCGCCCGAGGCCTCCGTCTTGGAAATGCCGCGGCACATCTTCACGCACTTCTTCATGTCCGCAATGTCCATGTTGTCGAGCATGATCCATTCGGGTTTCGCCTTCAAAGCGCTCGCGCACTCCCGGACCGACTCCACCTCGACTTCGACGGCGAGCTTGGGGAAGGCCTTGCGCGCGGCGACGACCGCCTGGTCCAGTTCGTCCGGGTCGCCCCCCTTCCACAGACGGCGGTGGTTGTCCTTCATGAGGATGCGGTCGTACATGCCCATGCGGTGGTTCGTCCCCCCGCCGCAGAGAACGGCGTACTTCTCGAAGACGCGCAGCCCGGGCGTCGTCTTGCGCGTATCCAGAATCAGCGTGCCGCGCTTCTTCGTCGCCTCGACGAACTTGCGCGTCAAAGTCGCCGTCGCGCACATGCGCTGCATGAAGTTGAGCGCCGTCCGCTCCGCCGCCAGGATGGACCGCGCCTTGCCGCGGAACACGAGTATCGGCTCCTTCGGCTTCACGACCGACCCGTCCGGCTTGAGAATCTTCACGCGGATCTTCGGGTCCACCGCCCGCAGAACGGCCTTCGCCACCGTCGCCCCCGCCACGACGCACCCGGTTCCCTTGGCGTAAATCTCGCCCGTCGCCACGACGTCGGGATCCACCAGCGCCTCGCTCGTCGCGTCGCACCAGTCCGTCGCCGCGGCGTTTTCCGCATCGGCCAAATCCTCGTCCAGCGCAAGCCGGACAGCCGCTTGCGCACGCGTTGAACGCATGACATCCTTCATGGCGCGTCTCTTCAGATGCTCGACAGGAATTCCAGGTGTCCGTACAAGACGAACACGAGACCGCCCGCCAACGCCAAGCCGACGACCGCCGCCGCAAGCGCGACCGCCGCGGACGTCTTGCCCGTGGTCCGCGCAGGCTTCGCGGACTCTATCGTATCCAATTTGAAACGATCGGCGATTGTCGCGCCGCCTTCGCGCACGGTGCCCGCCGGAGAAGCTATCGGTTTATTCACTTTCATACTCGTATTATACCATGCCGAAGGGTTTGAAATCAATAGGTATTTTCCGACGTGCGGAGAGCCAAACCGGCTGCGCCACATCGTTTCCCGCCGCACCCACACCCCGCTCCACCTATCCTGCCCGACCTACTTGTCCCACCCAGTCCTCTGCGGCACGGGGTTTAACGGTGTAGGGAATATGGATAATGTGGAATAAACTCCGAGGGGAGACAAAGGCTCCCCTAACGTTCCACCACGCGTTTCGCACGAGCCGCCCCTACCCTCGTATGGTAGGGACCGCAATCCCCTGCGGCCCGCCCCGCTCCCAACCCTGGCAGGGGGTAATTTAACCGTGTAGAGAATGTAGAAAATGTAGACTAGGGGGGCCCTTAGACCGTCCAATGGTAGGGGCCGCAGTCCCCTGCGGCCCGTTGCACCAAGGCGGCATCCCCCATTCTGCATTCTCTAC
>DBKW01000097.1:243-6610 GCA_002298665.1 Verrucomicrobia bacterium UBA740 | reverse complement strand
CGAATCAAAGTCGCCATTTCGGCGATGAGGTCCTCCGTCCCCATGGGGCGGACGATCCGCTGCCGGTCGAACCCCTTCACGAAGATGGCTGGCAAAGGACGCGCCGGGCAGACATGCTCGCAGGCGCCGCAGCCGATGCAGCGGTCCTTGTCGACGACCGGGAAGCCGTCCACGATCGCGATCGCCTGGACCGGGCACTTGCGCGAACAGGCGGTGCAAGGCACGCCTTCCGTCTCGCGCAGACAGCGATCCTTCTTCCAGATGGCGTGGCCCATGTGGATGTCGCGCCGGGGGACGCCCTCCAAGACGCGCAACGCCCCCGCCGGACACGCCGCGGCGCATTTCTGCGGACAGGCCAGGCGGCAATGTCCGCGGCGAAAGTCCATCTGCGGTTGCCCGAAGGTTCGCAGGGACGTCGAAGGCGCGAGGCACTTCCCGGGACACGCCGCGACGCACGCCCCGCAACCCACGCACAGACGGTTGAAAAGCGGACGCTCCACCGCCCCGGGCGGCAGCACTTCCGCCGGACGCTTCGGCACGCCGGGGAGGGAAACGGGCGCATAGCCGCCGTCCGTCGTCTTTTCCGCGAGTTCCGTCGCCGCGAGAAGGCCGATCCCCGCCAGCGTTTCGCGCCGCGTCACACCGTCCCCGGCCGAAACCGCCTTGGAATCTGCCGCGGACTTCCCCGCGGCGAAGCACTTCCGGCAATTCCCGCATCCGCCCTTCAAGTCGATTTTGTTCGGAAAGCGCGCCTTCCGCGCGAGCACGTCGAAGAGCGTCCCCGCCGGGCAGACCCAGTTGCACCAGATGCGCCCCGAAGTGACCGCCGCGAGAACCAGCACGCCCGCCGCCAAGACGAGCCCGGGGCCGAAACCGATCAGCGCCTTGCCCATGAGCGAATACGGCGTCAGCGACCAGCCGATCCCGCCGAATCCGGCTGCAATCAATACGACCGCGAGCGCGAAAACACTCCACCGCACAATCCGCTGCCTCTTCGTTTCGGGCAGGCGCGTGCAGACGCGGCGGATGCGCGTTTTGGGGTGCGTGAGCGCATTGGAGACGCTCTGCAGCACGCCCAGTGGACACAGCCACGCGCAGAAGAACCGTCCGATGACCGCCGCCGACAGCAGAACCGCCAGGAACACGAGCGTCGGCATGGGCTGGATGCGCAACACCTTCGCCGTGGGGAGCCCGTAGAACGCGCCGCACGTGACGGCGAGCGCCGCGAGCGCCAGAAGACGCAACGCGATTGCCGTCCACCACGTTTTCGCCTGTGCTTTCATGCCATTGTCTCCTTTCCCATGCTCTCCGCTAGGCTTCGTGCACGCGCTTGCCCGTCATGTGTTCGGGGACCAAGGCGAACACTTGGACGAACGCCCCTCCGCGGCGGATTTCATCTTCTATGTCCGCCGCATTCGGATTAAAACGCTGCGCGAGGGCGCGGCAGATGCGAATGGCCGCTTCCGGGTCCTCTACGAACTCCACATGCCCGAAAACGACGACGCTCCGGAATGTGTAGGCCCATCCCCCCTCGTCCTTCACGCCCCCGTCGATCACGGTGAACGACGCCCGGGGATCCCTTTTCAGCGATTCGATCTTGTGTCCGACGCGCGAACCGTGGAAATAGATCTTTCCATCCTCCTCGTTGTACAAGGGATTCATGTAGATGCCGTAGGGATACCCCCCGTCGCCCGTCATGGACAGCACGCCGCGTTTTGCGGATTTCAGAACCGCCAGGCTTTCTTCCCGGGCGAGAGCCTGCTTCGCGCGTCTCATCTCTCTGAAGTTCATCGTTTTTCTCCTTTCGTGTTCCGTTCAGCCGAACGCTCATCCCTTCGCGACCACATCGTCTTCGAGCAAATCGATCCATTCGTCGATCGCGGCGATTTCGCGCGGAATGTCGATGGACTGCGGACAGTGCGGCGAACAGCGTCCACACCCCGTGCAGTGGTCCGCGCGGCGCAGTTCCTCGGGGATGGCCTTGCGGTACGCCTTCAGGACGTCCTTCGCGGAAGGTTTCGTCTGCGCGACGAGGAAGTTGTTGCGGAACTGCAGGATGGCCACGATGTCCAGTCCGTACGGACACGGCATGCAGTAGTTGCAGCTGTTGCAGGGTATCGTGTTCAACGAAAGCATGCGCCGTGCGGCGCGTTCGAGCGCGGCGAATTCCTTTTCGCTGCACGGCTTGAGCGGGGAGAATGTCGCGAGGTTCTCCTCGATGTGCTCCGTCCGCGTCATGCCCGAGAGGACGGTCAGGACCTTCGGGAAACTGCCGCAGAAGCGGAACGCCCACTTCGCGAGCGTCGCCTCCGGGTCGAGCGGCGTCAGCTCGTGCGCCAGCGCGTAGTTGTAGCGCGCGAGGCGTCCGCCCAGGAGCGGTTCCATGATGACGACGGGGATGCCCAGCTTCGCCAGTGTCCGGTACAGGTATTCGGCGTCGAGGTTGCGCGCATTCACCTCCTTCGCATGCCGCCAGTCGACGTAGTTCATCTGGATCTGAGCGAAATCCCACTTGTATGTGTCGTGATGCGCGAGGCACCACTCGAACGCCTTCGGGTCGCCGTGGTAGGAAAACCCGAGATGGCGGATCTTCCCCTGCGCGCGCAGGTCGGCGCACCAGTCCAAGGCGCCGTTCTCCAGATAGCGCTTCGAAAACGTCGAGAAGTCCTTGCCGTTGCCGATGGAATGCAGAAGGTAGTTGTCGATGTAGTCCGTCTGCAGGAACTTGAGCGAGTCGGCGAACTTCTTCTTGCATGCCGCGAGCGGATACTGCCGCGGGGCGAAGTTCGAGAGTTTGGTCGCGAGGACATAGTCCTTGCGGTCGTAGCCGCTCGCCTTCAGGGCCTTGCCCAGCGCGGACTCCGATTCGCCACGGCAATAGGCGGGCGACGTGTCGAAATAGTTGACGCCGCCCTCCAGGAGCATCTTGATCTGGCGGTTCAGAAGATCCTGGTCGATCGCCGAAGCGGAGTACCCCTGCGCCCAGCTCGTCGCATGCTTGCCGTCGACCGTCGCCATGCGCATCGCCCCGTAGCCCAGAAGCGAAACCTTCTTCCCGTCCATTGCATAGTGCGAGGTCATCGTTTCTCCTCCTGTGCGCGCAGTCTCAGTCCTTCGTCGCCTCGGCGTAGTCCGCGTCGGAGACGGGTTCGAGCCACGTGTTCTTGTTCGTGTCGGGATGGCATTCGACGGCGAGGTGGCTGAACCATGTCTTCGGTCCCGCGCCATGCCAGTGCTCGACGTTCGCCGGAATCTCGACGACCGAGCCCGGCACCATCTTCACGGCCTTTTCGCCGCGCGCCTGATACCAGCCCTCGCCGCCGACGCAGACGAGAATCTGTCCGCCTGTGTGCGCATGCCAGTTGTTGCGGCAACCCGGCTCGAACGTGACGTTGTGGATCGGCACGCCCGTCTCCTTCTCGTTCTTCGTGAGCGCGGCGAGCCAGGAGCGTCCGCTGAAGTACTGCCGGTAGCGCGTATTGGGCGTCCCCGCCCGGAAGGGACTCACCGTGTCCTCCGTGCAGACGACCGCGAGGATCTCCGCGATTTCCGCGTCCGTCACGCCGTTGTGCTTCGCGATGCCAATGTGCGCGCCAAGCTGCGGCTTCACGTTCCCGATCGCCGCAAGCGCGGCGACCGTCACGATTTCGCGCGTCCGCCAGTCGAGCGCATCGCGTCCGAAGATATCGCCGAAGAGATGCGCACGCAGATAGTCGCCGATCGCGGGACACCAGTCGAAGAACGGCCCCGTCACCTCGTGTCCGCAGAGCTTCGTCTGGTTCGCCGTGCCGCGCGCGAGCGAATCGCCGTCGGGACGCGACGGATTGTAGTCCGCCTTCCCCTTGTCCGCGCCAGGTGCGACCTTGTAGAGAACGCCGAGCGCGTTGAGCGCCCTCGGGAATCCGCAGTAGGCGTAGAGCTGCGTCGCGGCGTCCTTCAGTTCCTTCGTCGTCCATCCGGCCCCGTACGCCATTGCACACGCACCTTCGAGTCTCCTCAAATCGCCGCGCGCCGTGCAGGCCGCGACGTCGCAGAGCGTCCGTTCCTTTTCCGTCAGTGCCATGACCGTTCCTCCGATGAGCAGTGTGATTGTAAAAAGAAGTCTTTTCATGTCATGCCTTTCGTTGTTTTTAGACAGGATTTACAGGATTCACAGGATTGCGGGCTTGTGATAACAACGATATTTGTGCTTGAATTGAAGCGAGTCGCTGCCGAAGTTGATTAGCAATCCGTCATCGATTCCCGTTGCCGCAAGATAATTCACCAGTTGCATCTCATGACGCGGAACAAGAGTAGAAACGGCCTTCGACTCTGGGATCAGTTGATGCTCCACAATGATATCGGCGACATAGTTTCCAACGCAAACACCTTCATAGTCAACCCGAATTGCAACTTCTTTTTCTGAATGAAGTCCGAGACGCTCCAATTCAACGGACAAGGCGTTCTTGTAAACTTCTTCCAGATACCCCGCACCGAAATGGCGGTGAACCTTCATCGCCAATCCAATGACGGTACGTGTCAGTTGACTCATTTCCATTGTTTTCGGGCTTTCGAATCCTGTCAATCCTGTTAATCCTGTCTTAAAAACTTACTCTTCGACCGCCAGGCGGTCGGCGATGTAGCCCTTGAGGCCGATTCCCAGCTTGATCGTCGCGCCCAGGAACGCCTTGGGCGGGAGGATGTGCGCGCCCTCGACGAGCGCGGCGAAATCGCGTCCGCAGTTCTGCAGTCCGCCCCCGCCGTGCGTCTGGAAGAGTCCGACCGTCTTCGTCTTCAGCGCCGCGGCGTTTTCGCTCACCCACGTGCGCACGGGCGGCGCGATCGTCCCCCACCAGTTGGGCGTGCCCACGAGCACGACGTCGTACGCGGCGACGTCCAGCCCCTCGATCTTCCGGATCGGACGCAGCGTCCCCGCGCGGCACTCGGGCTTGGCCTCGTCGCAGCAGTCGTCGTAATCGGGCGCGTAGGGCTTCACCGGCTTGATCTCGGCCAGCCGCACGCCCCCGCACGCTTTGGCGAACGTCTCCGCGGCATAGCGCGTGTTGCCGCTGCGCGAGAAATAGACGATGAGGATCTTGCCTTTCTTCACTTTGACCGGCATGGTGGTTTCTCCTTTCGTTTGGGACGGCTTTTCGGCGCAGGCAGGCAAAAGGACGCTTGCCGCGGCGAATGTCGCCGACTGTTTGATGAAGTCTCTTCTGTTCATTTTGCGTTCTCCTTTCCTTTGGATTCCCGTTTCGTGAAGTCATTGATGTCCGCACACTCCTTTACGCGCCCGCGCAGCAGTCTCACGAGTTCTGCCGCGGCTGGCGTGAGTTCCGCATTGTCCTTCCACGCGAGATAGGCCTCGCTGTAGATCTCGGGGGCGAACGGCCGGAACACAAGTCGCCTTGCCAGCATTTCAGGGACAAGTCCGTCGATGGAAACCGCCGCGCCCACGCCCTCCGCCACGGCGTGCGCGGCGTTGTAGAGCAGGTTGAACGTGCCGACCACGTTCAGCTTCGCGTAGTCGTAGCCCGCCCAGCCCGCTATCTCGGCGGAAATCCGCATCCGCCGCGGCATGAGAAGAGGACGCCCGGGCAGATCCTTCGGCTGGATGCCTTTCTTTTTCGCGAGCGGATCGTCTTTGGGCAGAACGAGCCCGAGCGAGTGGTACACGCCGAGCGACAGCGTGTCGCATCCGTCGAGCCGCCCCGGACCGATCAGCACCGCCAGATCGAGCGTCCCCTTCTGGACGCGCTCCGCGAGATCCTCTCCGTTCCCCGAGACGATCTGGAACGAGACGGCGGGATTCTTTCGGTTGAGATCGCGCAGGGCGGAGGCGACGAGCGCGAAGCCGAACGTCTCCGCCGCACCGATGGTGATGCGCCCCGAAAGCTTGGACTTGCCGCACGACACCTCGCGCACCGTGCAGTCCACGAGCGAAAGGATCTCCTCCGCCCGCTTGCGGAAGACTTCGCCCTTGTCGGTCAACTTTACCGTGCGCGCGCCGCGTTCAAGAAGCGTCTGTCCCAGGCTCGCCTCCAGTTCCCCAAGTTGCTTCGAGAGCGCCGGCTGGCTGATGCCGAGCTTCCGCGCCGCGCGCGAAATCGTCCCTTCGCGGGCAATCGTGGCGAAATATCTGATCTGCCTCATTTCCATGCTTCTAGTCTATCATTTTTCATCCATAACCGTCAAGCATGAATTTTACATGTCCATAACAAAACAGAATAGTTCCTTGATCGGTCCGCGCATGTCTTTCCAGCTCGCCTCCAGAGGACGAACGTGCCCTCCGTCTGCCTCTCCCACGCGACTCGGTTTAGCTCACGCAGAGAGCGCATATCGCGAGGGCTGCGGGACGGACGGGACGCCCGCGACGCGTCCCGCC
>DBKW01000097.1:0-214 GCA_002298665.1 Verrucomicrobia bacterium UBA740 | reverse complement strand
ATCCTGTCTAAAACCGCGCGCCTACACGACGGGGACGCCCAACCCACCCAATGGTAGGGGGGCCTAGCCGCTCCACACGGCCCAATCAAAACGGACGGAAGGGGACTGCCGCCCCTACCGTTGGAGGGGGAATGTTGCGCGGCGGAACACGCCTACGCCCCACACGCACCGGACCATGCCCCCCCAACCCACGGTAGGGGCCGCAGTCCCCTGC
>DBKW01000071.1 GCA_002298665.1 Verrucomicrobia bacterium UBA740 | reverse complement strand
CCAGGAAAAATAAACTCCGAGGGGCGACAAAGGCTCCACTAACGTTCCGCCAAGGGCTTCGCACACCCCCCCCCCAACCAACGGTAGGGGCGGCAGTCCCCTGCCGCCCGCACGGAAATGGCCGTGGAGATCAGGAGAACGTGGAGAGTGGGGCCTATCTGATATTGGCCGTAAAGAGTGATAGAATTGTAGAGAGAGAAGAGTAAACGGGACATCCGAGACGACCGGGACTGTCTTGGATGTCGCGTCCGTCCCGGTCGTCCCGTGAGGCGTCCAATGGCGGCGGGTCACAGGGGTCTGTGGCCCCTACCGTTGGGTTGGGGCATGGGCCCTCCCTCGTCTACATTTTCTACATTCTCTTCACGGTTAAATTACCCCCTACCATTGGGTGGTTTTGACTGCAAATTGCGAGAGAGCAGGCGCGGAAAGGGGGTTCGCGTCCGGCCTTAGATATGGTATAATATGTGCCATGGAATTGGATACTTTGACTGCTATTTCGCCTCTTGACGGGCGCTATGCCTCGAAATGCGCCGAATTGACGGACGTTTTCTCCGAATTCGGGCTGATCAAACGCCGCGTGCGCGTGGAATGCGCCTGGCTGGAGGCTTTGTGCGAGGCCGCGGAAATCGCGGAATGTCCGGCGCTTTCGTCCGGGGAACGCGCGGCGCTGCACGCGATCGCGGCGGACTTTTCCCTCGCCGACGCCCGGCGCGTGAAGGAAATCGAGCGGACGACGAACCACGACGTGAAGGCGGTGGAATACTTTCTGAAGGAGAAGGTGAAGGATACGAGCCTCGCGTCGCGTGCCGAATTCATCCACTTCGCCTGCACGAGCGAGGACATCAACAACATGGCGCACGCGCTCATGCTGCGCGACGGCAAGGCGGTTTTGCGTGCGGCGATGGACGAGACGACGGCGAAAATCGCCGCGGACGCGCAGGCGTACGCCGCCGTGCCCATGCTCGCCCATACGCACGGACAGCCCGCTTCGCCCACGACGGTCGGCAAGGAATTCGCCGTCGTCGCCGCGCGGCTTGTGCGCCAGGCGGCGGAAATCGACCGTCTCGTCATGCCGGCGAAGATGAACGGCGCGGTCGGGAACTTCAATGCGCATCTGGCCGCCTATCCCGCGGTGGACTGGGAGAAACTCGCCCGCGGCGTCATCGAAGGGCTCGGCCTGCGCCAGAACCGCCTGACCACCCAGATCGAAAGCCACGACGGAATTGCCGAACTTTTCGACGCGATCCAGCGCTGGAACAGCATCCTGCTCGATTTCGACCGCGATATCTGGCTCTACGTCTCGATGGGGTACTTCAAACAGCGCACGGTGAAGGGCGAAATCGGCTCCTCCACGATGCCGCACAAGGTGAATCCGATCGATTTCGAGAATTCCGAGGGCAATCTGGGCCTCGCGAACGCCATCCTCGGCTTCATGGCGCGCAAATTGCCGATTTCGCGCCTGCAGCGCGACTTGACGGACTCCACCACGCTCCGCAACATGGGCGTGGGCTTCGGCTATACGCTTATCGCCATCCGCTCGACAATCAAGGGCCTGGGCAAGCTCGAACTGAATGCGGAACGCCTGGCCGAGGACTTGGACCATAACTGGGAAGTCCTCGCCGAACCCATCCAGACGGTCATGCGCAAAGTCGGCATGGACCACCCCTACGAGCGGCTGAAAGAACTGACGCGCGGACGGCGTGTCACGGCCGAAATCATGCGGGATTTCGTGGAAGCGTTGCCGCTTCCCGCGGACGACAAGGCGCGGCTTCTGGCTTTGACGCCGGCGACCTATGTGGGTCTGGCGGAAAAACTGGCGAGCCTAGTCTAAAAAAGCGCGGCTAGGGTCCGTGCAACTTGCGCGAAACACCGGAAAACTCGCAGAAAAGCGTGTGATTTCGGTTGTTCCGTGCGCTAATGTCTCCCTTGCGTGCGCGCGCCCCCGTTCGCAAAACGGATGAAATGCCCCCGAACCGAACCGCGGCGGTTTGGGGTCGTTTTCGGGCGCCTCCGGCGTTTCTGCCCGCGGGGGGTTTGTCCTGCGGGAGGTCTATAAAAGGAAAGGGAGAACGCACGACATGCGCGCGTTCTCCCTTTTTTACTCTCAGGCCGATCAGGCCTCAGGTTTCGTCTTCTTCAGACCCAGACCACGGCTGCCTTCCTTCCACTCTCCACGCTTCTGGAGAAGGTTGACGCGCTCGAAGCGCTTCAGAACATTGCGCTTCGAGGTGATCTTACCGTGACCCTTAAGAGATGCATGCTGGCTCATTTCGATTATCCTTTCAAGATGTGAGATGATATTATATCATTTCGCGGGCTTGTTTTCAACAGGCGTTGTTTGGGATTGTTCCGCCGCCTCGTTGGCGGGCATGAGTTGCTTGAACTCTTCCGCCACGGTGATCTGGCCGTTTTTAGAGGATTCCTTGATGGTTTCCAGGATGAACGCCTGGACTTTCTGGCGGCTGGCGATGCTCTTGAGGATCTTCTCCAGTTCATCGGCCTTCGGCACGTCGCGCACCACGGGCGTCTTGATGAGGATGTGGCTGGCTTTGACCTTCTCGGGTTCCGCGGGCTGGCCGTCCTTGGCGGCCACGGCGGGGATCTTTTCCGTCACCATGATGAGGTGGTAGCCGAACTGCGTCTTGACCGGGTCGGAAATTTTTCCGGGCTCGAGGGTGAAGGCGACTTCTTCGAAGGCCGGGACCATCATGCCGCGTGAGAATTCGCCGAGATCGCCGCCTTTTTCCTTCGAGGGGCAGTCCGAATTGGCTTTCGCGAGTTCAGCGAACTTCGCCGCCTTGTCGGGGGCCGCTTCGATTTCGGCTTTGAGTTCCTTCAGCTTGGCTTCCGCCTTGGCGAATACGGGCGACTGGACGATCGCGAGGTTGTTGCTCTCGACCGCGGCGATTTCCTTGCGGGCTTCGGCGGCGAAATCCTGCGTCATCTTGTCGACGACTTCCGCCTTGAGCATCTTGTCGATCAGGATGCCGTCGCGGATTTCGGCCATCGCGCGTTCCTTGCCCAGCGGAGACTTCTCGGCGGCTTCCTCGAGCGACTTCGGGGCGTCGGGCTGGCCTTTCACGGCTTCCAGGAAGTCGGCTTCGCGCGCCTTGATGTCTTCGTCCGTCACCTTGTAGCCGAGCGCGCGGGCTTTCTGCGCCAGGGCGTTCTGGAGGAGGAACTGCTGGGCGATCTGGTTGCCGACCTGCGCCTTGAAGAAGGGGATGTCGTTCGTCGAAATGCGGTCGCCCTGCGCCACGAGAATCTTCTCGACCTGGGCGTCCAACGCGCCGCGGGTCAGTTTTTCTTCGCCGACGACGAGCAAGATGGTGTTGGGGTCTTGCGCCTTCTGGGCCGCCGCCTCCTGCTTCACGGAAGCTGTTTCCGTTTCATTCTTGTCAGCGCAGCCCGCGAGGATTGCCGCGGCAACCAGTGCTGTACCAGCGATGTGTAGTTTAGTCATTTTGCTTTCTCCTTTATCTTAGGTTGAAATCAGCTTGAGGACATTCCGCCGGTTTTCCGGCTTCGTGTCCAGATGAAACATGTAGAATACGCCCAGCGCACGGGCCGCGTCGCGCAAGGTCGACAGGTCCTTTTCGGCGCGCGGATTGTGCAGGCAGTGCGCCACCGGGGCGGAAACGGGTATCTGGCGCGCGCCGCGAAGGACAAAGAGCCCTTGCCTGGCCTCGAGGCGCGGGTCGAGACCGGCGAGGCAAAGCACCTTGATCTCGAAGTCCAGCAAAAACCCGAGGCGGGTGGACGCCGCCGCGCCGGATGCGTGCGTCAGATTCTCCAGGGCGTCTTCCAGCGTGCCGTACCACTGCTGCGCTTCGGCACCCGCCGGGGCGAACTGGACCATCAGCTCCCTAAAATAGCCCGCCAGCGCCAGGTTCCGGAAATCGCCGCGCAGGTTTTCGCGCAGATTCAGGGGCGCGCATTCGCGCAACGGGTGCAAGCCCCGGCGTCCGCGGACATAGTAGAGGATTTCGCACGTATAGTTCAGGTCGTACTGGCCTAGAAACGCGCTTTTCGGGCGCACGGCGCCCTTGACGATCGTGGAAAGGGGACCGTCGGGCGTGAGCCACGAAACGATGTGGCTCGTGCGGGACCACGGATGGATGCGCAGGCAGACCGCCGCGGTTTTCTGCGTTTCGCCGGCCATTACAGGGGTATTCCTACGAGTGTGTCGCCGTCCGTCCTGATGACGTGCAGGGTGCGCAGTTTCTTGCGGGCGGTCGGTTCGTTGTACGTGCCCGCGGCGCGGCACCAAAGGTACTCGCTTGTCCAGCCCGCCAGATGCGCGGCGTCTTCCACGACGAGCGTCACGTCGCGCCCAATGAACTTCCCGGCAAAACGCGTGCGCGCCGCTTCGGCCGTTTTGGCCAGCCGCCGGGCCCGCGCCAGGCGAATCTCGCGCGGGACCACGCCCCCCAGACTTTCCGCGGCGGTTCCCGGACGCTCCGAGTAGGGGAAAATGTGGACTTTCGAAAAGGGGTAGCGCGCGAGCAGGACCTCCGTCCGGAGGAAGTCGTACTCCGTTTCGCCCGGGAAGCCCGTCATGAGGTCGCACCCAAGACCCAGGAGCGGCATGCGTTTCAGCGCGTCGTTCAGGATGGATTCCACGTCGGCCGAGGTGTAGGGGCGGTGCATGGCGCGCAGGACGAGGTCCGCGTTCGATTGGATGGGCAGATGCAAAAACTTGCAAAACGCGGCGTTTTCGGCCATGAGCGCGACAACATCCCGGGCGGCGGGGACGGGTTCGAGCGAGCCCAGGCGGATACGGCAGGTCGGGGCGCAAATCCGCGCCAGCGCCGCCAACAGGTCCACCAGCCGCTTGCCGTCCGCGGCATACTGCGAGAGGTTGCATCCGGTCACGACAAGTTCGCGGTAGCCGGCGTCCATGAACCGCCGGGCGCGGTCCAAAACTTCGTCGAAAGGCACGCTGACGCTTCTGCCGCGGAAGGTCGGGACGATGCAAAACGTGCACGCGGCGTTGCACCCGTCCTGGACCTTGAGGTAGGCGCGCGCCGTGCGGACCGGTATCGCGTCCGGGGCGGCGGGGCGGATTTCGCGCTGTGCGCCGGGCAGGCAGCCCGTCACGATCAGGCGTTTCACGGGATATTTGCGCCGCAGGTGGTCGATCAGCCGTTCGCAGTCGTGTTGGGCCCGCGCCGTCACGCTGCATCCGCGCACCACGATGAGGTCGGCGTCGGAATGGCTGTCGGTCGTCGTCCAGCCCTGGGCGAGGTAGTCGGCCTCGGTTTGGAGCGCTTCCGCCCGGTTGAGGCGGCAGCCGAATGTCTCGAAGCAAACCTTCATGCGGCGGGCAGAACGAACAGAAGGACGAGGTTCGTCACGTTGAAGAGCGCGTGGTTGAGCATCGCGCACCACAGGTGATTCGTCCGCGAATAGATCCAGCACTGCGCCAGGCCGAAGACGAAGAGCGCGAGGAATGCCGCGTCCGGCCAAGGCTGGGCGAGATAGTGGGCCGCGGCGAAAAGCGCGGCGGAGATTGCGGCGGCGAGAATGGGGCGTCCCGGTTTGGTTGCCCGCCACAGGAGCCACCGGAACACGATTTCCTCGGCGACGGGCATCAGGATCGCGACCTGCGCGCAGATGAAGGCGAATTTCACGTTCCAGCCCGCATGCCCCTTCACGAAGGCGATGTTCGCCTGGTCGGGCAAATCGACGCCAAACCAGCCGGCCACCGCCTGCGTAAGATAGCACAGGCCGATTGTCGCGAGCGCGACAAGCGGCCAGGTTTTCAGCGTGAACGCCAGCGCTTTCACGAAACCCCGGGTTTGGCGGCTTCGGACCCCGTCCCGCGGATCTTGATGTGGAGTTCGCGAAGCTGTTGCTCCGTCACGTAGTTCGGCGCGTTCATCATGAGGTCCTGCGCCTTCTGGTTCATCGGGAAGGCGATGACTTCGCGGATGTTGGGCGTATCGGTCAAAAGCATGACCATGCGGTCCACGCCCGGGGCGATGCCGCCGTGCGGCGGGGCGCCGTACTGGAACGCGTTGTAGAGGCAGCCGAACTTCTCGCGGACGACTTCCTTCGGATAGCCCGCGATCTCGAACGCTTTCTCCATGATGTCGATGCGGTGGTTGCGGATGGCGCCCGAGGAGAGCTCGATGCCGTTGCACACGACGTCGTACTGGTACGCCTCGATGGCCAGCGGATCGGGTCCGTTCAGCGCCTCGAGTCCGCCCTGGGGCATGGAGAAGGGGTTGTGCGAGAAGATGATCTTGCCGGTCTCGGGGTCCTTCTCGAAGAACGGGAAGTCGACGATCCAGCAGAACTTGTAGCAGTCCTTTTCGCAGATGTTGTTCGTCAGGTGGTTGGCGATATCGGTGCGCACGAGGCCCGAGAGGCGGTTGCACTCGTCCTTTTCCGCGGCCATGAAGAAGAGCGCGTCGCCGGGCTCCATCTTGACGAGCGCCTTCATTTCCTCGAGCTGTTCGGGCGTGAGGAACTTCGCGATCGGGCCCTTGAGCTCGCCTTCCTTGGTCCAGGAGATGTAGCCCAGGCCCTTGCCGCCGTTCTCCTTGACGAACGCTTCGCGCTTGTCGAACCAGGTGCGCGTCTCGACGCCGACGATGCCCTTGACGAGCAGGCCCTTGACGAGCCCGCCGTTGGCGACGCACGCGGCGAACGCCCTGAAGGACGCCTTGGCGAAGAAGCCGCTCATGTCGATCCACTTCAGGGGATTGCGCAAATCGGGCTTGTCCGAGCCGTACGTCATCATGGCGTCGCGGTACTTGATGCGCGGCCACGGGGCGTCGTTGCAGGACCAGGTCGAGAATTCGCGGAACGTCTTCGAGACGACGTCCTCGACCACGGCGAAGATTTCGTCCTGGGTGACGTAGCTCATCTCGATATCCAGCTGGTAGAACTCGCCCGGGGAGCGGTCCGCACGCGCGGCTTCGTCGCGGAAGCACGGCGCGATCTGGAAGTATTTGTCGAAGCCCGAAACCATGAGGAGCTGCTTGAACATCTGCGGCGCCTGCGGGAGGGCATAGAACATGCCGCGGTGGATGCGGCTGGGCACGAGGTAGTCGCGCGCGCCTTCCGGCGATGAGGCCGTCAGGATGGGCGTCTGGAATTCGTTGAAGCCCTTGGCCCACATCTGCTCGCGCAGGAAGCGGATGACCTTCGAGCGCAGGACGATGTTTTTGTGCAGCTTCTCGCGGCGCAGGTCCAGATAGCGGTACTTGAGGCGCACGTCCTCGCTCTCGTCGGCCTTCTCGTCCGGAATGTAGAGGGGCGTCACTTCCGAGGCGCCTTCCATGACGAGTTCGTTGGCCTCGATCTCGATCTCGCCCGTGGGCAGATCGGGATTGATGGTCTCGGGCGTGCGGAGTTTCACTTCGCCCGTTACGGTGATGACGCTTTCCAGATGCGCCTTCTCGACGAGACCGAAGAACGGACGCGAAGGATGGACGACGATCTGCGTCAGGCCGTAGTGGTCGCGCAGGTCGACGAAGAGGATGCCGCCATGGTCGCGCAGGCGGTACATCCAGCCCGAAAGGCGGACGGTCTTGCCGGCGTCGGCGGCGCGCAGTTGGTTGCACGTATGCGTACGATAGGGATGCATATTTCCAAATCTCCAGATAATTTCCTTATATTATACCATATTTATTTGATTGTTGGGGGGATTATTTTGCGTCCCCCGGGCGGAAGCCGGAGTTGCCTCCTTTCCGTGTGGCGAGAAATGGGGGACTGTCTGGAAGTTCACTGGACGGGTGTACAGGGGCGACAAGAAATGCTATACTAGAAGGCGTCACGGTACACTAGCAAGGAAATAGACAATGAAAAGAAAGGAAAACACAGTGAACAGGAAGCGAAAAGCAGGGATTTTCGTCTCGATTATCCTACTGCTTACCCTTATTGGGGGGGGGGATGGGTGAGTTATATGCCCGGCGCGGGTTGGGGTTAGGCGATCCGCCGCTTTCCATCGCCGATTCGAAGATCGAGTATTTGTTCGCGCCCAACCAGGATTGCCGCAGATTCGGGAATCGCATCGTATACAACGACGTCTCCATGCGCAACGATTATCCGAGTTCCGTGTTGACGAATGGCGAGAGGCGCGTTATGATGCTGGGGGATAGCGTGCTCAACGGAGGCGTTTTGACGGACCACGCCAAACTGGCGACCACATTGGCGGAAAGAGCATTGCGTGCGGAAGGGCGGCACATCCGCATTTTGAATTGCTC
This sequence comes from Verrucomicrobia bacterium UBA740, assembly GCA_002298665.1. Classification (GTDB taxonomy): domain Bacteria; phylum Verrucomicrobiota; class Kiritimatiellia; order RFP12; family UBA1067; genus UBA1067. Next base: position 3,063 of record DBKW01000071.1, on the reverse strand, counting down.
GGCGGGCAGTTGGGGTCCCGTCAATTGTGCGGAATACATGCGCAAATACGGGTCTTTCGGTGCGGAGGCCATCTACGTCGTGCTGAATCCCGGGGATCTTTGGGACGTGCCGGACCATACGCCCATCGTCGGCACGCGTTCGTTTCCGGACAAGAAACCCGTCTCGGCGTTGTGGGAACTCGTTTATCGCTATATCGTGCCGCGTGTCGAATCTTTCTGGGAAAAGAAGACGAGCCGATTGGTATCCAGGAAGGACCTTGTGCGCGGCGGAATGACAAAGGACGCGGCGGAAAAGGCCAGCTTGGCGGCGCTCAAATATTGTTTCAGTCAAGCGCCGGAAAGAGGCGTGATCTATTCGCGTGTCGTGGGCGACTGGACGGCGCCGGAAGAAACCGAAGGAGAGCGGAAACTGCGGGCGTTTTGCAAAGAGAACGGCTACGCTTTCTACCTGCTGCAGCTGGATCCGGCCACGGACTACCGCAAGAACGACGTCATCCACTTGAACGACAACGGACAACGCAAGCTGGCCGACTTGCTGGTCCGGATTGTGGCAAAAGACGGCGGTTCGCGGGCCGAGCCCTGATCTTCTCCCCAAGGGCGGGCGAACGGACGCAAAAGCGGCCGCGGGGCGTTTCGGCGCCGGGGGTTGACTTTTCGCACGGATAAAGCGTATAATAAGGAGAGAATAATGAAGATGTCCGTTCGCTTATGTCCGCAGGGTTGGCCTGCAGGGCGTGTATCGCCGCTTTCGTTTGGAAGGCGGAACCGTCGGTATTGAGATTCAAGAGGGGTGCGATATGAAGGTTCTGTGGTGGGGACGTTTCGATGAAGGCTATTCGCGCAATCGCGTCTATATCGCGCTTTTCAAGGAATTGGGCTGGGATGTCGCGTTTTTCAAGGTCAAGTTCTGGCCGCGTTTCGGGGATGTCGAGGCCTTTTTGCGCGGTTTGCGCAGCCGGCCGGACCTCGTTTGGGTTCCGGTCGCCCGCCAGCGGGATATCGCCGCGGCCTGCCGGTGGGCGCACCGCCGGGGCATCCGCGTCGTTTTCGACCCGATGATATCCGCCTGGGACAAGAAGGTCCTCGAACAGAAGAAGTGGCGGGCGGAAGAGCCGCGTGCGCGGCGGTTGCTCGCCAAGGAGCGCCGGTTGATGTCCCTCCCCGACCTGGTGACGTGGGATACGAGCTGCCATGTCGACTTCTGCGCGGACGTATTGCAGGTTCCGCGGCGGAAGTTGGCGACGCTTTTCACGGGGACGGACGAGGCGGTTTTCAAGCCGCAGCCGGAGGTTCTGCCGCCGGAAGACGGGCTTTTCCACGTGCTTTACCATGGCGCGTACCTTCCGCTGCACGGGACGGAAGTCATAGTGGAGGCGGCGCGGCGGACGCAGAACCTGCCGATCCAGTGGGATTTTCTGGGCTGGGGGGCGTACAAGGCGTCCACGGAAGCGCAGGCGGCGGGGCTGAAGAACGTGCGGTTTCTGGACAAAGTGCCGTATGTGGACGTGCCGCGGGTGATTTGCGCGCACGACGTGGTGCTGGGGGTTTTCGGCACGACGCCCAAGGCGGGGCGCGTCATCGGGAACAAGGTCTACGAGTGTTTGGCGTGCGGACGGCCGACAATCAACGAATTTTGCACGGGCTACCCGCCCAGCGCGCAGACGTGCGATGCGATCAAGTTCATTCCGCCCGGCGACCCGGGGGCGCTCGTCGCGGCGGTCGAAGCGTATCGGGAGGGGTGGTCCGGAAAACGGGAGCACTACTTCCAGTCCGCCCGCACGTTTTTCGAGCGGGAACTCTCGCAGGCGGTCGTCAAACGCCAGTTGGAAGGCGTTTTGAAGACCGTTTTGGCGTAAAAAGGCCGGCCGGGGACATGGCGGAAGAGTTTGTGGACGATTTGCCGCCGGAGGAGGCGAAGATTCCCGCGCCGGAACCCGTCGCGGACGTCACGCCGGCGGACCTCGCGTTGATGGCGAAGGCCAAGACGTTCGAGAAAAAACTTTTGAACTTTTTCTGGCGTCTTGGCGTTTCCTATCATGAAAGCGAGGATTATGTCCAGGAGACGTACATCAGATTGTGGAATTATCGCCGTATCTATCAGGAAACGGCGAAACTCTCCACTTTTCTCTTCCTTTTGGCGCGCCAGGTCCGAATCGACGCGCTACGGCGCCTGTTGCGGCGCGAAAAGCGCGAAAAACTGTACGAGTGCAACAGGGAGCCGCCGGCCGTTTCGGCGCCCTGCACGCGGGAAGACGTCCGTTGGGCGGTCGGACAGCTTTCGGAACCGCTCCGCGAAGTCGTCGAGTTGGGGGTCTTCCAGGATCTGCCGTATGCGGAAGTCGGGAAAATCCTGGGCATTCCCGAGGGAACGGTCAAGTCGCGCATGTTCAACGCCTTGCGCAAATTGAGGGAAATCGTGCATGAATAAGGATTTAGAGGCTACATTGAAGGAACTGGGTCCGGACTACCGCCGGCTTGTGCGGCGCGTGCGGACGCCATTCGAAGAGGCGCGTCCGCGGCGTTTTGCGGCGTGGAAGGTCGGCTATCTGACCGCGGCGGGGGTGGTTCTCGTGGCGGGACTCGCGATTTTGTGGAGTCCGGCGCCCGCGAAAATAGCGCCACCGCGCATTTACACGGTGGCATATGCCGCGGATGCGGGGGCGTTGCAGGCGATTGTGGCCTCGCAGCGGGCGGACGGCAGTTGGGAGACGGACTTTTTGACGCGCCAGAATGCCGCGTTTCTGGGCAAGGAGACGACGTCCGTCGCGCGTGTGGCGTATTTGCGGGCGCGGCGGTATCTGCGGCGGAAGGGGCTCGCGCCGTTTACGGACGCCGAGTTGGAGGCGTTGCGGGATACGGGGCGGGGATCGAACTGAATCCCCGCGGCGTTTTAGCCGGGCTTCCGCGGCGTTTTAGCCGAAGCCGCGGGGGCGGGCTGTTGAATTTAAGCGAGATTGGCAACGGCGTGCGAGGTTTCTTTCATTTTCCTGCTTTCTCATTTCGCCTGGGCGAGTGCGGTGACGTATTGCGCCGCCGTTTTGCCGCCGTTGCGCCGGAACGGTG